>NZ_JBHVSK010000019.1:0-71381 GCF_042885235.1 Paenibacillus sp. NPDC058071
AGCATCGAATTCATGGATCACTGGGGTACATGACACCTGTCCAGTATCGCCATGTAGCCCTTAAAAAAGCTGTCTAATTTAATGTTGACAATCCACTCTCCCACACATAACAGCACAAGCTAAGTAAGCACTACCTTTAAAGCATTTCTCTGCCTCATTCAAGGAAAAGCTTACCGTGTCAGGTAGATCCCAAGACAATTCTCTTCTAGGCTCAGGCCATAATCTAACACCATGGCTCCATTCATATTCTTCATTTCCTATCTGCCAGTATTCTGTTTGAGCTAGCAATGAGCTTTTGCAGATCGGACATTCCAAAAGGACTCGTTTGGATGGACAGTTTTCATAGTCGGCATACGTTTCATGCTCGCCTTTTACAACGCCATCTACTTTGGAATCACAGTATGGACACTCGATTATCACGTCTTACCTCAATCCTGGATAATGATCCATTTTAATAGTCCATCTACTTGAACTTCTGTCGTGCCACCTAATACAATTACGCACTTACGTCAGCATGTTTTAACTTCGGTGGTATTCGACATTAATTTGCATTTTTCCTGCACCATATAAGAAAAGCGCAGCGTGGGCGCTAAGTACACTAACTATTCCTCCTGATACTCTAATGGACGCATAGGATCCCACTTCTCATGAAACCGATCACCAAGTTCAATAATTTCCATTCCCTTAACAACATTCCCATCGAACAGATCACTGCTATCGTATGTAGCCATATTAAACATAATAATTCGGCTCTTACTCAATCGAATGTAAATTTCACCATAGGACATTCTCAGATTCTCTACTCCATACCAATCTACTAATTCAGCTAGCGTGTTTCTGACTCGATAGTCCGTACTCCCCACACGGATATTCTTTATCTTTCCATAGCCATCTGCATTAAACTCAATACCATTGTAGGTGTATTGGCGGCCGCTGAACTTGTCTTGAGCTATTTCCAATTTGATGATCGAAGCGTACATCAGAAAAAGACAAAAGAAAAAACCCTTATTTATCGATTCCGAGGGCTCTTCGTTTTGTTCGGTTCTATTTTTTCTACAGATAATTTCGGTATTGATGGGGTCAAGGGGGATTAGGTTCGCTCTAACTTGCCTATCGATCTTGGGACGCTCGAACCTTGGTTAAACTTGCTAACGAAGCTACTCAATGAAGTAGATCGCTAAGGTTGATTCAGACGCCGTGCTCCTCCGTTTTATGCAAACTCTTCGATGTCTCTCGGTCACTCCCTGCGCGCGGGCGTACCTATAGGGGTTCATCGCTGCCAGTAGAGCGATAGGGATTTGTATGTTAGAGGAATTGCGAGAGAAGGCCTTGTGGGACAAGGCTCTTTCAGTCGCACTTCAATATAACATTAACTTACCATTATTTTCTTCTAACAATTCTCTCCTGACTTAAATATAATTATAACTCTTTGATATCAATGGGTTAAAGGGGTTTAACATAACGTTCCCGCAGTTTCCGACGTTCCTTCCCTTTAACACCTTATAGGAAAAAGTGGCGCATCCTTGCTTCGCAAGGACTGTGTCATCGGAAGGAGTGTAGGAAACTGTCGTGTTATCTGATGTTCTAATTCCTTAGTATATACTTCTTACAACACTTCTTGTATTTTTTCCCGCTACCACAAGGGCAAGGTGAATTAACCGTAACGTTCTTGTACAAGTTCTTACCTTCCTCTGAATAATTAATGAAAAGTTCCATTTCATTAATTTCTCCTGATAAGTATTCAAAGCAATGTGCTACATTCATCATTTCTTTCGATATTTTCTTGAATTCAAGATCTAAGTTAATAGTGGGGTTAGAATTGTACTCTATAATTACATTTATTGCGGCATTAATATTTTTGAAAATTTGACTTACATGGCGAATTAACCTTGGCTCAAACGAATGCTCTAAGTATTTTCCTGCAATCATTTCAACATATTTTATTTGATCAATTATCCAACCAAATTCAATAGTACAAACTTTTCCAGTTCGAATAATTCTTTTTTTCTCATTATCAATTTCTTTTAATGTAGGAAATATGAGTTGAATAATACTTGATATAAATTTATCATCGTTCTTATTCTCTACTTCATCAGACTCATATATACTTTCAATTTTAGTAGAGAGCATATACATTAAAACCCAAAAATCTTTTTTGATTCCGTTTTCATTAAATGAGTTTATAATATAGTCCGTTCTGACTTTAATATGCCCAAACTTTTCTCCTTTATTATCACTCAATTCTAGTTTAACATCGGTTAAATGAGGTTTTGCCTGAACTAATGGTGCAAAAATTGCTCGGATCGACTCAAAAGAGAACTGTTCAACTTCTCCAATGTACACACCAGATAACTCCATTGCGCTGTCATTCTCATTCTCTTGATCTATCAAAATACCATATAAACTCAATAGAGCGTATACTCCAAGTGATTTGTTTGTCACCTCATCTTCTTCAAAATAAGAATCTACATTATCAATTTGATACTTGTTGTTAATTAGGAATACCGTAAACGCTGCAATCGATGAAAACACTGTCTCAGCTAGTAGATTCATCTGGTCGAAGAAATCATCAAATCTATACTCTTTAGTCGAGATAGTTTTAGTTTTCTTTTGTCTGTTCCTTAGTATTACCATTTGCATGTCGATATCTATATCATAGTCTACATGAGCTTCGGAATGACGTATGATACTATCTACACCTTCAACAAAGTAATTAAGCTTAGACTTTGTTTGCGATGCAAGCTGACCACAAATATCACCAAATCCGGTCCATTCAATTAATTCATCGATATCAAAACTCTTGTCTCTATCTATGTAATTTGCCAATAATAGAAAAATCATGGAATCACGATATATTCCCTCACATAGATCTTTATACCATTTCAGTCCGTTTGTCATAAGAACATGATCAGAAGGATTATTACCATAAACAAATCCAATCGCTATTGAAAGGTCACTTAACTATTTGGACATATACTTGTATTTTTCAGTATATCGATTAAGGAACTCCCTAACTAAACTATTATTCTTTTCGAAAGCTTTCTCATAAGTTTTGTATGCAGTACTCACCTTTCTAAAGAAACTTTCATCATCAAATGCTATAGTACCAACATACTTATAGATAGACAGCTGCAATAGATCATCATTTGAATAGTGCATTTTATCTCTAGATAAAATTGATCGAAAATAGTAACTGGTTTGCTTGCACACATCACTAATTCTCTCTTCAATCGTTCCATTATTGGATGTTTGCCATACCATTCCTAGTATAGCTGAGTGATTCAATTCACCATTCTGAAACAAATCAGTTAAATTTCCGATATTATGAGCAGTAAATATACTTCCAAGTATTGTTACTTCTTGTTCTGAATTATCCAACTTTACTTTTGAGGTATCTTTCAATTTCATAGCATCGTCAACGTTCATAGCAATTGTTGCCATAATTAGTTCAACAACAGACTCCTTGTACGCAATAACTGTAAGTAAAAGCCTTTTGTGAATATTTCTAAATACTTTAGTAGGCTCAAATAAAGTAACTTCACATAATAGATCATATAATTTAATCATGAATGTCTCTATTTTATTAATAATTTCAGCCGTTTCAACTAACTTAATTCCCTCTTGAGTTATATTAATTGAGTAGAAAATGTCAAAGCTTAATTCATTACTTAGTATACTAATATACTCAGAAGTTTTTCCTATTTCATTCTCGTGGAAATTCTTAATTCTTATACCTTTTCTAATTTCTTTTTTTAAGTTTTTATATTCTAATTCTCTAATTTCAATGCTTGATAATACGTTCCCCAATAACAATTTACGAGATTCAACATACGGATCAACATCTTGTCGTTGATTCTCAAGCGATATACCACATTCCTTGCATACATAATATATACATTCATTTAGGTGCCCATTTGCACATTCTACAGCAAAATAGTCTAAGTCTATATTTACCACAACTATCACCTCTTAACATGGAATAGAATTCGAATTTCATATAACGTCCTCAATATTCACGATTCCTAGAGGCTTAAAGAGCGCCTAGCGACTGGGTCGAAGACTTAGCTCGCAGGATTGTCTGCTAATTCACTTCTTCGAATCACATATTGCAGTCTAAGGATCTTTTACGAATTCGCAAATCCTCCTCCCATAAGATTAATAATTATCCAATCATCCTAATGTCACTAAGTAGGCTTATCCAACTGGAGAACCACTTCATTATACATATTCTATCAATATTAAACATTTTTACTACCAAATAAACATTCTGAGATTGTACTTATAGCATTTTCAACAAAATAATCATATATCATTTCCATGATACCTAAACAGATAGGTAGACCTGTCGAGAGGTAATCAAATGCTGGGCACCTTAAAAGCGTTATTCCCATACTGTGACCACGAAGGTTTTTCAACCGGTTTCTAAAGCCTACAGAAAATTAAAAAGCATCGGGAAATCGCCGTGCAACAAGGTTTATTTTTGATGGAGCCGAGGATGATTAGGCTCGCTCTAACTCGCCTATCGATCTTGGGATGTTCAAATCTTGATTAAATTTGCTTTCGAGGCCAACTCAATGAAGTAGATCGCTAAGGTAGATTCAGACGCCGTGCTCGTCCGTTTGATGCAAGCTCTTCGAAGCATCTCGGTCACTCCCTGCGCGCGGGCGAACCTATAGGGGCTCATCTCCCCCTTGGCAATTCACCAAATAAAAAAACGCAACCCTTTACAGGTTGCGTTGAATGTCTTATTTGGTGGAGCCAAGGGGGATCGAACCCCTCACCTCATCGCTGCCAGCGATGCGCTCTCCCAGCTGAGCTAATTCCCCACGATATTTAATTCATCATTTTGCTGGGTGTGTGAATGCTACATGGCGCTCTCCCAGCTGAGCTAATTTCACACTACACAATTCAACGAAGATATCCACCTCCCGTTGTTGTCCACACTACCTTAACTCAAAACAGCTTCTCACTTTTTCGAGCATTGATGTAATGCTCCCCCCACTCACCCAATTGGTCTAATATCGACTTCAAAGACTTCCCTAATTCACTCAACTCATAGACAACTTTTAACGGTACTTCATTATATACCGTTCGGTTGATGATGCCCGTTTCTTCCATCTCCCGAAGATGCTGGGTTAAAATTTTTTGAGATATATCAGGAATTTCCTTCCTGAACTCGCTCGATCGCATCGGCCCGCAATTTAGATAGCATAAAATTAACAGCTTCCACTTGCCCCCGATTACCTCTAGCGTCGCTTCTGCAGGGATATTATATTCCTTTATCGGTTGGTTTTGCATCGGCTAACATTCCTTTAAAAAGTATTGTAGTTACCTTTCGGTACCTAAAGAACCTTATGGTTCTATAAGAACAAAAAAGTGCGTTATTGCTGACTTTTACACCATACTGCATAATTCAATTGTATCATAATCCAATATAAAAAGTAGAGATTGGAAGGTGCTGTATCATGAAAGTATTGACTGTCGTATCACATCCAAGGGCGGATTCCTTAACCTTTGCTGTTGCCAATAAATTCACGCAAGGCCTAACTGATGCAGGCCATGAGACCGAAGTGCTGGATTTGCATCGCATCGGATTTAATCCTGTGTTAGGTCCAGCAGATGAGCCCGATTGGTCATCCATTAAAACTTTCTCCCCTGAAGTTGAGACTGAAATAGCACGTATGAAGAAACATGATGCTCTTGCATTTGTATTCCCAGTTTGGTGGTTCAGTGTACCCGCAATGCTGAAGGGATATATTGATCGGGTGTGGAACAAAGATTTTGCATACGGCTCAAACAAACTGCATCATCGTCAAGTGCTTTGGCTTGGTCTAGCGGCAGATACCAAAGAAGGCCTTGCGAAGAGGCAATATGATAATATGATATACCATCATTTAAATGTAGGAATAGCCAATTATTGCGGCATTTCAAACAGTAAGGTTGAATTACTATATAACACTTTGGATCCAAACCCAGAAGTTCAAGAGCAACTGCTGGAGCAAGCTTATCAACTCGGACTGAATTACAACAACACAATAGCTGACATCGTTTAATTTCGTAGGGTTGTCTAATATCCAATTGCATAGCTGACGAAGCTCCGCCAAACAACAAATAAATCAACCACACCCAGATTGCGTGGTTGATTTTATTTGTTTGGTGACGCCCAGGGAGATAAGTCTCGAGGGTAACTTCACTTTCCAATATAGTTTGACTCAGAGATGCGAGAAGAACACCAATATCCTTATAATGCCAATCAATATTCCGGTCCATGCATTAGCGCTGCCACACTGAATGTTAATGAAAAAACAGCAATATCTGCCGTTTGTATCTAAGATGTTGGTGGAGCCAAGGGGGATTAGGCTCGCTCTAACTCGCCTATCCATCTTGGGATGTCCGAATCTTGATTAAATTTGCTAGCACAGCCAACTCAATGAAGTAGATCGCTAAGGTTGATTCAGACACCGTGCTCGTCCGTTTGATGCAAACTCTTCGAAGCATCTCGGTCACTCCCTGCGCGCGGGCGAACCCCTGACCTCATCGCTGCCAGCGATGCGCTCTCCCACGTTGGTTGGTTTCACTACCATATCACATTCTCATTTGTCGTGAAAAATTCTAAATAATGGCTATCAACCTGTCAGTTTGAGAGGGAAATTAAACCAGATTGCTCTGTAAGAATTGATATGAATTTGATATACTTTCCATGAGTATGTGATGTAAGCATGACATACCGTGGGGGTAGCATATGGAAATGAATTATGCGTTCGTGTTTGTCTTGACTGTTGCCGGGTTTCTTGTTTTATATTTTGGCGGGGCGTGGATGGGCCATCGGTTAACCCAGTTGGCTAAAGGTAAAGTTATTGATAGTCGGCCGTTAAAGATAAAACAGCAAAAAAGAGAAATTGTGTTCTCGCTAATATCCATAGTAATGTTCGGTCTTATCACTCTTTTTACCGTATATTTGATTAATCATGGAATTCTTCATGTGACTTGGACTTTCAATTGGTGGAAATTGCCTATAGAGATTATCGCGCTATTTCTATGGAATGAGATTCACTTTTATCTATGTCACCGATTGTTGCATACCAAATGGCTGTATAAGCATGTCCATTATTTGCATCACCAATCCGTCACGCCCACTTCGTACTCCACATACAGTTTTCACTTTGCCGAGGCATTGCTGCTAGGCAGCGTGATGACCACGGCGCTAATATTGTATTCGTTTTCCTTTCTATCACTGCTGACACTGCCTTTGATGAGCATGATATTGAATGTTCTCGGTCATTATAATTTCGATCTTTTCCCAGAGCGCACGATGAGGAGCCTGCTAAGCTTTACTAGGCGTCACAGCTATCATCACAGCAAAAATACAGGAAACTATGGGTTTTTCCTCCCGTATTTCGACTTGTTGTTCTCCACTCACATTCAGGAAAAGGAGAGGAAGTTATCTTAAACCTAAATTGACTGTGTAAGTTTGCTATCCTGTGCATGCTTTAACTCGACTAACAACGCATGGAGCTGCTCCGTTGCAAGACCATGAAGCACTAATCGGAATCCGGCGCGAAGAGTCGTAAGCGGGACCATTGGATGCTTGTTGTTGATCAGTGCGAGTCTGTCGTTGGTACCAATGATTTTGGATGCTAAAATTCCTACTGTTTCATCAAGTTGCAGCGAATTTGTGGCACGCCAAAAATCGTTGTCCGTTAAGAAGATCTGGTAGGCCGGTGTAAAACACTCGATGGCCGTTGTGAGATCGAGAAAATTGGTCCACCGGTTGGGCATTGGCTCTATCGGGATCGGACTTGTCGTAATCGCGTCAAAATTGAGGTGATCTTGCTTGACGACGTCAATATTTTTTGCGATGAGCTCTTTATTTAGATTGATGATGAAATTATACAAGTTCAGGTCGTGGTTCAGAAACAAATCATCCTTTATGGGGTCAAGATTCGTCGGTTTTAGCGGATTCATCTCTACCTGAATGCCCGGCACATTATCGCGTATGAACTGAAGCACTTCGGAACCGAGATAGAAATGACGAAGGATCATATAGTTCGCATCTGCACTAACGAATGTTTTCATACCCCAATACAAAAATTGATGAAGTCTCTTGGATGAAGTAAATGCTTTGGGCAACACGATTTTATAAATTTGAATCAGAATGATAGACAATCGGGCCAGCGGCCTTAATAACGGCAAAAGGAACTGCCTCGACCTGCTTGAGCAGTCTTTCAGATAAGCGGCTTTCGCCTCCTCGTTGAAGGGAATGCTGCGATCCAGAAAGATCGCCAGAAACGGGTTGGGGTCCCGTTTGTCATGAGACATCTTGGTGAAATATTCTGTTTGGCTCATACGTTTCCCAGCTCCTCCAATTGTAATAAATATAACCTTGCTGTTGTTTTAGCAGTCTTCACGATCCGCGCAGCTATGTCCGAGGTTAGCATCGGATGCTGAATACCCGCCTCTAGACGCTCAAAATGCTTCTCGTCAGAATCGCTGTGATATAGTAGGAAAGACACTTGTTCATTCGTTAAGCCCAACTGATCCCGGATCATTTCCCCCCAATATCTCGCCATTCGGCATCCGAGACCTTCAATAATCCACATCGCCCCCATCAAGTCGAACGGATTCTCCTTGCTTGCACGTTGAAACAAATAGGCGGAGAGTGCTTCGCTGCCGATGTTTTTCTCGCCTAACTGTATAACGGTAAGGTCTCCTCCAACGGCTGTGTAATTTCGTTCCAGGATCTGATAATCGCGGTGCTCATCGCGGGCATGAGCGATAAACATCGATCTTAAATCGATATGATCAATTGAAATGTAGGAAGCGGCGCGCGCGATCCACTGCGATCCATCGATTACCTGCTGACGTATATTTTCCATAAGCAGTTTATAATCTTCTATAGTAAATTTCCCTCGATACAGTTTATGGATAATTGGAACGTGAGCTAGCTTCTGCTCGAAATCGATCCAGATATTGATTAATTGACGGACTAGAGACGTTTGGAGCCAGTTCGTTTCATCATATTTCAGATGGGGTGCCTCCGGCTGCCGCTCCTGAAGTTGTGCGTTGGCTGCGTGATCAGAACCGACGACCGTCAACAGCATGTACGAGGTCTGAAATCTGCCGCTCTCCGGCACCATGCATAGCACCTTTTCACCCGGCTTGAGATGACCCTCATTCAGCAATTCCTCCAGCATGATATAGATCGAAGCGGCACCGGTATTCCCTTTGGTGTATAGGTTCGTAAACCATTTGTGTTCTGGAATGGTCATTCCTCCGAGTTCCATCAGCCGAAAAATTTCGTCCCGAAAAAAATGCGAAGAGTAGTGGCACACCATCCAATCAATGTCCGATGGGTGAACTTTACCTTCTTCAACAAGCTCAAAAAATCGTTTTACGCCGACCTTTGGCATTTCATTGACAAGGCGGATATCCTGCTTTAGGTTGACAGCCCCAATGTCGGCCGCTTCGTGAATTGAAGAGTAATCGAGCCAACTAGCTAGATGACCGTTCGAATCTTCTTTATTTATGCCGGCATACATGCATACGTCATACAGATTCGCGTAAGATTTGTTGTCGATCCATTCTATTTTGAAAGATAACCCTTTACTGCTCGGTTTAGGTTGAAGTACAGTTGCTCCCGCGCCGTCAGAGAGCATAAACCGAAGGAAATCCGTATCGAAAGGAATAGGGTGCTCCATGAACTTGGCTTGTGCTTCAAAGCGGGTATGTTTGAATACACGGCTTGGAAATTCGCTGGCACAGGAAATGGCCGCTCGCTTCTCTCCGGATTGAATTTGCAGGTACGCATTTTTGAGTGCTTGCATGCCGCTGGCGCAAACGCCATGGTGAGTTGCAATTTCCATTACAGGCAATCCGGTTTCGGCATGAACCATGCTGGCAAACCCGGGAACGAGCAGGTCCCCTTGGGTTGTGCCTACCGCTAAAAAGTCAATTTGATCGAATAGTTCCTCTTTATTTTTATCTAAAGCATCGCGTATCGCTAAATGAGCCATTTCCGCATTGCTAAACAAGCTGCTTTGGTTTTTATCTATGGCGTAGTGCCGATATCGGATTTTGTTTTGCTCCAGAATGCGGCGCATCGACTTCGATCCTTTGCCGCCGACTTTACCCAGAAACTCTTCTATTTCATCGTTGCTTACGGGGTCTCCCGGCAAAAATTTACCAATGCTTGTTATGTATACAGGATTCATGATATCCTCCATCTCAAAATTGAACATAAATTATTAAATAAGGATATTCGACTTCTTTCAGCAATTTCCTTTAGTTGGTATATGATAAAATGCAATGAATGACATAGTCAAGTAATGCAAAGAAATGAAAAAGCCTCTAAACACCATTGTGTTTAAAGGCTTTTTACATTATGGAACCTTGGGGATTATGCTCGTTTAACTCACTAGTCCATCTTGGGATGTCCGAATCTTGATTGTTACCGACGAAGCCCATTCCCCGATGACGACCGCTACGGTAGATTCAGACGCCGTGCTCCTTCTCATTCGCTTCGTCCGCGCGGACTGAACCCCGGGGTTCGCCCCCTTAATGGGCTCCACCAAACACAAAAAAACACGCCAGATTTGGCGTGTTATAATTTCGTGTTTGGTGGAGCCAAGGGGGATCGAACCCCTGACCTCATCGCTGCCAGCGATGCGCTCTCCCAGCTGAGCTATGGCCCCATAGGACTTGTCTAATTGTCACCTTAATTCCTTCAAGTAACTTTTATATCTTACAAAAATAATCCCCCACTGTCAACACTTTCTGTAAAAATTTTGAACATTTACAATGGGCGGATAGTCCCTATAGCCTCCGTCTTCTTGCACCACTGTAAATACGGGTCCGCATGGCGATTCCCAAGCATTCAAACATCTCAGAATAACGAGAAAGCAAACGATTCAGCCCGTTTGCCCCCAGCTGACCGCACTCAAAAAAGCCATGAAATCAACTGATTCCATGGCTTCCCGCAATACTCTTCCATTAGCAGCAGCAGAAAAACACCTCTTCCTCTCTACCGCTACTTCTCCACTCCACCCTTAATCACCGAAACAATACTCTCCTGCAATGCCTTGGCGTTCTCCGCCTGATAAGGGTCTCCGTCAAAGATAATCGCATCGGCTATGAAGCCCTCGGCGATTCGCCCGAGGCTGTCTCCGTAACCTAAAATATCGGCAGCCGCCGCTGTAGCGGCGTGCCAAGCTTCTGCGCGTGTCAACCCGCAGTCGATTAGGGCTTCCCACTCGTCCAAGTTGGTGCCATGCAGCATTGGGGTGGCATAGTCGGTGCCGAAGCCAATGCGAACGCCTGCTTTCCTCGCATAGCTTACAGCCTTCGGGTGAGCTTCGGCGGCACGGGCTGCCCGTTCACATAGAACCGGATTCAACGCCAGCACACTGGATGGGTCAGCGGCGATCCGGTAGATGGACACTGTAGGCACAAATGCTGTTGCAGACTGAGCCAGCCGGTAAGCCTGATCCTCTGTCATAAACATGCCATGCTCGATAGAGGCGACCCCATATTTAATCGACCAATCCAGCGCCGCTCCGCCCCAGGCATGCACCAGAACCTTCACACCTAAGTCATGCGCAGCGCGCACAATGGCTGCAAATTCTTCCTCCGTAAAGACAGGATTCAACACGGCTTCTGACGGCGAGCCCAGCCCTCCGGTTGCAAGAATTTTGATCCAGGTCGCCCCGGAAGCTACAATCTCTTGAACTCGCTGTTGTAAAAATTCAGGCCCCCGCGCATCTCCCGCTCCTAGCATATCACCGCAGGTGTGGACACTTAGAGGCTGTCCATAATGTTGGCGGATATGCTCCACAGTTGCAGGCGCAAGTCCACCGGCATCACGTACGCTAGTCACCCCTGTCCGCAGCGTTGCTTCAAAAGCTTGTGCTTGCAGCCCTTCAATCTCCTGCGAATCACGCTTCAACTGGTCGTCATGATCGAAGTCCGTCCAAGCCAGATGGGTATGCAAATCAATGACGCCGGGAGCAATCCACAGATCTCTGCCAGAATCGGAGGGCTGCAAAGGTGAGGCAATACTCGACTCAACTATAGATGAAAAAACACCGTTTTTTATCGTGATATCAAATCGTTTATCTGCAATGCCTGCAATAAAAATATGGCTGAAGGTCTGTTCGTGTTGGGAATTAATGCTCATCGGCACCCTCCCAGATCGACCGCGCGGCGGCAATGGCCGCTGCTGGATCTTGGCCTGTAAGCTCGGCAAGAGTTGTGAGCGCTTGTTCAACACTGTGCCGACTAGCATTGGTGCCGTAATGGTTAATTCGCAGCAATTGGTGGAGCATCGCTCCATCTCCAGGCGCGACGATGCCGATCGGCTGAGCGATATCCAGGGCACTATCTTTGGAAATACGAACAGTCGTATTCAACGGAGCATAGTTGCCCTCATTGACCTGCCATGGCTCAAGCCCAAGTGCTTCCAAACCGGCGACTGTTGCCGATGAAGCGAAACGGTGCCGACGGTGAACGGCTTCCAACCCTTCTTCTTCAATACGCTCCAGCGCTTCAATGAGCGCCCTTGCCTCCAGCACCGGAATGTTAGCCGGAACACGGAAGGAGGAATCCTTCGTATCGGATGAGCGTCTCAGATCAAGCAAGGAAAGGATTGAGTTCCGCGGTGCGCGTTCATTGGAGGCGATGAAGTCCCAGCCACGCGGGGAGATTCCTACAGCACTGACGCCGTTCGGACCGGCTAGCGCTTTTTGCGCCCCAATTGTTACAAAATCGATGCCCCACTCGTCAAGCAACACAGGCTCCGCCCCAATCGCAGAAACCGAATCTACGATGGTTATGAGGTTGGCGCTGCGAGCAGCCTTCAGAATCTCTTCCGTAGGGTTTGTCCCTCCAGTAACCGATTCAGCATGCACGAAGGACAAAGCAACGGGCTTATATTGTTCAATGGCTGCTGCCACGGTTTCCACTGTCGCAACTTCATCGAACGAAACTTTGATTTCAATAACCTCGGCGCCGCCGCGCTCCAGCCACTGTCCGAAAATATCGCCATACGGCCCTGTCACAACATTCAAAATCCTCCGCCCAGGCGCAGAGATGCCAGCAGCAATGGCCTCAATGCCGAGAATGGCTTCACCCGGAATAATGACCGCTGCCTCTTTCGTAGACAGTAGTCTGGCCAGCAATTCCGTGAGACGGTCATGCTCCGATAGAGTAAGTGGTACGAATCCTTGACGCTGTTGACTCATGAGAACCCTCCTGAGATATGGGATGTTGGCATTTTAGGAACGGCAGATAATAATTCATGGCTATAGGAAGACGATGGTCGGGTAAAAAATTGCTCCTTTGTGTTCACCTCAACCAGTCGTCCCTGGCGCATAACGGCAACGTTATCGCTGATTGCATGGATGACGCCAAGATCATGGGAGATGAACAACATCGTCAGATTAAGCTCCGATTTTAGCTTGTTAAAAAGCTCAAGAATACTCAGTTGGACCGAAACGTCCAACGCGCTTGTAGGTTCATCGGCGATCAGTATGCTCGGCTCAACGCTCAGAGCACGGGCAATCGCAATACGCTGACGCTGCCCCCCAGAAAATTCATGCGGATATCGGTCAAGCGCACTTTCATCCATACGGACGCTCGCGAGCAGCTCCTTGCATCTTTTGTCCACTTGTGAACGGTCCACAATTTTATGGAACAACAGCGCTTCGGCAAGAATTTGCCGGATCGTATGCTTGGGATTGAAAGAAGAGTCTGGGTTCTGAAAGATCATCTGGATCTTCTTATGCTGCTCCCGGCTTCGCTTCTTCCCTAATACATGCGAGCCAAGCAGCACCTGTCCCTGTACAGGAGAGATCAATCCGGCGATCACCCGTGCAAGCGTAGACTTGCCCGAACCGGATTCGCCGACAAGACCTAGCGTCGTATGCGGCTGAATTTCCAAGCTTATTTTATCGAGTGCAGTAAAATGATCATAATGAACGGTCAAATCTTCGATACGCAGTCCCGTACTCATACGCTTGCACTCCCTTCAAGCTCGGGTAAAGGCAGTACGGACTCAATCAGCATTTGGGTATATGGATGCTGCGGATGCTGTAAAAGGCTCAAGGCTTCCCCGCGCTCTACAATACTGCCTTGTTTCATGACGCAAAGCTTGGAACATAGGGTCGCGGCAATCGCAAGGTTATGGGTAACGAATACCATCGCAAAATCCAGCTCTTGCTGCAAGCGGGTAATCGTCTCTAAAATCTGCTGCTGCACTGTAACGTCAAGGGCTGTCGTCGGCTCATCGCAGAGCAGAATTCCAGGCTTGCATGCCAAAGCGATCGCGATAACAATACGCTGACATTGACCGCCTGACAGTTGGCTTGGATAGCGATCCGTTTTTTTCAAGGAATCCGGAAGCCCCAGCATTTCCAACAGCTCCAGCGCAATGGTACGTGCAGCTTTACGGCTTACTCGCTGCCTGTAATAGACAACCTCCTCCACTTGGCGAACAACCGGACAAAGTGGATCAAGCGATTTGCGCGGATCTTGAAAAATCATCGCCGCACGAACCTCATTTCTAATGGTTCCGCCCACTTGTTCCACACCACGAGGAAGCAGCCCCAATATGGCACGCAGCGTAAGCGATTTGCCTGAACCGGACTCTCCGACAAGCCCCAGGCTCTCGCCTCTGTCCAGCGTAAGGCTTACACCCGATACTAATGTTTTGGACCCTGCGGCAACAGACAGTTCTTCCACTTCCAAGATAGGACTAGCACTCATTTTCTCCTCCACAAATCCGCCAGGCCATCACCCGTAAGGGACAAAGCAATTCCCGTGTAGACGACTGCGAACCCAGGAACGGCCGAAAGCCACCATGCTGTAGTAATAAAGGATTGTCCGTCTGCGATCATCGTTCCCCAGTCCGGAGTCGGAGGCGCAATACCAATGCCCAGATAACCAAGAGTAACAATGGCTACGAGCAGCCCCACCATATCCGTCATCAGTACAACAACCGCCTGCGGCAAGACGTTAGGCAGCAAATGGCGCAAAATAATTCTCACGCCGGAAAGCCCGAGCGTTTGTGCCGAAGCGATCCATTCCTGCTTGCGGAAAGAGGCGCTGAGCCCTCTCGTCACCCGAGCGAACACAATCCATCCGACTAAAATAAAAGTAATGTAAATCCCCCTCTGTCCAGCGCCACTGGCAAAGGCAACGATAATCACGATCAAATAGAACGGAAAAGCAATGAAGGTATCGGTCACCAGAGAGATGACGCTGTCCACCCATTTGCCGTAGTACCCCGCTAACATCCCCAGAAATACACCTGTGCAAAAAGGGATGATCTCAGCCAGCACCATGATCTTCAGATCACTCCGGGCGGCATAAATCAGCCTTGAAAATACGTCCCGCCCAAGCTGATCGGTTCCTAACCAGTGCTCGGCCGACGGCGGCTTCAGAATCGCGTACAGATTTTGCTCGCTAGGCTGATAAGGGCTGATGACAGGCGCCAATACAGCTAAGCCGACCAGTAAAAGAAGCATAATGCCTCCCGCGACAAGCGAGGGCGTGCTTAGTATTCTTTGAAACGTGCTTTTGCGCTGAATATCCGAATGCAACGGCAGGTCTAATGTAGTAGATTTCATTGTTTTCCTTTCGTCCGGGGGTCAAGCCGCCAGGAAGCCAGTTCGACCAATAGGCTGATGATCACGACAGCGATCGCACAATAAAGCGCGATGCCTTGGATGACCGGAAAGTCCCGTTTCGAAATCGATGAGAACAGCAAGCTACCGATTCCCTTGATCCCGAATACTTGTTCAACAACCAGCGTTCCGCCGATCAGATAAGAGATATTTACCCCAAGCAGCATCAAGGTTGGCAGCGCGGAATTGCGCAGCACATGCTTCAGCAGGATCACCCTTCTCGGAATGCCCGCAGCCTTTAAGGTCACGAGAAAATCGGACTCCAATACCTCCAGCATTTGTGCCCGAAGGGACCTGACCAGCGTAGGAATTTGTGTAAAAGCTACCGTTATAGCTGGCAGTGCGAGACTATGCAGCATTCCCGTCCAGCCCTCACCCACGCCTCCTACAGGAAACCAGCGCAGATGAACGCCAAACAGCAGAATGAGCAGCAATCCTACCCAAAACACCGGCATCCCCAGCGTAATGGTTGGAAAAATGCGGATCAAATGATCCAGCAGCTTATCCTTGTTGGTTGCCGCGAGTATAGCCAGCACAAGTGAAAGAAGGATGGCCAGAAGACTGGCCATCACAATTAGCAGCAATGTAACAGGAGCACGATCCGCAATCAGCTCTCTGGCAGAAGTGCCGGAAATAATCGAAGCTCCGGTGTCCCCGTGAGTCACTAAATTTTTCACAAACCGAACATACTGTTCACCGACTGGAAGATCAAGTCCGAGCGTGTGATGCATATTGGCAATAGCCTCGGGCGTGCTGTATTCTCCCAAGATCATCTTGGCAGGATCTCCGGGTACGATTCTGATTAGAAAAAAGACGGCTGTCACCACGCAGATAACGACAAGCGCTGCTCGAAGCAGCGCCTGGGTCAGCCATCTGCGCGATGAATCCCCTTTAACGGATGGCTTTATCTCTGTATTTGATTTAATCATTTTTTGAGTTGAACATCTTCAAAGCGAAGACTGCCGTTCGGAAGAACCACCAGGCCATCCACGGAAGAACGGGCGCCAATCAGAATATCAGGATAGTACAAAGGAATGTAAGGCACTTCATCTGCAAGAATCTGCTGCAGCTTGGCGTAAATCTCGCCGCGGCCCGCGCCATCCGACGTTTTCTGGCCTTCATACAGAAGCTTAGTTACTTCCTCATTCGTATAGTGCGTCCAGTACGATTTGCTAAACCCATTCGGATCAGTCTGGAAGGCCAGAATCGAATTGGCTTCCGGGGAATCCGCCTGTCCGCTGTTCAACATCGCAGCAAAGTCATATTTGAAGAAACGCTCACGGAATGTCGCCAGCTCTACCTGTTCAATCTCAATGTTGATACCGATGCTTTTTGCCGCATTTTGAATAATTTGCGCCTCTTGAGCACGGGCGCTGTTGCCGGAAGCAATCAGCAGCTTCGTGCTGAACCCGCTCGGGAACTTCGATTTAGCCAGCTCAGCCTTGGCTGCCTCGACATCAAGGTTTAACGCTTTAATCGAATCGTTCGTGTTGTATGGAATTGCCGGCGGCAGCAAGGAATTGGCCGGTTTCGCAAAACCAAACGTAAGCGCTTGGGTCAAGCCGTTGCGGTCAATCGCCAGCGCCAGCGCTCGGCGAACGTGAACATCAGAGAAATGCTGATCCAGTGTGTTAAAGAACAGCTGCTCCGTTACCCAGCTTCCGTTCGTAAGCACAGCGGTATCGGTTCCTGCTTTCACTTCGTTCGCATTTTGCAGCGCTAACGTTTCAATGGCGTCTACTTCTCCAGCTTTAAGCTGATTGATCGCTTGGCTGTCGTCTTCAATAAGCTTGTAGACCAGTTTGTCGATATACGGCTTGCCTTCCTGCCAGTAGTTCGTATTCTTAGTGAAGGTCACATCGCCGGCTGGGTCCCATTTCTCAACGACAAACGGACCAGTACCGACAGGCTTCTTGAAAAATTCTTCTTCAGAAACGCCGCCGAAGTTGTTCGGGATGATGCCATTAGAGAAATTGCTCAGCTCTGAAATGAACGGCGTGTAAGGCTCTTTGAGAGTGATTACTAATGTTTTGGCGTCTTGCGCTTTGGCCGAAGCAACCTGTGCCGAAATAGCCAGCGGTCCGCCTACCTTCAGGTGACGCTCAAGCGAGAACACCGCGTCCTCGGCTGTCACTTCAGTGCCGTTCGAGAATTTCAAGCCATCGCGAAGCACAAACGTATACGTCAGACCATCCTCGCTGATGCTATGCGATTTAGCCAGCCAGTCGACGATCTCGCCTTTGTTATCAAAGGCAACAAGCGGTTCAAATACTTTATCAATCGCAAACGCGTTATTCGATGTAATCTGATTATGCAGATCAAAGGAATTAACGGCCGCCGGACGTCCGTAGGTAAAGGTGCCGCCGATCGCAGGTTTGCCCCCATCCGTACTTTGATTGTTGCCTGTATTTGCACTTGGGCTCTCCGTAGAATTTGGACTTGAGCCCGTATTCGAACCGGAGCAGCCTGCTACAATAATCAATAAAGCAAGAACTAACGGCCCGACCAGAAACGACTTTCTCAGTGATGAAAATAATGTAGACACTCCAAATCCTCCTTTAGTAAACAAATCATATGTGATTAGTATGGATTACATTATGGATCACACTTTTTCTCCTGTCAAATAAAAATTTTTTTGAGTCCAAAACCTTCCAAAGGCCCGATTTTATGCGGCTTCTCGCCTTTCAGGAAGCTCATCCTTCTTGATCCAACCTCCCTTTAATTTTCCAAGGTAATTGAGTAATTATACGGAAAATAGAAAACAAAAAAACGGCATTTCTGCCGTTCTCTGCATTCCATATTGGTAATCAGCGTTCACCGATTTTTATTATAGATAGGTGCCCGAAGGCATTTTGTTTAGTCTTATGTCAGGGTTTCGCTTCCTTTAACTAGTAACTGGCAATGCTCCCAGATCTATATGCTGTTCGGCTAAGGAATTTGATTTTTTCGCTTCCCGCATTACCATAAGTCCGATCAATAACGATGCGGCCCCAATAATAATGAGCAATGCCCCTAGCTCTAAGCTATAAGCCGTCAGAGCCCCATCCCGAAACGCCATTCCGCGAATCAATCGGTTCAGCCAGTTCATCGGCAGCGCCCATGCCGTGACTTGGAAGAAAGCCGGCAGCGCAAGCGGAGTCAATTGAATACCGGTAACAAGGAACGACGGGTACAGAAGGACGCTCATCCGCGAGCCGACTTTGGACACATCCTTAGCTGTGTAACCGAGCGCCATCCCGAGCAGGGATAAGGCAAAGGAGTACAGCAGCAAAGGAATAATAAATACATAAGGCTTCGCCTCAAATCGCAAGCCGCCTACTTGCTTCAGCAAACCATAGCTTAAGAGCAAGGAGATGGTGCTAAGCACGGCGTAAGGCACGCTGCGAACCCACAGCTGAGCAGGCGAGGTGCCATTCGCGAACAACTTCCCTTCTTTGCGAAGACGAGGGGCGACGGAACCTGCAGCGCCAGTCAATATCATTAATACGACAATATTAACAAATCCGATCACCATCGTACCGATAAAGCTGGTCGTCGGGTTATACAGCATTCGCTGGACGAGCGATAAGGGAGAGACAATGCCCCTGGCCGTTTCGGCGTCCATCCCTTGTTGAGCGAGTCCGGTCATGGATATCGTCATATTTTCCGTCGTAATGATTTCTTGAATAGCCGTTCTAATGCCAGTAAGCCCAGAGGGCATCGTGTTATCCATTAAGACACCGATATTGGATGACTTTCCTTGCGCTCTGCGCAGCTCCAATTGGTCAGGAAGGATAATAACGGCTACGGCCTTCTCGTTAGCCAGCAGCGTATCGGGATTCATCCGACTGGAAAATACATTCGTGACCTTCATATATTGCGATGCATTTATTTTAGCGGTTAACTGCCGTGAGTAAGAGCTGTGATCCTCATCGATGACAATAACCGGGGTTTCATTGATTTGATTTTTCGAAAACATTAATCCGAAGAACAAAGCCGAAATTAGCGGGGCTACAAAAATAATGATCAGAAACTTGCTGCCCGCTACGTACTTCCACTCCTCAGCCAGCGATTTCATCGAAATCCACCTCCGCCGTCATACCCGGAAGAAGATCAGCATTCGAAGGTACGGAAATACGGACTAAAAACATGCTCACGTCTGCTTGCCCTTTCTCTCTAGTCATGCGCAAGCTGGCAAACTGAGGAGCGGCCGCAATCGAAGCGACAGTTCCGTCCACCTCGATCTTACGGTCCAGATAAGGGAAATGAATCTTGACGGTTTGGTTCAGTTTAAGCTTTTCAATTTGGCTTTCCTGTACGTAGAGGTCCGTATAGTATTCGGTCTTTTGCACAACGGCAATGGGCATTCCCGGCATAAGCTGCTCTCCGGATTTGACAGCAACTCGGTAAATCAGTCCGTCTTCTGGGGATAGAACCTCTTCCTCGCTGCCTTCCGCAGACTTCACTTTGAACAGCACATCGCCTTTTTTAACAAGATCGCCTGTCGCCGCATTCGCCTGCTCTATGGTGCCTGGCTTATTATTATAAAAGATCGTTTTCGATTCGGCATCCAGTACGCCCTGCTTTCGATTCTCGGCCCTGCTCACCGCATCTGTTCCTTTTGCCACAAGCAGCGAACCTCCTGCAACCAATACAAGCGCAAGCACAACATATAAAATCCATTTTTGCTTCATGTAATGTCTCTCCCTCTCCCTGAAAGAACCCATATATTTTTAATTTTTATGGTTGATCGTCATTTTTCTAACCGCGTTCTCCGCAGCCTCCATCATCACTTCACCCAAAGTAGGATGAGGATGAATGGTCATCGCCATATCTTCGACTGTCGCTCCCATCTCGATGGCCAATGCCAGCTCCGATATAAGCGATGACGCTTCTACTCCAACGATTTGTGCGCCCAATATAACGCCGGAAGATTGATCCGCTACAATTTTCACAAATCCTTCCGTCTCTTTCAGCGCAAGGGCTCTTCCGTTAATGCCGAATGTGGATTTGCCCGTAATCGCTGGAATGCCTTTCTCCTTGCTCTCTGTCTCCGTTAGTCCAACGCTAGACAGCTCCGGTTCGGAGAAAACGACAAGCGGAATGGCTTTGTAATCAATAATGGAAGGTTTCCCTGCAATGGCTTCCGCCGCAACCTTCGCTTCATACGAAGCTTTATGGGCAAGAGCCGGACCAGTTCGAATATCCCCGATCGCGTAAACATGTGGAACCTGCGTTCTGCACTGTTCGTCCGTCTCAATCAGTCCTCTGGCCGCAACCTGCAAGCCAATGCGTTCAAGACCTAACTCCCCATCCGTATTCGGTCTTCTGCCCACTGTCACTAATGCATACTCTGCTCGAACGGAATGCTGCTCCTGCCCTTTCGTGTAATGGAGCGTTAGGCCGTCCGCATCCTGTTCGACTTTTGCTGCCTTAGCATCCGTAATAACTGTTACGCCGTCTTTGCTCAACTGCCGGACTACGGGTGCGACCAGATCCGCCTCAAATCCGGGAAGCACTTGCTCGCCTCCTTCGAGAATGGTCACTTTCGTGCCGAATTTGGCATACATCTGACCGAGTTCAATACCGATGTAACCTCCACCAACAACGACCAGGCTTTCTGGAAGCTTAGAAAGCGACAATGCTTCCGTCGACGACAGAATGCGCCCGCCATACGGCAGCGCCGCAAGCTCAATTGGGCGGGAACCCGTGGCCAAAATAACATTTTTAAATGAAATTCGTTGTTCAGTGTCCTGCTGTTTGACCGCCACCGTATGCGCATCAATGAAGCTTGCGTCACCTTGGAGGAACGTAACTCCGGCTGTTTTCAACAGAAATTGAACGCCGCCCGACTGCTTGTTCACTACCGCTTGCTTGAAGGACTGCGCCTCGTCGAAAGTAGCTGCCCCCACCGCACTGTTCCATTGTCTGTGTGTTTGGAAGCGATGACTTTCCGCTATCAGTGCTTTGGAAGGGATGCAGCCAACATGGGTACACACTCCGCCGACCTGGCTGCGTTCGACAACCGCCGTCTTCATCCCAAGCTGTGCGGATCGCTGCGCTGCCACGTAACCTCCCGGGCCTGATCCGATGACCAAAGTATCAACCGATTCTAATTGGATCATTTTTTGTATGCCTCCCACCTAAAATATTATGAACGTAATATATTATAATCATCATATTTTAAAATCGTCAATAGCCTCTCTTATTCTGTCTTGCTAGGAACCGTTTTAATTAATGAAAATTGACACCCTTAATTATGATATCTATAATATTTTAAAGATTAGATTTGTATGAAGGAGCGTGTACGGAATGCCCTATCCTGAAGGTCATAAGTTAAAAGTTCGCGGCCGAATTATCGAAAGTGCTGCCAAAGCTTTTCGCACGAACGGAATTCGTGAGATCAGCGTCCCGGTCATTATGAAGGGGGCAGGTCTAACGCATGGGGGATTTTATTCGCACTTTGACAATAAAGAGCAGCTGGTCTCGGAAACTTGCCGGTATGCGATAAGCGATACCATAGCACTGCTGCAGAAGGCAGCAGATCAGGCGGGAGAAAATCCGAAGATCGATGCTGTGATTAACTTTTATTTAAGTTCGTATCATCGGGATCAAACAGAGATTGGCTGCATCCTCCCCTCCCTTTCCGGTGAAATACCGCGGGCTTCGGAAGAAGTGCGTGAAGTGTTCACGCAAGAGCTGCAGCGAATGATCGATTTTATTTGCGATCTGGCGAAAATCGATCAGGCTACAGGCAATGCTGTCATCAGCCTCATGGTCGGAACAATTGTACTGGCTAGGTCGGTGAGTGATTCCGAGCTAAGCGACGGACTGTTAGCCGCTGGCAAGGTGAATGCTATGGGGTTGATTAAATAAAGTTTATATACTAAACTACCTTTATGACAAAAGAAACGAGTTATCCCAACGATGAAAGCAACCAAGGAAGTAAAAACTTAGGCCGATTGATCATGCAGCTTAGGCGTTTAGAGCGCCAGCCTCATACATTTGGCAGCGTGGGCAAGTTAACGCCTAGTGAGATTCATACCATTGATGCTATCGGCTATGACGGTGCCGTACTCATGAGCGAACTAGCGGCGCGGCTTGGCGTGACGAAGGGAGCAATCACACAGCTTATCGACCGTTTAGAAGCGAAATCGCTGGTGATGCGTTCCCCCCATCCACAAGATTCAAGAAGCTCCCTCTTGTCTCTCACTGAGAACGGAAAAGAGGCTTATAAAGCCCACGAAGCGGTTCACAGCGCTTTCTATGATCAGCTAAGATCGCAGCTCAGCGAGCAAGAAATAAAAATTTTCGAGAAAAGTATAAACATTTTAAATCATATGCTGAGCAAATAAATTTTTTTGGATATTTAGTTTAGTTTCTAAACTATATGGAATGACACCATTTGGAGGAAACAACATGCTGAAAGATAAAATCATCGTTATTGGCGGTTACGGTCATGTAGGACAAACGATCTGCAAGGAGCTAGCCCGGAGCTATCCAGGCAAAGTATACGCTGCAGGAAAAACGTTAGTGCGAGCAGAAGCGTTCAGCCAGGCCACAGAGGGCAAGGTTCAGCCTATGCGAATGGACATTCATGAGGCTCCTGATGCACAGCTGTTATCTAATGTAAAAGTTGTGATCATGTGTCTGGATCAGCAAAACACAGCTTTTGTTCAAGCATGTTTATTGCAAGGCATTCGGTACATCGACATCTCAGCGGATTATCGTTTTTTGTCTCAAGTCGAGCAGCTTCATCCGCTAGCAGCCGCCAATGGTTCAACTGCGGTGCTTAGTGTCGGTCTCGCACCTGGCTTAACGAACCTGTTATCGCTCCGTGCCTCTCAGCTTCTGGATGGTACTGAGGAAATTAACATCTCCCTCATGCTGGGATTGGGCGATTCACACGGCAAAGCAGCCATTGAATGGACGATTGATAACATGCGATTCAACTTTCATAAGATCAATCAAGGGAAAGAAGTGCGCGTCGCAAGCTTTGCCGATGGGCGAAAAACAGATTTCGGCAGCACACTGGGCACTCGCACAGCCTATCGCTTTAACTTTGCAGATCAGCATATCTTGCCTCGCACCCTTCGAGTCCCAAGCGTTTCAACACGGCTTTGCTTTGATCATGCCGCTCTGACCTGGGGAATGAGCTTTCTGAAAAGGCTTGGAGCTTTTAAACTGCTGAATATATCATGGCTACGAGATTTAACCGTAAAACAGTTCGGTGCGATAAAAATAGGAGAGCCCATGTTCGCCTTAAAAGTGGATGCGATCGGCAAGAAACAGGGGCAGCTGGCGCATGCGGAATGCTTCATGCAAGGTATTCACGAGGCTGAGGTCACTGCAAAAGTAGCCGCATTTTTGGCAAAGCAGCTTTACACGTCCGAAGTGCCGCACGGTGTTTTTCATATTGAGCAGTTGTTCGACTATGGATTTTTCGAAGAGGCCTTGCACGATATAACCCTTACGTCATCTCAGGTAATACTTGACCCCAGCTTGCCTAGATCTAAAGGAATATGAGCATGTGAAAAGCAGTCCACCAAAACAAAAAACGCAACCCCTATTCAGTTGCGCTGTGCTTATTTTTTGCATTGAGTATGCCTAATCGGCGTGTTAAAATCTGGATGATTTTAGAAAACGATCCGTGGAGGAAATCAAATGAAAAAACTCATCAGCGCAAGATTGTCAGGGCAGTTGCTCATCAGTTTTTTAATATTGCTGACTGTTTTTCATGTACTCATTTTATTGAGAGTCGTCCCTTATGAAATCGTTTGGGGCGGGCAAATCAACGATTTTTCATCGTTTGTCATCTTAGAGGCAGTATCTTTATTATTAACACTCGTATTTATATGGGTAATCTCTCTAAGGATCAATATTGTCAAAACGAATAAATTCAAAAGAACGATTCAGGTCAGCGTATGGTTCATCTTCGTCTATTTTCTTCTGAACACAATTGGAAATTTTGCTTCTAATGTTTCTGCTGAACAATGGATATTTGCGCCAATCACGATTGTCGCGACACTGCTAGCATTCAGAATAGCCATTGAGAAAGATTAATTTCTTGGAGTCACCCTCTCTCCTCAACGTCCACACTATGCTCCTTCCCCCATGCACACAACATTTCCAGCACAGGCATCAACGTGAAGCCTTTCGATGACAATGCGTATTCTACCTTTGGCGGAACTTGCGGATATTCTGTACGAATAAGCAGGTTATCCGCTTCTAGTTCTTTCAACTGGGTACTCAGCATTTTATGGGAGACGTTTCCAAGCGCCCGCTTCAGCTCGCCGTAGCGAAGAATTTCTTTTTTCCATATCCAGAATAAAATATGCATCTTCCATTTGCCATCAATTAATGAAATTGCATAAGAAAATGGCGCAACATTTACTTCTTCCAAACTTCCTTCCTGATTGTTCAGCTCCACTCTCTCCTTTTAGATAGTATCTATCTTTAAAGTGCGTACTATACAGAAAGTATAGTCCTTTCTACAATAAAATACGAACTCTAAATGAAGGGGAGAGATACAAGATGAACTGGAATTTCCTACAGCCCTACACCTTCGCCAAAGGGATTACACTAAAGAATAGAGTCGTCATGGCGCCGATGACAACCATGTCCAGCTTCTTCGACGGTTCGATAACGGGCGACGAGGTCGATTATTACGCGGAAAGAGCGGGCGGCCCAGGCATGATCATTACTGGCGTTGCGTATGTTGCCGAGAACGGAAAAGGCTTTGAAGGCGAGTTGTCCATTGCTAAGGATGCCGATATCAAGGGACTCTCGAGAATTGCCGACGCTATTCATAAAGACGGTACAAAAGCCATTATCCAAATATTCCATGCCGGACGCAAATCCAATTCAAAGATTCTCAGAGGCGTTCAACCGGTAAGCGCAAGTCCTATCGCAGCTACACATCCAGCGGATTCGGCAACGCCGCGTGAGTTGAGCCATGAGGAAATCGAAAGTATCATTCAAGATTTTGGCAAGGCCACATTACGGGCAATCCAAGCTGGATTTGACGGCGTGGAACTGCATGGGGCTAACACCTACCTCCTGCAGCAGTTTGTTTCTCCGCATTCCAATCGACGGTCGGATGAATGGGGCGGCAGCTTCGAGAAACGGATGCGGTTCCCATTAGCGGTTATTCATGAGGTTGCGTCTGTCATCGCTGCACATGCAGAGAAGCCGTTTTTGCTTGGCTACCGTCTTTCTCCAGAGGAGATCGACACACCGGGCATTCGGTTAGAAGATTCTTTGGCTTTTGCTGATAAGCTGGGGGATACTTCGATAGATTACCTTCATCTTTCATTGGCCAGCTATAAACGGACACCTCTTCATCATCCTTCCGATCAAGAGCCGGTTCTTGACAAGTTTGTTCAGGTTATATCAAACAAGAAGCCGCTTGTAGGAATAGGCTCAGTCGAACGGCCGGAAGATGCGGAAGCCGTTATTCATGGAGGCGCGGCTTTGGTAGCAATCGGGCGGGAACTGATCCGTGAGCCGAAATGGGTGCAGAAAGTGGAAACAGGCGATCTGGGCAGCATTCGCTACCGCCTTTCGGCATCAGAGATGGATGAATTGCGCATTCCGCTGGCGATGCAAGCTTACCTCGAAGGGTCATTTAGGAAGGTTATGCACTTTACCACGGATGAACTCAATGAGGATAACTACCGAAATTCGCTCGCACCGATGGAAGGCTTTGAGAAGAAGATGTAAGGAAACCGAAAAGCCAGTCCTCTCGCCTAAAC
The DNA here is from genome assembly GCF_042885235.1 of Paenibacillus sp. NPDC058071. Taxonomy (NCBI): domain Bacteria; kingdom Bacillati; phylum Bacillota; class Bacilli; order Caryophanales; family Paenibacillaceae; genus Paenibacillus; species Paenibacillus sp. NPDC058071. Next base: position 26,411 of record NZ_JBHVSK010000019.1, read on the forward strand.
GATTGGACTGGCTTTCTTATGGTTTATTTCATTGCTTATACAGCTGCTGACTTTCTCTTATTGAGCTTATCTGGAGGAAGCAAGAAGCCAATTACCCCCAACAGCGGCATGTAGGAGCACGCAATAATAACGGCTTGAATGCTCGTTAAGTCGATAATGATTCCGAGCACCATAGAACCAAGCGCACCCATGCCAAACGCCAGACCCGTAATGAGTCCTGACACCATGCCGACTTTACCTGGCACCATCTCCTGAACATACACGACTGTTACCGAGAAGCTGCTGTGGTTAATAAGACCAAGCAAGAACAACAGCGGATAAGCTGCAGTAAGTCCAGCAAACGGCAACGCTATTGCAAATGGAACGGCTCCTAGCAAGGAGAGCAGAATGACATTTCTGCGACCGTATTTGTCAGATAATGGACCGCCAAGGAAGGTCCCGATAATACCTGCTGCCATATACGTAAAGATGTACATTTGAGCATTAGGTATGGATAAACCGAACTTATCCATCAGGAAGAATACAAAATAAGTACCCAGACTTGCACTAAACCAAGAACGAGCAAAAACAAGTATGATAACGTAAAAGATCGATTTTTTGACAGCCTTGCTATTCGCTGCGTCGACCGTTTTCTTTGCTTTCTTCTTCTCTAATGGAGGCATTAGTTTCAACTGGCTGCTATACCATCGTGCAACAAAGGCTTGAATAACAAAGCCAGCGCCGGCTAGGACGATGAACCAATACGCACCCTTTTGTCCAAAGGGGTAGAAAATATAGGCGGTCATAATCGGTGCAAGCGCACTTCCCATATTTCCGCCCACCTGAAAAATAGATTGTGCCAGCCCGCGTCTCGAGCCGGCTGCCATGTAGGCAATTCTAGCTCCTTCCGGGTGAAACATGGCGGAGGCGACGCCGACAAGCAATACAGCTCCTAGCACGGACCAATATCCGGGGGCAATTCCCATACCGAACATGCCAAGCGCCGCCATAAGCATTCCGATTGGCAAGATAAGCGGTGTAGGCCTTGCATCCGCAATGGCGCCCACAAAAGGCTGAATGACAGATGAAGAGAAATATAAAACAAATGTAATAAATCCTAGCTGTGTAAACGATAGTCCCAGCGCCCCTTGCAGAACGGGATAAGAGGCGGTAACGACGGCTTGCAAGGAATCATTAAGTAAATGAGCTATGCTGACAAGGCCGAGTATCGGGAATATCGTTTTTGCCTGCTGCTTCGTAGCTTCTAGTGACAAGTTAATCGCCTACCAAACCTTAGCTGCCCATAGGCCAGCCTGCTTGATCAGTTGGCGGAATGGCTTAACCGAGAAGCACGACAGCTGATGGCCATTCGCAAGATAGACGACTCTTCCCAAACCATACTCATGAGCCCAAGCTGCAGGCCACAGCTTCCCCTCATGCTCATAATGAGCCAGGATCGTCGTATCATAATAAGGGATCATATCAAAGCGATACGGTTCATCATCGATTTCGTAAGGCTCGATGCCTTTCATAATCGGATGATCAGGCAATGAATTTTGCACCGGCAGTGTCGTAAACTCCGGATGCCCTGTAAACTTCGCACCGATCATGGACATTAATTCTCTATTTTTTTGCAATGAAATGCCGTTGTGAATAACGAGCAAACCGCCGCCGTTTGCTACATAATCTAGCAATGCGGCTACCGGCTCCTGTGCCAGAGGCTGGTCAGCGAATTCTGTGTAGGAAATAAACAAGTCATAATCTTTGAGTGTTTCCTTATTCAGAACGCTGTAGTCGCCTGTGCTCGTTACTTCGGCAACCTCTTCCAGACTGCCTTCAATCTCGCGATCTACCTTTTCGAACGGATGGTATTTTACTCCCGTATAGTTGCCTAATGCTAGTGCTTTGAATTTACTCATTTCCATATTCCCTCCAATATCTCTATCGTATTTGTACTATCCTATCCTATTACCATGGCCAAACTTGACCGTCCATGTCAAGGAAGATGGGGTCATCGCTTAAATATTGCTGATGATTGTCGATTAAACCAATAATTTTCTCAGCTGATTCATCTGGAGATGTCGGAGCAACCGTGCTTAATGTACCGCTCATATAGGTTTGCAGCCAGCCTGGATAGAATACCATGACTTGACCGCCTAATTTTCTTAAGTGCTGATGCACGATAGCAGATTGCATATTAAGCGCCGATTTGGACATGCAGTAGCCATAGCCGCTAATCCGATGGTTGCGGGCAACGCTTCCTGCTTCAGAAGAAATGTTAATGACAAGCTTATCTTCGCTTTGCAGCAGCAATCCCATCACGCTGTTGGTTACACGAAGGGAGCCGAGCGTATTGACATTATAGAGCTTCTTCATCAGTTCGAAATCCAAGTCAACTAGCATATTGGAATGATCATTCCCTGAGCCAATTCCCGCGTTATTGATCACCATATCCAAATGCTCTGTTTTGGAAGCGATGCGACGCGCTGCATTCTTAACGCTCTGATCATCGCCAATATCTAGCGGAATAATTTCCAGCGTATCTGGATATTGCTTCTTAAGCTCGCTAAGGAAATCCCAATCCTCGATAAATTGCCCTGCGAATACTTTGTATTGCTTTTCAAGCAATATTTTTGTGAATGAGAAGCCGAGGCCTCTGTCTGCTCCAGTTACTAATGCTGTTTTGGTCATGTTATCATTCACCTCATTTATTTGCTATTCCTTCACAGAGCCTAATGTAATACCCGTTACGAAGTACCTTTGCAGGAATGGATACACGACTATGATCGGAAGCATCGTTACAACTATTTTTGCTGCATTAAAGGTTTTCTCTGACAGCTTCAAAATATCTTCTAAGTTTCCAGATGTCATATCCGCTAATGCCGGCAATACAACTAGTGATCGAATATAGGTTTGCAGCGGCTGCCCTGCTGGATTATTAATGAGAATCATGCCGTCAAAGAACGCATTCCAATGGTGAACAATGCTAAACAACGTAACCGTTGCAATCGCTGGCAAAGACATTGGAATAAACACTTTCCACATCGTTGTAAATACGCCCGCTCCATCCATTTTAGCCGCTTCTCCGACTTCCTTTGGAATGGCGCGAAAGAAATTCATAAGCAATACTACGTTGAACACTGGAACTGCTCCTGGCAATACTAGCGCCCAAATGCTGTCCATTACCCCAGTCATTTTGATGGTCATGTACCACGGAATCAAGCCTCCGTTAAACATCATCGTAAAGATAAAGATCCACATCAGCTTGTTACGGGCAGGAAACTCTGATGTTTCCTTCGATAAAGGGTAGGCAGCCAGTACGGTCATGATAAAGTTGATTGCGCCTCCAAGAAGTACCCGTTGAAGCGAAACGCCGAAAGCTTGGAAAAAGCGCTGGTCATTTAAAATATATTCATAGGGCGTTAATGTAAATCCGACTGGAATAAAGCTGACTTGGCCTGCTGATACAGCCGAATTGTCACTCAACGATACCGCTACCATATGCCAAATAGGGGCCAAGCAAGCCAGTGTAATTAACAGTAATATGATGAGAAGAAGTACATAGTTCACTTTCTCGCCAATGGTTTGTTGTTTGCTAAACATGGATACTCCCCCTCATCAAAAGATACGATAATTGGCCCATTTGTCCGCCAGCTTCCAAGAAAGCACGACTAAGATGAAACCGATTACGGACTTCAAGGTGCCTACGGCAGTGGCCAAACCATACTGATGCTGGGTGAGACCAATTCGGTATACATAGGTGTCGATAATATCCCCGGACGCATATACAGCTGGGTTATAGAGATTGAAAATTTGCTCAAAGCCTGCATTCATAATTTTACCTACGCCAAGACAGGCAAGCAGGACAATCGTTGGTGCAATTCCAGGTATCGTTACATAGCGTAACTGCTGAAATTTGGATGCTCCATCAATTTTCGCTGCCTCATACAGGCTCGGATTGATAGCGGTGAGCGCTGCCAAGAAAATAACGGCATTAAACCCGAACTCCTTCCATACATCGCTGCCGATAATAACGACTGGAAACCATGTATTGCTGCCTAGGAAGAAGATAGGATCAAAACCAAGCGCTGCAATCACATTGTTGAAAATCCCATCCGAAGCCAATAAGTTAGTCAAAACGCCAGCTAGTATGACCCACGACATAAAGTGAGGCAAATAAACAATGGTCTGAATCCAGCGCTTTAATCTAACTTGCATAACCTCATTGAGCATGAGCGCAAAGATTAACGGAACAACCAGATTCAACACAATTTTGCTGATTGCAATAAAAATCGTATTGTAAAAGATCTGAGAGCTTTCCTTCAGTTGAAACATATAAATAAAGTTATCCCATCCGATAAAAGCAGAGCCAAACATTCCCTTGCCCGGTACAAAATCCTGAAACGCAATGATTAGACCGAACAAAGGGAATATTTCATAGATCAGCACTAGCAATATCGGTGGAGTGAGCATTAAGTAATAGCCCCATACATGACGTGATGTTCTCATATCGCCACTCCAATCCGCTCTGTACTAATTACTTGACTGCATTATTCACTTCGCTTGTGATCTCATCCCCGCCTTGTTTTTTCCAATCGGCTACGAATTGATCAAAGGCGTCAATTGGTTTATCGCCCATAATGATTTGAATAAAAGTTTCGTCTTCAAGCTTTTTCAGGTTAACCCACTTCCGATTCATCGTAGGCGTTTTTCCGTAAAAGGCTCCTGATACCTTCACCACGTTGTCTTGAATCATCTCTCTTGTTGTCGCAACAGTCAGCGTACCGGCCCATGCCAGCAAATCTTTTTTCGGATTTTCTTTGTTATAAACGATGCGGTCATATTGAATCTTCTCATGAGCCAGTAATTCGTTATAATCTCTAGTGCCAGCGAGCACCTCATCAACCTTAGCAACCGCAATTTCCTTCTCATCGAACGGCGCCATCATATGGCCAAACGGTAAATTAACACGGTTGTATCTCACTTCTTTATCGATGTAAAATTCATTGCCGCGCGTTTGGTCAATAATGTATTCGTGGTTCAAAATACGGATGACCGCTTCAGGGTTTTTCATTTTTTTGCTAACCGCGAGGTAGCTGTTTGTCGGTGACATCGTATGCGTTTTGAACTTTCCTTCTTTATCCAATGGAGCTGCAACAGTTACCCACTCTGCCTTTGGATCAAGCTTCAGATTATCGATCATAATCCATTGCGGCATCCAGAATGGACCGAAGAACATGCCTGCACGGCCTGCGATAACCTTTTCACGACCGCTTGAGCCGGTTTCAGCTACAAACTCTCTATGAATAATACCGTCTGCGTACATATCGCGAAGCTTCTCAAGAGCAACCTTTGTTTCCGGCTGGATGGAGCCGTATTCTACGCTGCCGTCATCTTTCTTCACCCATAGCTCTGGATAAGCGTCAAAGTAACTGAAGATGGTATCGAAGCCGAAAATGCTGTTGCCCACATTGACAATATCCTGTTGGCCAATTAAGCCAATCGTTTGATTATTGCCGCCGCCTAGCTTGTTATCGATAAAGGCTTTGGCTGCTGCTTCGATATCTTCCAATGTTTTTGGCACAGGAAGATTCACGGCATCAAGCCAGTCTTTACGAATGTACAAGGCATTCATGGCATCCGCGCCAGGAGAGGAGTTAGGAATAGCCATTAGCTTGCCGTCAAATGTTGCAGATGCTAAGCTCAAATCCTTCGTAGATTCGAATACGGCTCGAAGCTCTGGCGAAATATTAGCCTCATAGAGGTCCGTCAAATCTAAAATGAGATCCGCATCAACGAGCAGTTTCAATTGTGCTTCATCAACGAGCATCACGTCTGGTGTCGTGCCGCTTACGATGACGAGATCCATCTTCTGTTTGTAAGGATCGCCATCGGCTGTCTGCCAGTCATAATTGAATTTCACGTTAAGCTCATTTTCTATGAAACGAACATACTCATTGTTCTCTTGCGTTTCGCCAGAAGGCAAATCAACATCTACCGACATCGCCTTTCCTAGACTAACGGATACCGTTTCATCGAAGCGGCCAAATGGATCCGCCGCCACAACGGGAGGCTTCTCAGTTTCCGTATTGTTTTCTTTCCCGCTTCCCCCGCTTGAACAAGCAGCTAAGGACATACACAAAGTTGTCAATAAAAGTGCTTTCATTTTTCTTCCGATCATCATGACTTTGTCCCCTTCCGAGTGTGTAAGTTTGATTGATTCTCGTTAAGTATAGCGTCTTGAGCCCGAAAACCGACTTAGATTTCTGACCGAGAAGCGTATTATTCCTGTAAGCAAACAAATGCCGAAGCGGACAAAATTCACCGTTTCGGCAACATTTTTCATCGGTTTCTCGATTGTTGATTACGAAAATCAGAGGGCAGCACCCCTACCTCTAACAAAAATAGGCGGCTAAAGTATTTCTCATCCTTAAATCCCGTTTGCTCTGCAATATCATAGATCGGACGATTCGTCGTTAACAGCAATTGTTTTGACCTCGCCAACCGCATATCTTTCACAAACTTATGAAAATTCATACCCATAATATCTTTAAAGCATTGACTGAAATAGCCTCTGCTCATATTGGCTACTTTCGCGATCTGCTCTTGCGTAAAGCTCATCTCCGTTTGCTCCTGCATGTGAGAAACGGCATTTACGATGGCCTTTACAATTTCATCTGGATATTTGCCCTTCTTCACCATATTCGAATCGACAAGCTTAGGCTGCGATACGGCCGAAAGTCGCTCATAATAGCGAGTTACAATCTGCTGAAGCATATCCTCCATCAAGTCATTTTCGAGCTGTGTTTTCAATATATAATCAATCGCCCCCAGTCTAAGCGCTTCCTGCACGTATTCAAATTCGGGATGACAGGTAAGGATAACAATTTGCACGTTAGGATGCTGTTCCTTTACCGCGCGAATCAACTGCATGCCATCCATCTCCGGCATATTCAAGTCTGTAAAAAGCAGATCAATTGGCTGCTCTGACATCACCTCCAGCGCCCGAACGCCATTAGAGGCCTCGGCTACCACCTCAATCGAAAACTTATCCCATGGCATAACCGTAATAATTCCTTTGCGAACGAGCTTCTCATCATCGACGACGCAAGCTTTAATCATGCTGTTCACCCTCCCTGTTCATCGGCAATGTCACCTGAATGGACGTACCTTCGCCCTTCTTGCTTGTAATAATGAGCTCTCCTGCTGCGCCATAATGGCTTTTCACCGTTTTATAAACATAATTAAGACCAATTCCAAAACCGGATTGATTCATTCCGCCTGTAAGCAATTGATTGATTTTTTCCTGATCAATGCCCGCTCCATTATCCCGTACAATAATGTTCAAGCTGCCCGGATGGGCTTGCTCTATAATGACCTCTATCGTCCCTCCTACATCCCCAAGTCCATGATACAAAGAATTTTCGACTAAAGGCTGCATGAGAAACCGTGGAACAGAGACATCCAGCATCGTATCATCCACATGAAGACGAATATCATACTGATGGTCGTACCGAACCTGCTGAAGGGTGATATAGTCCTTTAACGCTCCCAGCTCTTGACGAATAGTGACCATGATGCCATCCTTGCCCAGATTGTAGCTAAGCACATTCGTAAAGCTTGCAATAAAATGATCAATTTCCTTTTGCCCATTCATTCTGGCTAGCCATTGAACCGTGTTGAGCGTATTGTACAGAAAATGCGGATTAATTTGCGCCATTAGCTTGGCAACCTCAGTCTCCCTTTTCATCTTTTCTTCTAACTCAAGCTGCGTAATCAGTTCTTGAATTTTAATGCTCATATTATTAAACTGATCGATCAAGTAATCGAATTCGATTAGGCCGCTATGCTGTAATCTCTTATTGAAATTGTTTACCGATACTAAACTCATCCCGTTTTTAATGTTAATAATAGGACGATATACATAATTGCGAATAATAATAGCAAACAGAATACTCACCGTGAGAGAAAGTACGATAACAATGAGAAAAGACCACACCCATTTGACAAATTCGCTGTTATAATCGGCACGATCCACGAATACGACGAGTCTTAGATTTTGCTGGTCGGTATCTTCAAAGGCTACATACTTTGCAAGCATGTCGCTATGATAAGGCGTACCTAGCGGAAGCAGCTCAGGGTTTTGAGAAAATACAACATCGCCTTGTTTATCGACAAGTACATGAAAAGCATCCATTCCATATTGGGCCGAATTCAATATTCTTTCGAATACTTTGAAATTCGTTTCCACATAAATGGCGACATTTGATGTTTCTGGCGATTGCGCGCCCAAATCAAACTTTCTAATCATAGAGACAACCATATTCGATTGATCATACTTGTAATTGGAATAATGCGGACCATAATAACTGGCGCCTGCAATGCTCGTTAGCACGGACAAGTCATTCGGATTGAATTCCTTCACAAGCTGATTCGACATGATAACGCTTCCATTTTCTCGGTCATAATACATCGTAAGTCCGACTGTGGGGTTAGTGAAATTATATAGATTAATCTTTTTCTGAATGCTGCTCGCCAAAGTTAAATTATCATGCAAATCCTCTACCTCAAGCCACTCGGCAAGCTCGCTCCCAATTAGGCCATTAATCGTGAATTGCTGTGAGGAATACTCCAAATTGTTCAGCATCATGATTAAATTCCCTCTAACCTGCTCGAGGTGATTCGATAAGCCTTTATCGATTTTGTTATCCAAAATAGAAGAGATGGAATAAAAAGATAAGCTGCCAATTAATATAATCGGAATCGTTGTGCAAATGATCATTAGCAAATATAACCTTGATTTTAGCGAAGAAGTGAATAGCAACGCTTTTAGCCTTCTGAAAATTCCTAATCGTAGTTTCATAGCTCACTCCTTAGCGATAGTTGACATTAAGGTATAACCAAGCCCTACCAAACAACTACCGGCGACAATAGCTTGGATACTGAATATTGATGAAAATACAGCTGATGCCGATGCCAAGCAGCAACGCAGTGATACGTATTTTAACATTTCCCCACCCAGAATGCGACGGCAAACTTGTCTTGCTTGGATTATTCACTACTATAATCACGAGCGTATCCCGTTGAAGCTAAATAAGCTGGCTCCGATAGACTATCGGGGCCAGCTTATTGATTAGTGCTTTTTATCTATGTGTGTAAAACGGCGTTTTGACCAATTTTTAGTTTCTGATTCGTCCTAGCTTAACGGAAATCAGGCAATTCGACCGATACTTCGCGGCGGGCTTCCGCCGAACGCAGCACCCCGTCGATGATCGCTTGCTGAATGAGAATTTGATCGCCTGGAATTGGAGCCTCTCTGCCATCTCTAACCGCTTCGGCGAAATCATGTACTTTCCGATCAAACAGATTCAATTGATGCTCAATGATCGGAATCGGCGTTGAGGTTTGGGTGCCGAATTCATCATGATACAACGTGATGGAACCAACTGATCCATCCCATACGCCCGACCAGGGGCCAGTTCCCGCTGGCGTTACTTTCAGGCCTGCATCCGTGCCGAGAAACATCGTCGCACCGAGCGTGTCCATATGCATGGCCCAAGATATTTTGAACTGCAGCACGAGATCATTTTCGAAACGAACCATAGCTACGCCGAAATCTTCGACTTCAAACTTGCTCGCTTCCGAATGGTACAAAGGATTGGTCCCGAAATGGTTGGTCGTGAACGCCGATACGGACACCGGACGAGGATATCCAAGCGTGTTCAGCGCCATATCCAGCGAGTAACAGCCAATATCGGCCATAGCTCCGGCACCTGCGAGTTTTTTGCTGATGAATGTGCCCCCTGGCATGCCGCGACGGCGTCCGCCGCCTGTCTCCACGTAGTATACGTTGCCGAGACGTCCAGATTGCACGATCGTTTGTAGAAGCTTCATATTCGGATCGTAGCGCGGCTGGAAGCCCAGTGTCAGCATTTTCCCGCTTTCCTTCGCTGCCTGCGTCATTTCGATTCCTTCTTGCAAAGTGATGGACATCGGCTTCTCAAGCAGCACGTTTTTGCCCATGCGCAAGGAATCGACCGTTGTCCGATGGTGGGAAATGTTTGGCGTACAGATACTGACGCCATCAAGCTCCATACGGAGCAGATCGGTATGGCTGTCAAATGAAGCCGCTTCCGTCAAGCCCTGCGCCTGCGCGAAAGCGGCGGCTTTATCTGGAATGACGTCGGCGACGCCTACGATCTCTACATATGGCAGCTTTTTATACGCGGCAACGTGGGCATTAGCTATGCCCCCTGTTCCAATGATTCCAATACGCAATTTTTTGCTCATTATTCAGTCCTTCTTTCAATGAATGTTTATGAACTGACAATAGCACAGAGCGGCTAGAAAGTTTACTATGAATTGATGTCTTGAATGTGTGAAATTACGACACTGCTCTCCAGAAAAACAAAAAACGCTTGGAATGCCAAGCGTTGGTTATTTTATGGTGGAGCATAGCTCCTAATCCCACACTAGTCAGCTTCACGGCCTCAAGAAGCCAGTGATGGGTGGATCAAGACTGGAAAAGTACGCTTTTTCCTTGTCACATTAGACTAGCTGTTTTTCAAGATAGCTTCGGCAACCCTAGGAGTAAACCGATTGAGCCAATGCAGCATCTTGACCTTGCCTATTGAGATCTCCAGTCGGTCGCAGCGATAGGCACGCCAAAATTCTGCAGCCAATTGTTCGGCGGAAATCTTTCCTCTCCCCCGTCCTTTCGTCATATCCGTGTCCACGAGCGGCGGAATCACCTCAAACACCTGGATAGGAGTCGATTCCAATTGATACCGGAGCGCTTTCGTAAACAAGTGTAGACCGGCTTTCGTCGCGCAATATACCGGGGCAGACTTCTTGGGCACGATGCCTAATGCAGATGAAATATTGACGATAGCAGCCTGCGGATGACGGGAAAGCAGCGGCAGCAGTTGGGCGATCAGCATGATCGGCGTGATCAAGTTGATATCTGTTTCTTCCTTAATTTTTCTCTCCGCCTCCTGGATATTCTCACCCGTGAAAGCGTAGTTGTATTGAATTCCCGCATTGTTGACCAGTACACTTAGATCGGAATGCTCATCGTTGAGCCATTTCACAAGCCTGCTCCTGTCGCTGTCCCGGCTGATATCGCATAAAATGACCTGGACATCCGGGTAGCGCGCTTTCAACTCGGACAGCTTGCTTTCGTTACGGCCTGCGACGATCACCTTATTCCCATTCCTGATGAATTGCTCGGTCAAAGCTAAGCCGATCCCGGAAGCCCCTCCGGTAATCAATACGGTATGCCCTGATGTATTCATAATAAATCCCCCTTTTCATAAGTCCAGTGTAGAACTTGAAGGGGGAGTTTTCCTTATACTAGGTTTAGTTGCGCCATTTTTTTCGAATTCGGCTCAGAGCGACAGGGGTTATGCCCAGATAAGAGGCAACATGATATAAAGGAATCTGCTCGGACAACGAATCAAAGCGCTGCAAAAACAGCCGGTACCGCTCCTCTGCAGAATACAGCAGCAATTCCCTTTCACGGGTTTCTTTTTGAAGGTATAGCCTCTCGGCAATGACTCGCCCTAATCTTTCCCAGCAAGCATGACGATTGTACAACTGTTTGAAATCCTCATAATTGAATATAATCAATTCGCTGTCGGCCATTGCCTGGATTGAAAAATAGGAAGGAACCTGCTGTAACAAGGAGCTGTACATGGTGATAAAGTCACCGCTCGTGCAAAAGTTTTTATTGTACTCGGCGCCATCAGCCATTGTGTAATACAAGCGGAACAAACCGTGGGTACAAAAAGCAATCTCGCTGTTCTCCTCTCCAGCGCGAACAAAATGGTCGTGCTGCCGCAAGTTTCGGCGTGACGTTCTTGCTGCGAAGTACTCCCACTCCTCCGTAGGAATCGATACCATTGGATTGATATGCACACGCATGGCGTTCAATGCTTTGGAATCATCTGACGTATGGGTGCCACTCAACTTATCCATCTGTCGGCGTCCCTCCTCTGAGAACGTCATTCCCGAATAAAATCACCACCGAGACTGGACTAGAAGTAAGAACCTTTCAAGGATTCAGGCCAGCGCCATGCTGAGAATTTCTAAAATTTTTGCCCGATCAAGCTCCATGTAATGCCCGACTCTCTGTGTGTCATTTTTCGTGGCGCGATTCGCCATCTCTTCAAAATGATCGGTTCCAATTCCAAGCTCCGTAAGGGTCGTCTTCAAATTCAGCATTTTGAAAAACCGTCTCAATTCCTCAGAAAGCTTTAAAGCCATCTGTTTTTCAGAAAAACTATGGTAGTCGATACCATATAACCGATTGGCTAGCTGTGCCAATTTTCGGGGCTTCTGGTTAGCCGCGTACTTTGTCCATGCAACCAACACAACAGCCATGCCCTCCCCGTGAGTAACACCATACTGAGCGCTAAGCTCATGCTCAATTCTGTGCGAACCCCAATCCGATATTCTTCCGGTATCCAGTATATTGTTATGGGCAACGGAAGCTAGCCACTGAATTTCTGCTCTAGCATTATAATTGGCGGGATTGTCTATTAATCGTTCGCCGTTGATCAGCAGTGCTTTCATTGCCCCTTCAAGCATAAAATCAGTGACATCTGTATGCTCGACATCAGAAAAATACCGCTCCAACAGATGCGATAATATATCTGCAATCCCGCAAGAGGTTTGATAAGCAGGTAAACCTAGCGTAAATTCCGGATTCATAATGGCAAACTGCGGAATAATTAAATCGTGCTCAAATCCTAATTTGTATAACCCATTTGAAATAATCGTACAATTGGAGGTTTCAGAGCCACTTGCTGGCAGCGTTGTAATGACGCCAATGGGCAGAGCCTCCGTTAGTTCAATTCCTTTGGTGAAAAAATCCCATACGTCATCCTCATAGGGGACTCCTATTGCTACAGCTTTTGCCGTGTCAATGGCACTTCCTCCGCCTGCAGCCAGCACAAAATCTATTTTATTTTGTTTGCTCTGTTCAACGAGGGAATAGACAAGTTCAATTTTTGGATTAGGTACAACTTGACCATTCTCATAGAATGTAATCCCTAAATTTGCACAAATGTTTTTTACAGTGTCAAATATGCCGAGTGTTTTAACGAAATCTCCGCTGTAGACCAGCAATAATGAGGTTGTACCTTGCTGCCGCAATAACTCTTCCAGATGCTGTTCCGATCCTCGACCGAAAATTATTTTAGCGGGATTATAATAAGTAAAGCCCTTCATTGTATCACCGCCTTATTCGCTAGTTTTAGTTCTCCATACAGCCGGTTTAAAGTCGCCTTGAAGCGGTAGCAGGCTTTGATCGATATCAATTTTCAAAATTGAATTGAAATTGTTGGTCGCAATCATTTGCCCGGCGAATCCGATAATGGCTACAATTTCGTTATCTGTATGATGCTTCTTTAACTTGGCAAATAACTGTTCGGATACATTTGTTGGATCTTTGACAATCTGTTGCCCTAGCTCAGACAGAAGCTGTTCCTTCTCGTCAAACACAAGGTTAGCCGGATCGATGCCGAGTGTCCTCAGATCGCGGACGAAAAATAAAGAACACAGCATGCAATTGTTGGTAGTGGAGATAGAATGAGCGTAGATTGTTGCAGCTCTTTTTCCTACAATTTCACCAAGTCGGGTCCATGACGTATACCAACCCATGTATGCTTCATAGGTAGCGTAGTCCTGAAGCAATACTTTCTTCATGTTTGTCAGGCTATTGTTCTTCTCATGCTGCTCATAAGCCTCTTTGCCCTCACCTGTGATGTTTTCATATTTTACTGATTCTACTCTGGTCATAGAAAGTTCCTCTTTCCTGTTAGAGACGTTCTTGCTCCATCATAGCCTGACATTCAGCTATATAAAAACACGAAAAAACTATGGTTAGACATAGGTTTAGACTATATCAACGTTAATGAACCGAATTTAAAAATGGCTTAAATTGTTGGCAATACGGCGTAACGCAGACAAATAGATTTCTCCTAATCTGGAAGGGATATAATCTTTATGAGTAATAGTTCCTACTTGAATGATTTCATCGACTTCCAGCGGCACAGCTGTAATATCATCTCCATGCAGAAGTGAAGGGAATACCCCTGTAGCTATGATATACGCATTCACCCCAATGAGCAGATTGTTGACCGCAGCGCGATCCGTTACTTTTATACTTTTTTTATGCTCGAGAGTGCTCAATATTTCTTCAGAAAAATAGAAGGAGTTTTGCTCTCCTTGTTCAAAGCTCAGGCAAGGGAATTCCTCCAAATCCTTTAAAGAAACGGAACTTTTGAGAGCCAAGGGATTTTGCTTGCTAATAAAGATATGAGGGCGTACGGAAAAAAGCTCCGAAAAAACAAGATTGCTTTCTTTTAAAAACTTGCGAATAATGGGCTCATTAAATGTGCTTAAATAAATAACGCCCAATTCGCTTTTCAGGTTTTTTACATCTTCAATAATTTCGAAGGTTTTCGTTTCGCGTAAAGTAAAATCATATTCATCAGCACCGTATTCCTTAATCAGATCTACGAATGCATTAACTGTAAAGGTGTAATGCTGCGTTGAAACTGCGAAACGCTGTTTAGAGGGAGTAGAGACCAGATACTTCTCTTCTACCAGTTCGGTTTGTTGAATGATTTGCCGAGCATGTCCTAGAAACTCTGCACCCGCATTGGTAACGATGATCCCTCTGTTCGTTCTTACAAAAATATTTATTCTTAGTTCTTCCTCCAATTCCTTTATGGCTGCAGAAAGGCTAGGCTGCGAAATAAACAAGCTTTTAGCTGCATCAGTAATTGACCCCTTGTTCGCCACTTCTATCACATATTTCAATTGGGTCAGTGTCAATTTTGTCTCCCTCCTCATGAATGTTTGTTGTCGTTTGCTTGATCATATTAAATCATTAGGCCTGCTGATTAATCAATATAACATCATGATTCGAGGAAGCAACGCTTTGTTCATTGATTGGATGAACGCTTCTATAGGCAACCCCGAGGCCGATATGGCCGAATATATCATTATGATTCGTTATGCCATCTTGCTCTGTTTGTCAGGAAATCCGATAAATTCCGTATACTATATATCGAGTAAATAATAAGCTTTATCGATAAACTAGTTGTAAAGGAGGGAAATGAATGTTACAACAATTCAACCAATTAATGGACTACATTGAAGAAAATCTGACGGAAGAAATTTCAGGAAAAGATATCTCCAAAATTGTTGGTCTATCTGATTATCATTTTAAAAGAATGTTCTCGTATATGGCTAGAATGTCGTTAAACGAGTACATCAAAAACAGGAGATTATCCGTTGCAAATGTTGAATTAATTAACGGAGCAAAAGTAACGGATATTGCTTATAAATATGGTTATCAATCCCTAGAGGGATTTTCGAGATCCTTTCGGGAATGGAGCGGTTTTTTACCTTCAGAAGTCATTAAAAACAAAATTCAAAAGTCATTTCCCAAATTTTCATTTTTTATAGATATAAGAGGAGGAATATCAATGGAATTTAAAATTGAAGAGAAGTCGAAATTCAATATTATTGGAGTATCGAGACGAGTGCCCATTCAATTCGAAGGTGAAAATCATTCTATCGTAGAGCTAGCCCAGTCCATTACCGAACAACAAAGAAATAAAATGCATCAAATAGCTAACTTACATCCTCATCAAGTCTTGAATGTATCTTATGATTTTGATGATGGTTTCTTGGAGGAAAAAGGATATCTGACTCATATGATTGGTTTTGCAACTACTAAGGAAAATGAATACGATGATTTAGAGCAACTTTCGATTGAAGAAAGCTTATGGGCGATTTTCCCCAATCAAGGACCGTTTCCGGTTACACTTCAAGCAACGACAGCTCAAATTTATTCGCAATGGCTGCCTTCTTCTGGTTATGAAATAGCGGATATGCCTGCCATCTCTTTTACAAACCACACGGGAAATTACGAAAATGTATATAGCGAAATTTGGATGCCTGTAAAAAAAGTTGGCGCTAAGCTCGAATAATCATTTTTATTTTACGTTCGCGCAGGTCCAATTTGAAACGGCTAGAAAATTATTGCCAGTTCTGAACTCATGAAATATACTAGTGTAACATTATGTATTGGCGTGAAGCACATGCCGCTTTGATTATAAGGAATCTCTTGGGATTCCGAATCAAGGCGGCATTTTTATTTTCCAAACCGAGGGAAGGTGTACCAATGAGCACTTTTGAGACGAAGATGAATCAATGGATTCATGATCAACTTGCTGTAGAAAAAAAATCCGAGAAGACGTGAAATGCTCCATAAGGAAATTGGACACGGCACGAAAGAGTTTTTGAGAACGATATGGTATCCTGCCGTAGGTAACTTTAATCATTTGTATGCGGAATGGGAAGTTCGGGATTATGGCAATCGATATCGTTATCTGGATCTTGCCTATATGCCCGGCGAAGCCAAAGGTTGTATCGAAATCCACGGTTACCAATCTCACGCCAGAGATATCGAAGCATGGCGATTCAGGGACTTGTGCAAGAAACAAGCATACCTAGCATTGGCAGATTGGTTATTCCTGCCTGTTGCTTACTTATCGATCGAGGAAGAACCGGAGGTTATCAAGCAGATGGCTTTGTCTTTTGTCGGTAAGTTTGTGTCTATGTCAACAAATCATTCGCTTAGTTGGATTGAAGCAGAGGCTTTGCGGTTTGCGCGCGGAATCATTCGACCTTTTCGCTCAGAAGAACTTTCCTTGCATCTGAATCGATCCAATAGACAGACAAGACGTATATTAGACAAGCTTGTAGTAATGAATGTATTAATTGTCCAGAATGGACAACAGCGTTATCGGACCTACCATGTGGTCAATCATAACCGTTAGAACACAAATAAGGCACATTCAATGTATTTATGGACACTCATGTTTACGGACACCGCTGACCGTTAGAACACAAATAAGGTACATCCGCTGTATTTATGGACATCAATGACCATTAGAAGGAATATTTCACGGTTTTCACTGACATTTTCCTCTCTAATGGACACTAATGACCACAGGAATGCCAAAATTACAGATAATCGATGCTAACGGTCACAAATGTCCGAATCAGAAGCTTGAGGGGTTCTTGGTTCTCTCCCCTGTTCCCATAACAAGAAAAAGCATGCCATCACAACCAATGGATTGCAGTGCTTCTTCTTGTTATGGAGCCTAGAGGAGTTACGGTTATTCCACGCCTTCTTTGAAGTTACTCTTGTAGTGTTTGTCACCCTTATGCTCAAGATCATCAATCGTTTTTTCGAGGGTTGCGATGATGGTTTCCTTGATTTGTGTCAATGTATCATAAAAAACTGCCTCTTCTGAACCTATAATTTTCACGCCGCTAATCGCTTGCATGGACTGAAAACGACGATGTTCATCAGCAAGGTCATTAATCGCAGCCAAAGTATGTGTCGTTTGCAAGAACAAATCTTTATGATGTTGCGCGACCAACCTGCGTTCCAGTTGTTCCATTCTTAAGTTCATGGGTGTTGTCTCCTTCATAATAAATGATATGAGGCTTTTACATGCAACATCTTGGATTTCATTGTACAATTATTTGCTCCCGAAAAACAACTGATGTACAAGCTGCTGCCTCGTTTTGAATATATTTTTTTCGCAAATATCTGCACAAAAATACCCCGCGCCATTCAACGAATAGCGCGGGGTTTCTTCCGTTCACGTATTAACTTTCAATTACCACGAGTAAGCTTCCGGCGCTTCGCCGCCAGGACCCGGGAAGATCTCATCCAGCTCCGCCATAACGGAGGCGTCCAAAGAGATTTCTACGGCGCGCAGCGAATCGCGCAGCTGCTCGATCGTGCGCGGGCCGATGATCGGCGCGGTCAGTACCGGATTCGCAAGTACCCATGCGAGCGCAACGTTCGCTTCCTTCTCGCCGAGCTTCTCGCACAGCGCGGAGAAACGCTCAAGCTGGCTGCGGTGCTTCTCGATCAGCGCTTGCTGCCGCTCTGTACGGCCGCTGCCATTGCCTTTCAGCGCGCGTCCGCCGAGCAGACCGCCTTCCAGCGGGCTCCATGCAACGACGCCGATGCCGAGATCTCGTGCTGCCGGCAGCACTTCCAGCTCTGGAATACGGTTCAGCAAACCGTATTTGTGCTGCTCGACCGTAATGCCCATGAACTTGCGCTCTTTCGCGGCAGCCTGCGCCTTCACCAGCTGCCAGCCCGCAAAGTTGCTGGAGCCGATGTAGTCGGCTTTGCCTGTGCGAACGATGTTCTCGAACGCTTCCCACAGCTCTTCCCAAGGGGTGCGGCGGTCGATGTGGTGCATTTTATAAAGCTCGACATGATCGGTTTGCAGACGGCGCAGCGAGCCTTCCAGATGGCGTCTAATTTTGTACAGCGACAGACCCTTCACATCATTCGGACCGTCTACCGGATTGCAAATCGGCTCGTATACTTTCGTCGCCAGTACGACGCGCTCGCGGCGCTGGCCACCTTGTGCGAACCATTTGCCGATAATCGTCTCAGTAGTGCCGGAGTTTTCACCCCAACCGTAAATGTTTGCTGTATCAAAAAAGGTAAT
The DNA here is from genome assembly GCF_042885235.1 of Paenibacillus sp. NPDC058071. Lineage (NCBI taxonomy): Bacteria > Bacillati > Bacillota > Bacilli > Caryophanales > Paenibacillaceae > Paenibacillus > Paenibacillus sp. NPDC058071. The sequence continues at coordinate 44,950 of NZ_JBHVSK010000019.1, forward strand.
GCCAGCGTCAAGCGCCTCATCCATAATGCGGAACGATTCCTTCTCGTCCGTATCGACGCCGAAGTTCATCGTGCCGAGGCAAAGTCGGCTGACGCGCAGCCCTGTACGTCCCAAATAAGTGTATTCCATAATGATGCCCGTACCTCCTAAGCTTTCCAGCGAGTATTATCAATCACTTCAGGCTTGCCGTCGCGTTCTACAATCAGCTTACGGTAGCCCTTCGTCTCAATTGTACCATAATCGTGGCCTGCGTCGGCCCGGTATACGAAGAAGGTGACAAGCGGCACGTTGCCGCTGTTAATGCTGCGATGCGCGTAGCGCGGCGGTACGTAAACGGCGTTACCGGGGCTGAACTTCTCGATGCGAACGTCGCCTTCCGGATTTTCCATCAGCATAAAACCTTCTCCCGACAAGCAGTAGTACACTTCGCCGGTGTCCAGAATGGTATGAAAATGGCCCTTCGTCATGTGATACTCTTCTCCGACCTTGCCCGGATACAAAATGCTTGTGCCGAACAGCAGCTCGCCCGGATGCTCAGGCAGCGTCAGCTCGTAAAATTCGTAGACAAGCGGGTCGCCTGCAGCGACTGCTTGCTCGAACGCTGCATCATCCGCATACATGCCCTTCATGCGGGACAGATGACGCTTCGTTGATTCACTAGTCGTAGACAGACCTGTCTTCAGATCAAAAAATTCGGTAAACGGCAATGTTCCGTTTCCTGCGGTTTGTTTATCGTTTTGGCTCATTATGCGCATTCTCCTCTCGATTCCTGGTGCTAGCTCCGGGTCGCTGCCGACAGCTTCTCGATGCGGTCAAATCTTTCCTGCGTCATGTCCAGATGGAACACTTCGGCGATCACTTGCGTCCAGCCGTGCAGGAAGTAAATCCAACCGTCTTCCACCGTCAAATCGCGCTCAGTTGCGACAGCGTTCGCTTGCTTCATGAAGTCGAGCTCGCCACGGTAATTCAGCTCCCAGACAAGGCTGCCTTGCGGGAATTTCGAGTCATCCGTCAATGGCGAGCCTGGACGGTCTTTGCCAAGACCGGTCGCGTTCACGATCAGCGAGTTTGGCTTAACGCCAAGCATAGCTGCATCGTTATCAGTTGCGTCAGGCGTCAGATAGAAATCGGCCGGAACATCTGGACGAAGCGTGCGCACGATGCGCTCGATTTCCTTCAGACGCGGCTCGCTGCGGTTCGTCACGACGATGCGGGACGGAATGTCCTTGCCGTGCTTCTCCTCGAGCAGCGTCGAGCAGATCGCGATCGCGCTGCCGCCAGCGCCCATGACGAACAGTTCGCCGCCGTTTTTCTCCCAGTAGCCTTCTGGAACAAACGCTTCCATCGCCAGCCCGCTCGTAATCGGATCTTTCGCATGGCCGATCAGTTTGCCGTCGAGCTTCGAGATCGAGGACAATTCGCCGAACATCGTCGCGTAAGGATCAAGCTCGTCGAACAAGTCTTTGGCAGCGTCGTACAGGTCGATTTTATGCGTCGTTACGAGCGCGCCCATCGACAGCTCGTCGTCGCGGATAAACTCGACAACGCGGCGGTATTCCGCAGGGTCAGCGTGAATAGCGATGTCGATGCCTTTAATAACGGCGCCGTCCAGGCCGAGCACTTTAGCCCATTCGGGGAACAGCTTCATAATGGACGACTTGCCGGTCGTCACGCCAATGAAATACATCGTTGGCTCGGTTGCTTTTTCAGGCAGTATCATGATCGGTTCTCTCCTTTAATAGGGTCTTTTTATTCGTTCTTTCCGTTTGTCTCGAGCATTTCAATTAAGTTTTCGGTCGAACGCAAGACCATTTTCTCTATGGCTTCGTGTGTAAAAGCGCCTGTATGCGGCGTCAGTATGAAATTAGATAGTTCGGTCAGCTTGCTTCCTGGAAGCGGAGGCTCGCTGGAAAATACATCGGAAGCCGCGCCGGCCAATCGGCCGTTCGAAAGCGCGTCGTACAACGCCTCCTCGTCGACAAGCTCGCCTCTCGACGTATTAATCAAGTAAGCGGTCGATTTCATCAGCGACAGCGTACGAGCGTTAATTAGATGATTCGTATCTTTCGTCGCCGGAAGATGCAGCGAGATATAATCGGATTCCGCCAGCAGCGCATCCAAATTCCGCTCCAGCCGCAAGCCTTGGCGATTGGCAAAGGCGTCGTCAGATAGAAACGGATCGTATACCGCAACCTCCATCATCAGACCGAGCGCCCGCCGGGCAACCTCCATGCCGATTTGTCCGCCGCCGACGATGCCGATCTTCTTGCCCGTCACTTCGCGGCCCAGTACGCGGCCCCATCCGCCGTTTTTCACCTCAAGAGCCATTTCCGGAATATGCCGCGAGATGGTGAAAATTAAACCGATGGCCAGTTCCGCAACGGATACGTTGTTCGTCCCTTTCGCTGCTTGCACTTGAATGCCGAGCTCCGCAGCGCGTCCAACGTCAATGTTGTCGACGCCCATGCCGTACTTGGAAACCGCCCGCACATCGCGCAGACGCTCCAGCACGCCGGCCGGCATTGGATCAACGCCGACAATGACGCCAACGACGCCTTCACCTGCAAGCTCGACGATTTCTTCTTCCGTCAGCGTCCGGCCCGTCGTATTCTCGATTGGCTCGTAGCCCTTCTCGCGAAGCATCCGGTAAGCCTCTTCTTTATAATGATGGTAGGATTTCGGGGTAATCAGCACTTTCTCCATAGGTGTCGCCTATCCTTCCTGTAATAATGTCAATTTGTTATGACATATTAATATATATGAAGGCCTAATCGGAACGCATCGCGGCACGAAGCGGAGAACGCGATGAACGCCGTCATCCCGTTCCGTGCCGATGATTCCTTTCCTTATGCGAGCTCCGACAAATCGAGGAATGACAGCGTCGCAGGCAGCTCATGCTTCGTATTCACTTTGTCAGGACCGGTTACAAGATCGAAGCAGGAAGCGACCAGTATGCCGTTCCATACGATCGGCTCGCCCGGTTGATCGAGCTCGCCGTTCAAGCCATCGCTATCCGGGCTTTGCGCAAGACGGATCACTTTACGATCCGGCGTCACCATGCCGATTGCGTTTGCCGAGAAATCGGCGATATACAAGTTGCCTTTTTCGTCGAAAATCATGCCGTCCGTGCTTTGCAATTGCTCAGGATCCTGCGCCCATACCTCGTTGCTGACAACGTTGCCGTTCTCGTCCTGTACGATTTTGTAGACAGCTCCATCGCCAAAGTTACCGACGTACAGATTGCCTTCTTTATCGAACACGATGCCGTCGGCGCCGTACTGACATTCAAGATTATACGTCAGGAAAGTCGTCCAAATGTTAGCGTCTTCCAATGTATTCGTCACTTCGATGTTTTCATCATCAAGCGCGAATTTGTACACGCAGCTAACGAGCAAACCGCTTGGGTCTTTTACGTTTTCCAACGTGCTTTGCGTTGCGTACATATAGCCGTCGCGAATGCGGATGCCGTTCGGATGCTCCATGCCGGAAGCGACGACCGTCGTTTTCACGACTTCACCTTCTTCGGAAATGCGCAGACGCAAAATGCGGCCTTTGAACTTCAGTTCCGGCGCGCCGGACCAGCCTTGGTTATCACAAATGTACAGATCGCCGTCCGGACCGAAAGCAATGCCCATCGGATGGGACTTGCCGGTCTCGGGGTGAAGCGGAACGTCCGCCCATTTTTGCGGCACGCGGTCGATATCGAAGCGGAGCAGCGTACCTTGCTTCGACGGATCGGCGTAGTTCGGACAGGACAAGATGAGACGTCCTTTCGAGTCGATAGCCATCGCGTCTGGCGTGACAGCAATATCTTCAGGCAGCTTGGCAAACAAACGAGGCGTTAACATAAGTAATTCTCCTTTTTTATCCGCCGAAGCGGACGATCATTTTTTTTGTAATTTTTCCTTTGCCGAGATAATCGCCCAGCGAACCGATATTATCGAAGTCGAGAACATCGGAAATATAATCAGAAGGGACCAGTTCGCCCGAACGAATCCACGACACGATTTGATCGTGACACTCGGATTCTTCCAGCTTGGACGGCCACTGAACGAATAGCAGCGACCAGTTATACGGTGCTTTGCTCCAGTCCAGCTCCATTTTCAGCTCCGACGAAACGCCGTAGCAGCAAATTTTTCCTCCAGCACTAATCAGCTCCATCGATTGCGCAAGCACCTCGTTGTGGCCAATTGCATCGACGGTATAATCAGCGCCGTCCGGCAGCAGCGTGCGAACTTCTTGAATAATATCTGTCTTGCTGCTGTTAAACGCATAGTCGGCTCCTGCATCCAGCGCTTCTGCAATTTTCTCGTCGCGGTTGACGGAGACGATGATCGGTCCCATGCCAAGCAGCTTGGCAAACTTCGCGAACGTCAGACCGACAGGGCCGGCTCCGAAAATAACGACGCTTTGCCCCGCTGTGAAGCCGAAGCGCCGGCAAGCGGCGAGCACTTCGCGGAACGTCACGATCATGGCCGCATCAACGACCGGAATATCGTTAGGTACAACCTGCTGAGCATAATAGGCTTCCGAGAAAAGCGGATGTCCTGGACCTTTGTCTCCCGCGATAAGCGCCTTGGCATCACCGACGACAGCATATTCCGAGAAGGCGCCCCAGCCGGAATGGTACGCATCGTCTTGCGTGCCTTCGAGGAAAGGCAGAAGCACAAGATCTCCGATCTCGAAGCTCGTCACCTTGTCCCCTTTCTCGACGACGCGGCCGACGCCTTCATGCCCGAGCACGGCCGGGTACGTATCGAAGCCTTTGAATTTGCCTTGAATGAGCTTCGTGTCCGTGCCGCGGCACAGACCGCAGCTTTCCAGCTTCACCAGCGCTTGATATTCGTTGTAAATGGGACGGGAAAGCTCGACGACCTCGAGCCCTCCTTTTCCGTCCGTAACTAAACTTTTCATATTACGTCCTCCTAACCAAAGCTTCTGTGGCGATACCGGCAAATCCGATATATTAGCCTTTGACCGCTGAAGAAGCCAAACCTTCCATCAAGTTTTTCGAGAAGAACCCGAAGAAGATCAATACTGGAATCGTTCCGACGGTCAGACCCAGTATTTGCGCCGCGTTGTCGGCACGGAACTGGCCGGCAAGTCCCCGAATACCGAGCGGAATCGTGTAGAGCGAGTCACTGCTCAATACGATCAGCGGTACGAAGAAGTTGTTCCACGACCACAGGAAGAATAGCAAGCCTAGCGTTACGAATGCCGGACGGAGAAACGGAATGACAATTTTGAAGAAAATGCCGGTTTCTCCGCAGCCGTCGATGCGCGCGCTTTCCAACACTTCGGTCGGAATGGTGCTGCGTGCAAACTGCGTCATCCAGAACACGCCGAGCGCATTCGCCGCAGGCGGGATAATGAGCGGCAGCAGCGTATCGAGCCAGCCCAGCCAGCGCATTTCCAGTACGAAAGCGACGATGCCGAATTGCATCGGAATCATCATCGTCACCAATACGGAGACGAACAAAATGTTTTTAAAGCGGAATTCGTATTTGCCGAAGGCGAAGCCGGCAGCCGCGCTGACCAGCACCCCGAGTACGGTCGTGGAGATCGCCACGATCAAACTATTTTTATAGTAGCCTAAGAAATCGATCGAAAAAAGAGTTTTAAAGTTTTCAGCCAAATAATTGCCAGGGTATAGCTTGATGCCCGTGTACAATTCATTCGAATTGTACGTACTCATCATGATCATCGAATAGAACGGGTAGAATGCGAGCAGCGAGATGACCAACATGATGAGAAAGCCGACCCAGCCGCCTACGCCTAATTTCCTCATGCCTCTTCCCCCTTGTTCATAAGTCGGAACATGACGAACGATACCATGCTGATGAAAAGGAAGAGCACGTATGCGATTGCAGATCCGTAGCCGAAGCGCGCCAAGCTGCCGAACACATTATCGTAGATGAGCCAGGTGCCCGTTAAAGCCGATCCTTCCGGACCGCCGACAACCGATGCGCCCATCCCGGTGAACAACATATAAGGCTCGTCGAAAATTTGGAAACAGCCAATCAGTGTCGTAATGGTCACAAACAGCATGACCGGACGTAGCATCGGCAGCGTGATATGGAAAAATTGCTGCATTTTCGAAGCACCGTCCAAATCGGCCGCTTCGTACAACTGCTTGCTGATGCCGGTAATGCCGACCAGGAACATAACGGCCGTGTAGCCGAAGTATTTCCAGATCGTAACGAAGGCGACGACAAATCGCGAAGGCCAAGGCTGGCCGAGCCAGTTGATGTTTTCTTGAACAATGCCGAGCTTGCCCAGCAGCACGTTCACGCTGCCGAAATTCCAGTCGAACAAGATTCCGAAAATAAGGCCTACCGCAACCGATGTCGTAATATACGGCAAGAAATTGATTAGCCGGAAAGCTCCCACGAAAGGCACTCTGCCGTTGGTCAACAGCACGCTGATGAACAAGGCGATAATGATTTGGGGAGGAATAATCATAATCATAAATAAGATCGTGTTGAGCAGCGCGTCATAAAACCGGCTGTCTTGGAATACTTCAGCATAATTGGCGAAGCCAATAAAATTAGGCGATCCGTCCAATGTCCAGTTCGTAAGGCTGATGTAAAAAGTAAACAGAATCGGGAAAAGCGAGAATGCTCCGAATATTAGGAAAAACGGCGATATGAATACGTAAGGCGCCATTCGTTGCGCTTTGCGCGCTTTCATTATAGAACTGCTCAATGAACTCACCTGCTCTCTATCCGCTATACTTCCGCAAGGCTAGCACACGGGAAGGGGCGATAATTCGCCGCTCTTCCCGCGGCCAAATGCTCGTGCGATGCTATAATCTGATGTTGTCGTTATTACTTCAGTTCAGGCAATTTTTTCAGAACGTCTTTGACGAGCGTGTCGTACGCTTCTTCAGCGGACGTACCTTGCATCATCATTTTCAGAACGAGCGTGTTGGAATCCAGGATCGCTCTGTCATAACGCGTAATTGGGCGAACTTTCGTTTCTTTACCCAGCTCTGTAAATTTCGCCATGATGTCTTGACCTGCGAAGTACGGGTCTTTGTCGGTGTAGAAGCCTTCTTTTTCGAATGCCGGTTTGTACAGCGTAGCTGTGCTGTTCAAGTTTTTGAACGCCGTTGCGCCGCCTTCGGAAAGCGTTACCCACTTCACGAATTGCCATGCCAGCTCTTTGTTTTTCGCTTCTTTCGGGATCGACATACTCGTACCGCCCCATGAATAGCCACCGATTGGCGCACGGATCAGACCGTAGTTGCCAGTGCTTTTCGGATCGTTAGGCTTGATACCGAATGGTACGAACCAAGCAGGTGTTGCGTACATGATAACCGTGCCGTTCGTGAAGCTCGCGTTCCAAGGTGCGGACCAAGTTTCGTATTTGCCGACCGTGTTGCTCGCAACCATTTTCGCAAGCGTTTCGTAAGTCGGTTTGAACGTCGATTCGATATTCAGCTTGCCGTCTTTTACGAACGGTTCTGTGTATTCGCCGCTGACCAGCTTGAAGCCGCCCTCGAGAATGCCATCCATCAAAGTAACTTTGCCGCCGCTTTTCTCATACACTTCTTTGCCTTTAGCGATGAAGTCATCCCAGTTGGAGAACATTTTTTCAACTTCATCTGGATCGTCAGTGCCGAGGTATTGTTTCGCCAGATCGCGTTTGTAAGCGATACCGCCCATTGTCGCGTCTTCTTGCAGCGTTACGATTTCGCCTTTTTCGTTCTCGTTCAGCGGAATTGCGAAATCAACGATGTCCGCGCGGTTTACGTTGTATGGAGCAAGCTCAAAGTTTTCCCAAGCGTCCAGTGTCATGAATTGGCCGCGTCCGCTCGCTTCGAGCAGCGCTACGTCAGGCATCGTGCCTTTAGCAGCGATTGTTGTTTGCAGCTTTTTGCCGTAGTCAGCGTTAGGTACGACAACAACATTTACTTTAATGTTTGGATATACTTTGTTGAACTCAGGAATAACCTTGCTTTCAAAGTCGCCCCAAGCCCAGAATGTAATTTCGCCTTTATACTCTTCCGGCGCTTTTTCTTCCCAATTGGTCGTTTCCGCCGGGCTGTTGTTGGAAGGCTCGTTCGCCGGAGCGTTTTTGTTGGTGTTTCCGCCTCCGCAGCCTGCAAGCACGATGGACATACTAAGGATAAGAGCTGAAAATTTCGTCAAAAGACCTTTCGTTTTCAAGTGAACCCCTCCTGAAAATGATAATTACAGCTTGAGCGTTCGTTCGTTTTGAACCTGACGCTCGGTAATCCGACCGCATCGTATCGGCGAAATCACCTCCTTATAATAATTCACTTTCCCGGAAAATAATCGCAAAACCTGAGAAACTCAAAACGTAATAATGTCATTACATATTATCAAAAACTAAAATGCTACCGCTTCCATCAAAATGAAAAACGCTTGGCCTTCCGTTGCCGTACCGGAACGATCGAACATAGGGGAGCCGCATACGCCTGTAACGAAGCCTTGCTCGTCGACCTTTGCGTTCGCCGCGCTGCGCATCCGATTGGCGTTAGCCAAGTAACGCTCATCCAGCCATCCTTCTTTCACGCCAGTGTAGATCGTGTAAGCGAACATTTGAGCTGCATTCGTCTCAACGAACGTTTCCGGGTTGTCGAGCACATCATGGAACAATCCGTCCTCGCGTTGGTAGCGCATACAAACTTCAAGCAGGTCTCGGACGTAACCGATGATGCGCTCTTTGTCAGCGTTCATCGATTCCGGCAGCGTACGGATGACTCGAGCCATACCTGCTGCTGCCCAGCCGTTTCCGACGCCCCAGCAATCGGCGCGATGAAACTTTTTCTCTCCATCGTCCCAAATATGAGCGTGCATGCCCTTTTCTGTAATGAGCATCAGCTCGCGGAACCGCTCGACTTGTGCAACCGCTTCCTCGAAATGGCCGGCGGAAGCAAGGAATGGAGGCGCCATGTAGAAGGAATCAACCCACACCTGGCTTTGATGATTGACGTGCGAAAGTGCGCCATTCTCCGTACGCGGAGCAACGTTTAGCAAATAATTGGCCATTTGCTCGGCAGCCTCTTTATATTTCACATCGCCTGTTTGCTTGTAAGCGAACAATACCGGTTCGCCGTTAGCCGCCGCGTCTGTAACCGCTCTCTCATTGTTGATTACGCCGAGACGGCCGGTTTCGTCCTGACGGACAACCGAGTCATGAGCCAACAGAACCGCATCCTCCACGTAACCGCTTTCAATGAACGCCTGCGCTGCTACGCCTTGTTCCCATGATTGGCGCTGCATGCCGAGCATCGCGCGTTTTACTCTTTCGACTGTTGCATTCATTTTTCGACACCATCCTGTTTATTACGTTATTATGTCCTTACATATGTGAGCCAAAATGTCGGTAAGCGATACTCTCGCTTACCGAATGCCCAGCTCAAAAGTAAACTGGCTGCGATCGCCCCTATAGCGGGCGAGAGAATACTCGATTGGCGATTCGTCGGTCAAGTAGGTGACGCTCTTAATGAATTGAATCGGAGCGCCTTTCTCGATGCCGAGCAGCTTCGCCTCGTATTCACTAGCGAGAACCGCTTCTAGGTTGCGTACCGCTTTCATAAGCGAGAATCCGCATACTTCCCGTAAAATGCCGTAAAGTGATTCAAACTCCAAATCCTTATCCAAAATCGGCAAGCACCGATCGTAAGGCAAGTAAGTCACGACGTATACGACCGATTCACCATTCGCGGAGCGAAGGCGGCGCAGCTGAATCACTTTGCTTCCCGTAGGAATGTTCAGCGCTTCTCCGATCTTGTCGTCGCATTCGATCACGTCGAGCCCCAGCACCTTCGTCGAAGGAACAAGTCCCTTCTTCTCCATCTCGCTGTTAAAGCTGTCGAGCACTTGCAGGAACGACTGACTGATCTTCGGCTTTGTGATGAACGTGCCTTTTCCTTTTTGTCTAATCAGATACCCTTCGACGACAAGCTCGTTAATGGCTTGCCTGACAGTAGGACGGCTAATATTGAAGTGCGCGCTAATTTCGACCTCGGTCGGAATAGGGCGATCCCGGTCCTCATGATGGTTCGTAATATAATCCATCAAAATTTCTTTCAACTGGTAGTAATAAGGGATCGGCACCTCTTTATTTAAGGTTTTGCTAAAAAGGTCCCCCATATCCATACTCCTTTAACTTGCGTTGTCTATAGGAAGTCATTATGTCATTACATATTAACTTCTTTCTCTATAATATTCATTAGGCTCATTCCCGTCAAGCGCTTTCATAAAAATTAATTAAACTTTGATAAAAGAACGTCGGTCGCAACGCCTAGAAGACTGCGACTCACGATTCATTCCTTTTCAAGCTTTGCACTCTGCGAAAAGGAAAAAAGGCACAGCCCCTTCTAGGACTGCGCCCTTTCTTAAGTAAATACCGATGCACAACGCACACCATCTGCTACTGGGAGCCAGATCCTCCGCTTGCCCCATCCTTCGAAAGCAGGCTGTTCAGCTCTTTCATAAACATATCGATATCCTTGAATTGACGGTATACCGATGCAAAACGAACATAGGCCACCTCATCGACCGGATACAGCTGTCCCATTACGATCTCGCCTATGTCACGGCTCTCCACCTCGGCCAGCGCTGTCGTCCGCAGTTCCTTCTCCACTTCGGAGACGATGACCTCCAACCGCTCCACCGATACCGGCCGCTTCTCGCAAGCACGAATCAGCCCGCGCAATATTTTGTCGCGGCTGAATTCTTCGCGGCTGCCGTCCTTCTTGATGACAATGAGCGGCGTTTCCTCAATCATCTCGAACGTCGTAAATCTCCGGCTGCATTTCTCACATTCCCGTCTGCGTCGGATCGATTTGTTTTCGTTGGCCGGACGGGAATCAAGCACCTTTGTTCCGGCGTAATCGCAATAAGGGCATTTCATTTTCGTCACTTCCTCTCAAGCGGGATTAATTGCCATACCTTCCCTGTAATGAAGTTCAAAATTTCGCACATAATACTGTTACCAACCGCAAGGAGGTGAAAATCAATGGCTAACAACAATCAATTGGTAGTGCCACAAGCAAACGCAGCGCTTGACCAACTGAAATACGAAGTGGCTCAAGAACTCGGCATTGCTTTCCCGCAAGACGGTTACGGCGGTAACCTTCTGACGAAGGATGCTGGCTACATCGGCGGCAACATCACTCGCCGTCTAGTACAGATCGCCGAACAATCCCTTGCTGGTTCTGCCGGAACTAGCCGATAACGATTTTATCAGTCATGTATAACAAGAAGCTTTGGCTTGTCCGTCCCGAAGCGGCGGACAGCCGGAGCTTCTTTTATTTTCTCATTAACACTTCCGGTAACATCCATTTTTTCTAAAATTCTGGGTATAATTCTTTATACTTATTATAGTAATAAATAACGCGTTGTACATAGTGCCTCGTTTCACCGTACGGAATTTGGCTCGTTGTCTCGAGCTCTCCGTCCCATACGCCTGAATCGAGCCATTTGCGCACTTTGCCAGGCCCGGCGTTATAAGCGGCGATCACCGCGATTTGATTTTGATCAAATTGCTTATGCAGCGACTTCAAGTACCAAGAGCCGATCTCGATACTGACATCGGGACGATGCTGCAGCATATCGTCCGTGACTTGCTTGAAACCCGCCTGCTTAACGATCCAGTTGGCCGTATCGGGCATAATTTGCATAAGTCCCAGGGCGCCTTTCTTAGAAACGCGGCCCGTCGAATAATTGCTCTCCGTTCGAATAATCGCAGCCACTAAATGCGGTTCGATCTCATAGACGGCAGCGCTTGCCCGGATGTCTTCTTTAAACTTGACAGGATACATCCATCTGCCGACCACGTCTGATTTCAAAAACAAGAAGGCTATAAAACCAAGGAGCAGCAGCAGGAATACTCTCTTCTTCGCCAGCCGCTTCATGTCAGCCCCTGGCTTGTCCAGAACGCACCGATTTGTGCGCTCGTATTTTCTAATGTGCCGCTGTTGTCGATTACCCAATCCGCCAACCGCTTCTTCTGCTCAATATCCATCTGCAGTTCAATGCGGCGATTGGCTTCTTCCGCGTCAAGATCGTTGCGTGCCATTAGCCGCTGCTGTTGGACGCTTCTAGGGACATAACTGACCATAACGCCATCATACAACGATTGCTGCTCCGTTTCATAAAGCAGCGGAATATCGGCCACGATAAGTTTTCCCGGGAAATCTTCTTCGTATTGCCGGATGATTTCGTGCATCCAGGTTCGAATGGCCGGATGCAAAATGCCTTCCAACTCTTTCAGAAGCCCCTTATCGTGAAATACGATCTCGCCAAGCGCCTTGCGATTCAACGTTCCGTCGCTATGTATAACGGCTTGTCCGAACTTGGAGGCGACGGCCTCCAACGCCGGCTGGCCCGGCATGACAACCTCTCTGGCCGCCCGATCGGCATCGACCAGCAAGGCGCCGCGCTCGACAAGCATGTCGGCGACGGTGCTCTTCCCAGTTGCAATACCGCCGGTTAATGCGATCTTCATACGCTCCCCCCTCGTCCTAAAGCAACTTTAATAGGCCTATTATAATTAAAAGAACGCCTGGAAGTACAGACAATGCCTGCATGCCTTTCCAATTCGAGAAGCGAAAACCGAAACCGATTCCGCCCAGCAGGAACAAAGCGCTTGATGCGGCTATCGCAATCGCTGTCGCGAGCGCTGGAAGTCCAATCATCGCGGCTCCGAAACCGGCTCCGAAGGCGTCTAATGACAGTGCGACGCCCAGCATAACCGCTTCGGACGAAGATATCGTACCGGACTTATCGACATCAGCAGCTTGCGGCGTGCGCAGGATTTGGATAACCAGGCCAAGCCGCTTCAATTCCACGATCATTACAAGTACCGGATTAGCAAGATCGGATGTCTGCTTTTCCTTGAATGACACTGGACCAGGTGCTCCCGCTCCCTCATTCGAATCGTCCCCTCCGGTCGTTTCCTTCCGGTTTCTCCAATGCTGAATCAGCGCCCATACGCCGAGCACGACAAGAATGGCGGAGCCGAACAGCTTGGCAGCGATAGGAGGCAAATACCCGCTAATCCATGAGCCGATCTGCATGGAAAGCCAAATGATGAGTCCGGAGCAGCATGCAATAATCAGAACGGACAGCAGCGGAATTCGTATGCGGCGCAAACCGTATGTCACGCCCACCCCGAATCCGTCTACGCTGACTGCAAAAGCCAAAACCAGCAATGGCGCCAAATGAGCAAGCACTATGCTCCCTCCCCGCAAAGCGCGGATAACCTCTGAACCGGGTCATCCGCCTATTGTTTGTAACAACAACAGCATATGCGGGGTTTAAGTTACGGTGCATCAATCATTCGGTACCGAGTATGGCTGCTTCCTTTCGAGTGGTGCCGTTCGCCTGAACCGGCTTCTTCTGACAGCGGGTGCAAATATGCGTCCCCCGGCCGGCCAGAAAAAACTTCTCGATCGGACTGCCGCATCTGACGCACGGCTCGCCTTTGCGGTCGTACACCTGGAACTGGTGCTGGAATAGACCCATTTCACCTTGACTGTTTACATAGGTATAGACGGAGGAGCCACCAGCTTCAATCGCCTTGTCCAATGTTTCGATAATCGCCTCATAGAGTCTCTTCCACTCGGCGGGCGTTAACGAATCGGCCGTCCTCTCGGGGTGAATCTTCGCCAGAAACAACGATTCGTCTACATAGATATTGCCTAAGCCCACGACATATTCCTGATTGAGCAGGAGCGGCTTCATCTTTGTTTTTCGTCCCGACAGCAGCTTCTTCAACGCAGCGAGTGTAAAGGCTGGATTGCCGACGGGCTCGATGCCCAGCTTGTTTAACGGCTTTTCCAACAGGTCCTCGCCTTGTCGAAAAATATGCATCGTTCCGAATTGACGAACGTCCTTATAACGCAGATCGGTTCCGTCTTCGAAATGAAAGAGGACATGCGTATGCAGCTTGATTGGCTCATCGCTCGGATAGACGCTGTAGTTGCCTTCCATCCGAAGATGGGATACGAGCACCAGATCGTCCATAATAAAACGCAAAAACTTTCCTCGGCGCTCGACCCCGCTAATCGTCTGTCCTTCCAAAGCGGCGGCAAACTCGACCGGCTCGGCCGGTTTTTGTATAATTCGAGGCAGGTTGACGGTTACGGATTTGATCGTTTTACCGGCAACCAGCTCGTTTAATGTTCTTCTAATCGTTTCTACCTCTGGCAATTCGGGCATGATTGTTCACCTCATCCCCCATTATAACCGATTTCGAGCGCCAACGGGCTATTTCGACTCATACCAATTGACACCGTAATTGACGTCGGCCTTTAACGGAACGTCCAATCGAAGCGCGCCCGCCATTACTTCCGGAACAAGCTCCTTCATCTGTTCTAGTTCGTCCTCCGGAACCTCGAATACCAATTCGTCATGTACTTGGAGCAGCATGCGGCTTTTCAGCTTTCGCTCGCGAAGCGTTTCATCCATTTTGACCATTGCAAGCTTGATAATATCCGCAGCTGTACCTTGGATTGGCGTGTTCATAGCTGTACGTTCCGCGAAGGAACGAATGTTGAAATTGGACGCCTTAATTTCCGGCAAATACCTTCTGCGTTCGAGCAGCGTCGTAACATAGCCGTCTTGGCGAGCTTGCGCCACGATGTCGTCCATGTATTTGCGTACGCCTTTGAATATATCAAAATATTGAGCGATGAAACGTTCCGCTTCTTTCGGCGGAATGTTCAAGTTTTGCGACAGGCCAAAGCTGCTGATGCCGTACACAATACCGAAGTTGACCGCTTTCGCCGAACGCCGCATATTGGAATCCACCTGGTCGGCTTCGACGCCGAAGACATCCATTGCCGTTTTCGTATGAATATCCATATCGTGAATGAACGCTTCCTTCAACCGCTCATCGCCCGAAATATGGGCGAGCACGCGAAGCTCAATCTGCGAATAGTCGGCTGCAAGAATAAACCAGCCCGGTTCAGAAGGGACGAACGCCTTGCGGATTTTACGGCCTTCCTCCAGCCGGATCGGAATGTTTTGCAGATTCGGGAACTGGCTGCTAAGCCTACCTGTCGCCGCAATCGTCTGTCGATAGTACGTATGAATTTTGCCCGTCTGCGGCCGCACCTCTTTGAGCAATCCTTCGACGTAAGTCGATTGCAGCTTAGCAAGCGAGCGATAGTGCAGGATTAACGGGATAATCTCATGGTAAGGCTCCAGCTTCTCGAGCACCTCGGCATCAGTGGAGTAGCCGGTTTTCGTTTTCTTCTTCACAGGCAGGCCAAGCTTCTCAAACAAAATATCGCCGAGCTGCTTGGTCGAATTAATATTGAACTCAACGCCCGCCAGCTGATAAATATTGCTCATCGTAACCGCCAAATTCGCTTCCAGCTCATCGCCGAGTCTCTTCAACTCGCTCGTCTCGACTTTAATGCCTTGCCGTTCCATTCCCGCAAGAACAGTAGAGAGCGGTTGCTCCAGCTCATAGTAAAGCTGCGTCATGCCGCTCTTCTCTAAATCCTCGCGCTGCCGCTGCGAAATTGTGCGGACGGCGTCCGCTTTCAAAGCGAGGTGACGGTACAACGTATCCGCATCAGGCACCTTGAACTTGGCGCCTTTGCCGTATACGCCGTCGTCAGATGGCACGGAAGGCAATCCGTAGCGCTCAGCCATGCCGGTCAGCGACAAGCTTGCATCGGTCGGGTCAAGCAAGTAAGCGACCAGCTGCACGTCGAACGCCGCTCCTTGCAGCGAGACGCCTCTCCAACCGAGCGCAAGCTCTGCCTTATGCGTGTCGAAGCCAACCTTCGGCTTGTCCGCATCGGCCAGCCACTCTCTCAGCGGAGCGGCAAACTCCGCCTGCAGCGCTTCGGCCGGCAAGGCATACACGGTATCTCCTGCAGCGACAGATACGCCGATTACTTCCGATTGATGCGGGTTTTCACCGATCGCCTCGATGTACAATCCATGCGCTTCACCGTTTGCATCCGCCGCTTGTAGTGCATCCATCAGCTTGCCAAGCATGGCTTCGTCCCGGTCCGATGCGATGACCGCGATTTGCAGCTCGGCTACGGGCAGCGCACCCGCTCCTTCCGCCGCCGCTTCACTTAATTGCAAACGTTCGATCAGCGATTTGAACTCCAGCTTACGGAACGCTTCCGCCAGCGTCTGCTCGTTGTAGCCGCCGTAGCGGATGTCGTCCGTCTTTTTATCCAGCGGCACTTCCCGATAGATCGTCGCCAACTTTTTGCTCATCAGTGCATCTTCTTTATGCTGCTCGACCTTTTCCTTCATTTTTCCTTTTAAACTGTCCGAATTATCGAGCACTTGCTCGACAGAACCGAATTCGTGCAGCATTTTCAGCGCCGTCTTTTCCCCAACGCCTGGAATGCCCGGATAGTTGTCGGAGGAATCACCCATAAGCCCTTTCAAATCGATTATTTGAAGAGGCGCCAAGCCGTATTTTTCTTGTATAGTCGCGGGTGAATAATGATCCACCTCGGTAATGCCCCTGCGCGTAATAGCGATCGTCACTTGATCGGATGCGAGTTGCAGCATGTCTTTGTCGCCGGTGACAACCAGCGTTTCAACCCCGCCCTCGTCAGCCAACTTCGTCAACGTGCCGATAATGTCGTCGGCCTCATAGCCCGCCAATTCATATTGGGCGATGCCGAACGATTGAAGCAGGTCCTTCAAAACCGGAAACTGCTCGGACAGCTCGGAAGGCGTCTTCTCGCGTCCTCCCTTGTAATCGGCGTAGCCTTCATGGCGAAACGTCGTTTTGCCCGCGTCAAAGGCAACCAGCACATGCGTCGGTTTCTCGTCGGCCAGCAGCTTTAGCAGCATCGTCGTAAACCCGTATACGGCATTCGTATGCATGCCTGCGGAATTTGTCAGCGTTGGCATTGCAAAAAAAGCGCGATAAATGATGCTGTTGCCGTCAATCAACATCCACTTGTCCATTTCGACACCTCACCTAAACTTTTCTACCGATTATCATACCATAAGTGGCCTTTTTTTTATAAAAAAACAAGCCGGCTTTTCAGCAGCCGACTTGCGCGCGATATCTTATTCTCCGTTTAACATCGCCGGGAACGGGCCTGGTCGTCCCAGCAAATAGCCTTGCGCAAAATGAACGCCGAGCTCCTTTGCTTTAGCAAGCTCTTCTTCCCGCTCGATTCCTTCGGCAATAATGGAAATTTGAAGCTTGGACGCAAGCTGAACGAGCGTATCCAAAATATGCTCCTTCACGTCGTCCTCATCGACACGGTCGATAATGGAGCGATCGACTTTAATATAATCGGGTTTAAGAAGGGCGATTGATTGCAGAGACGAATACCCCGCTCCCACATCGTCAATCGCGATTTGGTACCCTTGGCTTCGATAGTGCTCCAACGCTCGCTGCATCGCACTGAAATCGTCGATCGCGCTTCGCTCCGTCAGCTCGAACACAACTTGACGCGGCGTCAGCCCGCGTTGCTCCAGCGTTCGCAAAGTCTGTCCTGGCGAGAAATGCGGATCATTCATAATTTGAGATTGTACATTAATGAACAGCTTCTGGCTCTCGTCGAGTCTGACGACCCCTTCCAGCGCCTTTTCTCTCGCCAGAATATCAAGCGAATAGGCGTACCCTTCCTTCTCGGCGAAGGAAAACAGCTCATAAGGTCCTGGAAACCACTTGTATTCCTTACTGCGCGACAACGCTTCATAGCCAAAAATGCTCGTCCCGCCGGTTTCAATCGACATAATCGGCTGGTAGACGGAAGCGATCGCCCGTTCGGCGATCAGCCGCTCCAACGCGTGCAGCTTCATACTGCGGACGACTGACTCTTCTCTTTGTCCGTGTACCATGGCGTTTTTCATCGCTTGATACACCATCCCGGCATATCCACGGGGCGATTGTACCTGTCCTACCTCTGCAACGCCTGCGTATAATCGGCTTCGCTCTGCCGAATAACCGGCCAAGTATTCGTTGGCCCAACTGGTTTGTATTTCGACGGCAAGCTCCAGGAGACTTTTCTCCATCGGCTCCGCGCTTCCCTCCGGCTGGCTGACGAGAAGAAACAAGTCGTCGTGCAGCCAGCTTTTTCCCTCGTATCGAAGGCAGCTGCCCCACCGTTCTGCTACCGCTTGCTCAATGAACTGCTTCCATCCCGCTCTAGCTTCTCTCGATTCGGCTTCCATACCGGCCTGCTCCTTTTCATCCCACACACTGCGGGAGTCGGCAGAATGCCAGGATAAATAGACGACGCCGCGCCGCACGCTTCCAGTCCCTTGACTGGCGGCATCCCTTGTCATGTTGATCAGCTGTCTCACGTTTACGCTCGATCCTCTCTATGCTGCGGTCTCCATAACGTATCTATTACATATACACTGCCCTTTATGGCTTTCGCCCTCTTTTTCAATTTCGCCGAAAAACGCGAAATCGCGTCCGGCGTCAATTCGCCGCCGTCTTCCGCTAGCATTAAAGACAGCGAGAGCGTTACGCCTTCTTGTTCGATCCGGTTTCCGTGCCGATCTTCGACTTCGGTCACTTCCAACCCGCCGTAAAACCGCTGCACGCCAGCGTCGAATTTCTCGATCAAGCTTCCGCACATCTGTTCCGCGCGACCCATGTCCGTCACGACGATAAAATCGTCGCCTCCGATATGGCCGATAAAATCGTTCGCGGTGCCCCACTGCTGCTTCGTCTCCTGAAGCAGTTCCGCCAAATAGCGAATAAGCGCATCCCCTTGGCCGAAACCAAAGCAATCGTTATACCACTTGAAATAATCGAGATCCGCATAAATGACGGCAAATGCTTGCCGCTGCTTGATCCGTCGATCCAATTCGAGCTGTATGTCCTCGTTTCCCGGCAATCCCGTCAACGGATTCGCCGTTCGGGCAGCCTCGGTCCGCATCGCCGTCATTCCTTCCAGTATCGATCGAATCGTTGCGGCACCAAGCAGCCTTCCCTCTTCTACAATAATGACAACTTCATAAAGCTGCTCGTAATCACGGGCCATCGCCAAATAAGACACTTGCTCCACAGGCATGTCCGCCTCGACGATTAGTGGACTGTCGTTCATAATCTTATGTACGCCGCGATTCCAATAAAGCGGAAGTCCGAACTGCCCGGCCAACAGCTGATGCAGCTTCTCCTTCATAAGCAGGCCGACCGGGCGATCCTCCTCCGTAATGACCGCTCCTGGCGCCTTCGGATTGGCAGAGAAGAAATCGGCGATTTCGGACACTTTCATCCGAGAAGGAAAAGCCGGAAAAGGGACGGCCAACTGCCTGATAGCATACGCTGCGGACGATATGCTTAACGCAGGCTCAAGCCTTGGATTTGTGCGGTCAATCTCATCCGCAGCGAACAAGGCCTCTTTAAACGCAGAAAACAATTCCGTTTCAACCTTGGCTCCTTTCGCCGGCAGATGAAACTGCGACATGCCGACGCGAAGCAATCGTCCTGCCAGACGCGCTTGCAAGGCAGCCGACGCACGGTCCATGATCCGAAGGACCGGATCATCCTTTTGCTTGCCGTAAAAAACGCCGATATAGTCGTCTCCGGCTCGCTGTCTCCAAATAAGACGTTTCTGTTCTTGTTCCCATTGTTCGATAACCTGATCGTCGGCTTTGTCCTCACATTTCGCTTTCATGTACAGCAGGCCGAATCCGCCGTGCTGACGCTTTTTCTCGATCGCCCGAATCAGGTCCGAATGAAATAGGCCCGTGCCGATATCGCTCACTGCTATCCCCTCGATATGGATGATGGTCGTACCGTACTTACGCTTAAGCATACCGAATATCAATAAAGGGAGTAATAACGGTATGTTAATTTTACGTAAAAAAACGCCCCGAACCGGCAGCGAACAACTGCTGGAGGGGCGTTACTTTGCTCATTGAGCTAGTTAGTCTCATTAGGCCGTTGAGCTAGTTTTGCTCATTGGCTCATTGGGCTCAAAGAGCTCGGTTGTGCTCAAAGAGCTCGGTTGTGCTCGTTGAACCCGTTAGACACGTTAGGCTCATATGGCTCTTTGAGCTCGTTAGCATCAATGGGTTGCCGGTTTCAACAGAAACCCGCGGCAACCTTACTTTGCTTAAAGGTTCAAATCGGGGCGGTTGTTCGTAACTAAGTAAACTACGCTTTCGCCGATGTTTGTAGCATGATCACCGATGCGCTCGATATGGCGGGCGACGAAGTTCAAAATGGACGCTTGCGAGATGTTGCGTGGATTTTCCATCATAAGCGCCAGCAACTCATGCGAGATTTGCGCGCATAACGCGTCGACCTGATCGTCGTCGGCCGCCATTTTATACGCTAAATCCACATTTTCCTGGACGAAGGACTGAATCGATTCGTAAGTCATCGTTTGTACGATCGCCGACATACGCGGCAAATCGATCAATGGCTTGATAAGCGGTTGACCGTCCAGTCGAATGACCAATTTGGAAATGTTGACGCACAAATCGCCCATCCGTTCCAAATCGGATGCGATCTTGAAGGCCGACAAAATGCGTCTCAAATCTTTCGCCACTGGCTGCTGCGTTGCAATCAGCTTCGATCCAAGCTCTGTGATCTCATGCTCCAATTGGTTCAGCTTGACGTCTTCCGCAATAATTCGCTGTGCCGAAACCGTATCCGTTTCGCTTAATGCCTTCATCGATTGGGCAAGCGCGTTTTCAACGAACGTACCCATTTCGACTAGCAAATTGTGAAGCTGTTCCAGTCCATGGTCGAATTCTTTCCTCGTCGTCATCATCGTCCATTATCCCCTTTTTCCGCTTAGCCGAAGCGGCCGCTAATGTAATCTTCGGTACGTTGATCGGTCGGATTCGAGAACAGCTTTTCCGTATCCGAATATTCCACTACTTCACCATTCAAGAAGAAGACGGTTTGATTAGATACGCGAGCAGCCTGATGCATATTGTGCGTGACCATAACGATCGTATAGCGATCCTTCAATTCTTGAGCCAGCTCTTCGATTTTCAGCGTCGAGATCGGATCAAGCGCAGATGTCGCTTCGTCCATCAGCAAAATATCCGGATTGACCGCAAGCGCTCTTGCGATGCATAGCCGTTGCTGCTGGCCGCCCGAGAGGCTGAGCGCCGAACGCTTCAAATAGTCTTTTACTTCGTCCCAGAGCACGGCCGATTTCAAGCTCGTTTCAACGATCTCGTCAAGCTGCTGTTTGCTACGGATACCGTGAAGCCTTGGTCCGTAAGCAATATTGTCGTAAATCGATTTAGGAAACGGGTTTGGCTGCTGGAACACCATGCCGACTTTTTTGCGCAGCGTTTCGACGTCCACCTCATTCGAATAAAGCTCCGTTCCGCCAATCGCAATACTGCCTTCGATTCGTGTGCCGGGAATCATGTCGTTCATCCGATTCAGCGTCCGCAGCAGCGTCGACTTGCCGCAGCCGGAAGGACCGATGAATGCAGTGATCGCCTTCTCCGGAATCGTCAGCGACACATCTTTCAAAGCGTGAAAACTGCCGTAGTACAAATTCAACTTCTCGATCGTGATCAAAGGCTGTACCGCTGTCGCTGTCATAACCATCTCTCCATCTCCTCCGCGCTTTTGATTAAACGTTTTTCTGATATTTATTCCGAAGCAAAATTGCCGTCAAATTCATAATCAACAGCAAGGCCAGAAGAACGATGATGCCGCTCGCGGCCAGCTCCTTAAACGCCAATTGTGGCTTCGAAATCCAGTTGTAAATTTGAATCGGCATGACCGTGAACGAATCCTTCAAGCCGTTCGGCAAGAAGTTGATATAGGTCATCGCACCGATCATGACTAGCGGAGCCGTTTCCCCGATCGCTCTCGACATCGCCAGAATGACGCCTGTCAGAATGCCGGAAATCGAAGAAGGGATTACGGAACGCGATACGGTTTGCCACTTCGTCGCGCCTAGCGCGAAGGAAGCGTCTCGTCTCGATTTCGGAACGGCGCGAATGGCTTCCTGCGCGGACACGATAATGATCGGCAGGACGAGAAGCGTCATCGTGAACGCGCCGGCGATCAAGCTGCGCTCCAGCGCCATAAGGCGGACGAATAGCGTCAGGCCCAAAATGCCGTATACAATGGATGGAACGCCCGCAAGCGTACTAATATTCAATTGTACCAGGCGGGTAAAACGATTTTTGCTCGCGTATTCTTCCAGATAAATCGCCGCACCGACTCCTAGAATAAAGGAAACGGGGAGCATAATAAGCAGCATGTAAATCGAACCGACGATAGCCGATTTCATGCCAGAGCCGTCCGCTCTACGCGAAGGGAAATTGGTGAACAGCTCCGGCTGCAGCCGAGACAATCCGTCGACTAAAATATCAATAATAAGCGCACATAGCGCGAACACGCCGATCGAAGTCGCAACGATGAAAGCGAGATGCATAATAACGTCTTTCTTCCTCCGCCCGGCGATCTGCTTGCGGTTGGCGTCTTGCAGGATTGGGCTCATCTTAATACTCCTCCCGGAATCGTTTTGCTACATATTGGGCAAGAATATTAAGCAGGAACGTAATGACGAACAGCGTCATGCCGACCGCGAAAATCGTTCCATATTCCACGGTGCCGTGCGGCGTGTCCCCAAGGCTCACTTGCACAATGTAGGCGGTCATCGTCTGGATGCTGTCAAGCGGATTGGCGGTCAACGTCGGGGTCGCGCCCGCCGCAACGGTAACGATCATCGTTTCACCGATCGCCCGCGAGAAGGCAAGCACAGCTGAAGCGACGATACCGGAGAAAGCAGCTGGCACAACGATTTTCAAAGCGACCTCTAGACGGGTAGCCCCCAAGGCGTATGCCCCGTCGCGCAAGCTGCGCGGAACAGCGGACATTGCATCTTCGCTGAGCGAGCAGACCATCGGAATGATCATAATACCGACGACGATGCCGGCGCTCAGTGCGTTAAAGACGCCCGCGCCGTCAAACAATTGACGAATCAGCGGTGTAATCAAACTCAGAGCAAAGTAGCCGTACACAATGGTTGGAACGCCCGCAAGCACTTCCAGAATCGGCTTAACGATTTTACGGACGCGCTTCGGCGCATACTCCGATAAGTAAATGGCGCTGGCCAAGCCGAGCGGAATCGCCACAATACAAGCGATCAGCGTTATCATGAATGTTCCGTTCAGCAGAGGCAGAACGCCGAAGCTTTTTGGAGTAATAAGAGGCGACCATTTTGTTCCGAACAGAAATTCAAAGACCGGCACCTTTTGAAAAAACTGATACGTTTCCGATATCAACGTAATGACAATACCGATCGTCGTCAGTATGGATACGGATGCGCATAAGAAAAGCAAGACAGGCATTAGCCTATTCATGATGCTAGTGCGGCTGTTTTTGAATGCGTTCGGCCCCATTGCCGGTGCTGGCGGTTTCGCCTTTTCTAGTGCTTGCAGTTGTTCACTTTGCATGTCGGCGTTCATCTCCTTGCATTTACAATTCGTTAACATATGCGGCGTGAAAAATGTGATGTCCCACGAGACACCACATTTACACTCTCAGCCGCCTTGCAGTTATCGGATAAAGATTTAATAGATGCGATTATTGAAGTTTAGCTGCTTCTTCCGCATATTTATCGTCTGGAAGAGCGATATAGCCAACTTCGTCCGCCAGAGGACCGATGTTGTTGATGTAGTACTTCGTGAATGCGGCTACTTCAGGACGCTCAAGCTCTTTTTTGCTCACGTAGATGAAGAGTGGACGGGACAGTGGCGCATAAGTGCCGTCTTTAATCGTTTCATGAGTTGGTTCGATCGCGCCTTTGCCGCCGTCAACCGGAACTACCTTCAATTTGTCTTGGTTTTCTTCGTAGTAAGCGAAACCGAAGTAACCGATGCCGCCTTTGCTGCCCGCTACGCCTTGAACAAGCGTATTGTCGTCTTCGCTAAAGCTGATTTGCTTGTCGTTGCGGATACCCGCTTTTTCCAAAATCGCTTCATTGAAGTAGTCGTACGTACCCGAATCAGCGCCTGGGGAGAACATTACGATTGGTTCAGACGGCCATTCCGGACGAACGTCCTTCCATGTTTTTACCGTGCTGCCCGTTACGAAAATTTTGTTCAACTCTTCGACCGTCAAGTGATCGATGAAGTCATTGTCCTTGCTAACGACGATGGAGAGTCCGTCAAACGCTACCGACAGCTCAGTGTACTCAATGCCTGCATCTTTACAAATCGTCGCTTCTTCCTCTTTAATATGACGGGATGCATCCGCGATAGCGATTTCGCCCTTGCAAAATTGTTTGAAGCCGCCGCCTGTACCCGATACGCCGACCGGTACGCGTACGTCTGGATGTTCCTTATTAAATTCTTCAGCTGCTGCTTCCGTCAGCGGAAAGACTGTGCTGGAGCCGTCAATTTTCACTTCGCCGGAAAGCTTAGTTTCGGTCGCTGGAGCTTCCGTTGCCGCATTGCCGTTCGATGGTTGGTTAGTGCTGCTGCCATTGTTGCTGCCGCCGCCATTGCCGCATGCTGCTGCAAAAACGAGCGCTGCGACCATCGTCGACATCAAGATCCCCTTAAAACCTTTACCTTTTAACAAATCTACCACTCCTCATGAATTGTTTCTGTCTACTTGCCCTATGAAGATCTGTTCCCTACGACATCTATCCTATCGTCCGATTGTTAATCGTGTATTGTTATTTTGTTAACTTCGTGTAAAAAAGTACGAATCGAGCAATTTGTCGATCTCTGCCCCAACCTGTCCAATTTGTTGAACCGCTTGCGCCGATTGCCTGCCGACCTGTTCCGTACTTTTCTTGCTTCCGGCAGCGGCATGAAAAATCCGGCTGAACACATCCTCGGCCTCTTTAGAGGCTGTCTCGCTCTCCGCAGCGGCGGCGCTGCCGCTTCTAACCATAGCAGCCGTCTCTTCAATCACTTCAACGATTGACCGGGTTACAGTCGTAATTTCATCGGCCGATCGCTTCGTTTCGCCGGCAAGCTTCATCACCTCGCTCGCTACAACGGCAAAGCCTCTGCCATGCTCGCCCGCTCTCGCAGCTTCGATCGATGCATTAATAGCCAGCAAATTACTTTGCTCAGCCAATTCACGAATCAGCTTCGACACACGTGTAATCAAGCCGGTTTCTGCTTGCAGCTCATTCATCTTCTGAACCTGCTGCTCAGAACTTGCCGCGATCTTGCTAAATGCGACCGACACCTTGTCCACTTCGTTTTTCCCGCTAAGCGTCAAATCGACCATTTCCATCGTAGAGGCTTCGCCCTGCTTCGACGCTTCTTGAACCAGCACGACCGCCCGATCAATCTCCTTCATGCTGTCGCTAACATTGCGAATGATCGTCAACTGTCCATCCACTGCTTCTTGCTGCAATAGCCGAGACATCCGCAGCAAATCGGACATTGTCAAAATACCGGCCAACTTGTTGTGCTTCGTTACAATGACGCAATCGTACAGCCGGTTTTCCTCTCGATTCAGCGCCTCATCCATCAGTAACTGTGGTTTTAAGCCGATATCGGCTAGCAGCGGCTCATGATCCATTAGCTCAGAAATCGACTTATCATAATATAAATCCGCTCCAAAACGATGGCTGAGCTTCATAAAAAAATGATTTCTCATCACAAGCCCTATCGGTGCGCCCGCAGCATCTTCCACCACCATACACTCGTTCTCTGTGCGCTGCTTGAACATACTAATAACATCCTTGCACGTATGCTCCACCGTAATCGATGTGACCGTACGCAAAAAATTGGACAACTGGACCTTAGACTGCTTTATCTCCAGCCCTCCGTTGCCTCCCCCATCTTTTTTCATCGTTGTACTTGTCGAATTATGATGGCCTTCGTTCTCTGCTCGTACCGCTTCGCGGTTCTCCAGTACAGACACTGTCATCAACTCGAATCCCACCCTACATTGTCAGATGCTTCCACACCAATATAGGACCTGAGCATTAATTCCAATGTTCGACTTTGTAAAAACCATGTTAACTTTTTACTGCGCATGTACGTACAGATCAAACTCTTTGACCTGATCCGCTTAAAAAGATGTGTATCCTACTCATAAGTACAGGTTTGTCAGCAATTAGTTTGAGTTTGAGTTTGAGTTTTGTCATTTTGCAGGATAAGTTTTGAGGGTTTACTCAATGGAATTGCTTTGTGGGGTTGTCAATATCTACTCGTTTCAGCTAAACACTCTTTTTCTCTTCCACTTAGTATCCCCTTTGCTCAGAAAGCAACATGTTGTGCTACTCTTTAAGGCTATTTCAGTCAGTAAAGTAAAGCGCAGTACGCGAGAGGTTAAGTACAAGTAAAACGCAATTAAGTACATTAAGGACAGTAAAGTAAAGTGGAACGTAGTTATGCATAGTAAGTGCAGTAAAGTACAGTGGAACGTAGTTTTGCACAGCAAGAGCTGTAAAGTACAGTGGAACGTAGTTTTGCACAGCAAGAGCTGTAAAGTACAGTGGAACGTAGTTTTGCACAGCAAGAGCTGTAAAGTACAGTGGAACA
>NZ_JBHVSK010000019.1:71480-113814 GCF_042885235.1 Paenibacillus sp. NPDC058071
GTAGTTTTGCAGTAAGTATATAAGGCTAAGGAGTAAAGCTCAGGAATAACTCCGCTACAGCCGTTTTAGTGCAACGGAAATCATCAGTGACATAGATTGAGTGCACATAGATAAGGCAGGATAACATTAGGCTGCGGCAAATACACCAGTCGAAGATTTTTTCGAGAAGAGCAATACCTTAAACGTGTTCATGCAAATTGAAGATAAACGCTCGAGGATGGTAGGTTCGTTCGCATAATTCATCCGGTAAGCATATTCGTCCAAGTAGACATTCAAATATTTCTTCCCTATCCCACCAAAGGCAAGATTCAGCCAGTGTGCAGCTTTCCAAAAAATCTGCCTTACATGCTTAGTGTCACCGATTCGAAAAAGTTGATGAATAATAAAAGAATGAGCGCGATAATCGGGCATATATGTCTGCTTAAGCTGTCTCTCCCCGAAGAAAGTCAGTCTTCTGCCGCTCAAAAGAGAATCAGGAATGACTTTAAATTTAAAATAAGCCGGGCAAGAATCCGTACTAGATATAGCTGCCATTACAAGCTGCTCTTCTTTTTGTAATGGATAGGGCCGGCCATACTTCACAACTGCGGCTTTTGCATCGCCCATAAACAGCTGTTTTAAATCATGTTCGCTTATTGCATGACGGATCTTATGGAGCATCGACCATGCTGTTTTATAAGTAATATCAAAAAAACCGGAGAGCCATCGCGCATTAATAATGCAATCCGAACGTGTAAGAAAATATATAGTCAACAGCCATTTCCGGGCGGAAGTACGGCTTTTATCCATAATTGTGCCTGCTGTAAGCGTCGTTTGGTGACGGCAGCTCCTGCATTCATATAGAGGCGCATTGCGAGTATCAATCAGATAATAGTTTTGATGATGACATCTGGGACAATAAAAACCGTCAGGCCATTTCATTTTGGAGAGAAATTGTACGCAGCTTTCCTCCGAGAAAAATCTTTCATCAAACTCAGCGATCGCTTCTGCCAATCCCATTTTCCACACCCCCAAATAAGAACGTTTGTTCCTGTTATTAGAATATAGAACATTTGTTCCTTTGTCAATTACTGTTTAAAATAGTCCTAGTTTCCCTGATCAAAGGGAGCTTGAATAGTAAATAAGACAGAATACGTACGATCTCAACTCAAAAAACCACTACAAAATCGAATGCTCTTTATGGAAAGTTAACTGAGTAGAATTAACAGGACTTTGAATTAGGTAGATGTTCCGACAATATGATGTGAAAAGGGATTTGAGAAATCGATGCGTTTGGGAGAATTTTTGAATGGCGTTTGAGAGCGTGTGTATTGGTGCGGGTAATTAAGAGACGAGTGAAATTGGATGAGTAAGTTCAGTTGTGTTATGCCAGCGTGACTATTTCTGAGCAAAGGGAATATTGGATATAAGCGAAAAAACCTGCATTGCAAAAAGAGAACAAGAGAAAGAGAAAGAGAAAGAGAAAGTTGCCTAACAACATCACGTTTTATCTCAACAGTTCTTTACGAAAAAGTTTGCGGTATATCAGAGTGCAATTTAGTTAATCAGAGTAGAGTTCAGCGAACACTTTAAAAGCGGTAGGATCGGCAATTTCGCGCAGAATTCGAGGTAAATACATAAGGGTATCGTAACGGTACCGTTAGAGTCCAGCTCCAGATAACAAAAAAAACGACCGACAGCCGAAACATGCAAGTGTAATTTGCATGTTTCAGCAGCCGGCCGCTGAAGATACATATAGTCGTTACCGTGCTATGTCCTGATACACGGCGCCTTCTACAGGCTACAGACATAAAGCGGGTCAAGAAAGTCGCGCGTAAATGGGCGATTAACGGGAGGCGCGTTTCAATACTTTTACGCCATACGCTGGAAGCTCGATTCCGGATGGAGCCGCTCCACCGTCCAGCAAATCTTCGTATGTGCGTCCATCAAGCTCGACCGTTTCGGTGTTGCCGTTGAAGTTCATAACGAAAACATAATCATGCTCGCCATCGGTACGCAACTGAGCTGTTACGCCGTTCGGAAGTTCGGTATCAAGAACTTTGGTCAGAGCCTCGTCCTTGACGATTGCAGCAAAGAAGTCGGTGAAGAATGCTTCTTTATTACGGGACGCGACATAGTAGGCTTTACCCTTGCCGAAACGATTCACGGTTAATGCAGGGCGTCCAGCGTAGAAGTCATCGCCGTAAACAGCCAGAGCTTCCGCGCCTTCCAGATGGATCAAGTCGCAAAGCTCATGCGCGACGTATTCGCCTTTCAAGCCCAGGCCATTTCCTTCATTCATAACGACGCTGTTCGTTTCACCGTCGTACAACGAATCGATTTCTTCCGACCAGATGCCGAGAGTTTTGCGGAGCGGTCCAGGGAAGCCTTCCAAGAAGCACAGATCGCTTTCATTGACGATGCCCGACCAATAAGTTGTGATCAACGTTCCGCCGTTCTCGACGAACTTCTCGATCCGCTCGCCAACGCCCGGACGAATCATGTAAAGCATCGGTGCAACTAGCACTTTGTATCCGCTAAAATCGCATTCGGAGTTGATAATGTCAACCGGAATGCCAAGGTCCCAGAATGGACGATAATGACGGGCCATCATTTCTTCATAATGAATGCCGCCATTGCGCGGTCCTTGCGCGTCTTTAATGGCCCAACGGTTTTCCCAATCGTTAATGAGAGCAACTTCAGGTTGTACCGAAGTGCCAACGATTTCCGACAGATTCTCAAGCGCGTTTCCGACATCCGTTACGTCTTGGAATACGCGTGTATGCTCGTGGCCGACATGGTCGACGACAGCGCCATGGAACTTCTCGCTCGATCCCCGGCTTTTGCGCCATTGGAAATATTGAACCGTATCGGAGCCGTGCGCAATAGCCTGCAGCGAAGACAGCAAATGCATGCCTGGCTTCTTCAGCTTGCTGACCGGCTGCCAGTTCGTCGTGCTCGGTGCGCTTTCCATCAGCATGAACGGCTTGCCGCCCTTCAAGGAGCGGAATTGATCATGGTTGAACGCAAAGGATGCAGCAACCTCGCTTTGATCTTCGGAATTATGCCATTCTGGGTATGCATCCCAAGAAACAAAGTCGATCAAATCGGCGAATTTCCAATAGTTTACTTGCTCGTAATCGTACATCATATTGATTGTAACCGGCAATTCGGCTTTTACTTCCCGAAGCGGTACGATCTCGTTGCGCGTATAGTCGACCAATTGATCGGTACAGAAACGCTTCCAGTCTACGTTCATGCCGTGAACCGCATTTTCGCCACGGTTAGTCGGCGCGTCAATTTGATTCCAGTCAGTGTACGTATGGCTCCAGAACGTCGTCCACCACGCTTCGTTCAGCGCTTCCAGTGTAACGTACTTTTGCTTCAGCCATTCTCGGAACGCCTCGGTGCACAAATCGCAGAAGCATTCGCCGTTCAACTCGTTAGACACATGCCAGCCGATGACAGCAGGATGATCAGCGTAACGTTCCGCCAGCTTACGGTTTAGACCTGCCGTCTTCTCACGGTAAACCGGAGACGTTAGGCAATGATTGTGACGCGAGCCGTGCAGATTGCGGATACCGTCCGGAGTAACGCGAAGCACTTCCGGATACTTTTGCGACATCCACGCTGGTCTCGCACCGCTCGGTGTAGCCAACAGTGCATAAATGCCGTTTTCCGCAAAATTATCCAACAGCTTATCCATCCATTCAAACGTGTAGACGCCTTCTTCCGGCTCGAATGCCGACCATGCAAAAATGCCGACCGCCATAATATTGCTTTTCGAAAGCTTCATCAATCGAATATCTTCATCCAATATATCCGGATACTTTTGCCATTGATCCGGGTTGTAGTCTGCGCCATGCAGCATAAAAGGTGTTTTCGGACTAATCGGCGGGAATTTCTTACTCATCTCTAGGATGCCTCCAATTCAAATAAAAGTTGCAATTACCTCTTACTATAACTATATTCAAATTATAAATTCCTTACTCCCCTAATAAAATCATATAATTTTCTTATTTCTATCAAAATATGAATGTGAGGTAATGATTCTGGACACGATCTCCTTCCCGACGCTGACCGAAACGGACCAGCAGCTTCCTATTTTCTGCACTAGCGTAGGTCACTGGGACAACCAGGAATCGATTGATCGGGACAGTTTTCCTGATTTTCAGTGGCTGCAGGTAACGAGCGGCGAAGGCGGGCTTTACATTGGCGAGGAGCGGTTTAGCGTGAAAGCCGGGCAAGGCTTCTGCCTGTTTCCACATGTTCGTCATCGTTATTATGCCGTTCATGAGCCATGGGAAGTCTATTTTCTCAGTTTTAACGGCGCGATGGCCGAGGCGCTGCTTGGACAGGCAGGCATTCATCGGTCAGGCGTTTACTCAACGGCCGACGGCGAGATGATTGTCTCCCATTTGCGCAGCTTATATACATTAACGCAATCCGGCCGCGCTTTTCTCGGTATTGAATGCTCCAAGCTGGTCTATTTGTTTTTGCTCGATTTGATCAAGGTAATCATGGTTAGCTCGCAGTCGGCCGGTCAGCACTACTCCAAGCTGCAGCCCGTATTGCGGCATATCGAAGCCAACATCGGGAGTGTCATTACGATTAAAGAGCTCGCCGCTCAGATCGACGTTACTCCGCAATATCTATGTTTGCTATTCAAAAACGCCATGGGTCTCCGCCCGATGGCCTTCGTCAATCGAGAACGCATCAATCGCAGCAAGGAGCTGATGTTCCGCGAAAACGAACATAAAATGCAGGAAATCGCCGCGCTGGTCGGCTTCGAAAGCGCCAGTTACTTCAGCTATGTATTTAGAAAATATGAGGGGGTCAGCCCTGAGCAATTCAAAAAAATACACGGCATCCGATGATGCCGTGCTTGAATTGGACTGTATAGCAGCCGTCGTTATTTCAATTCCGGAATGACATATTGAGGCTCTCTTCCATAAAGCGCGTCGACCAAGTTACGGGCAGCGACCATCGCCATCCGGTTTCTTGTCGCATGAGTTGCCGAGCCGATATGAGGCAGCAACACAACATTATCGAGGGACAGCAGTTCATTGTCTGGGCTGACCGGCTCCTGCTCGTACACGTCGAGTCCGGCCGCGCGGATTGTTTTCGAACGTAAAGCTTCGATTAGCGCTTTTTCGTCTACTGTATCGCCTCGCGAAACGTTAATGAAGATGGCGCTGCTCTTCATTCGTTCAAACTGCGGACGGCCGATCAAATGCTTCGTCTCTGGCGTAAGCGGCGTCATTAACACAATAAAATCAGACTCCGCGAGCAGCTCGTCCAACGGCTGATAAACGACGCCCAGCTTTTCTTCCGTTGCCGGCTTCCGGCTGCGGTTATAATAAGCAACGTCCATGTCGAAGCCGAATTTCGCCCGCTTTGCAATTGCTTCGCCGATCCGGCCCATTCCGATAATTCCAAGCTTCGCATGGTGCACATCGGTGCCAAAAAGCTGCTCGCCAAGGCCACGCTGCCAATTGCCGCTGCGAACGAGCTGATCCAGCTCGGCCACTCTTCGAGCCGCCGAAAGCATTAATGTAAGCGCCAGATCGGCTACCGTGTCGTCCAGTACGTAAGGTGTATGGGTTCCAATAATGCCGCGAGCCTTCATCGCGCTCAGATCGTTATGATTATAGCCTACCGAAACATTGCTGACAGCGCGCAGCTTAGGCGCGGATTGGAGCAGTCTTTCGCTGACCTTATTACCGGATGTCATCAATCCTTCAACATCCGTCAAACGCTCAGCCAGCTCTTCACCGGTAATTGCCCGGTCGCCATCCCATATTTCGATCTCACAATGCTGCCGCAAATAGTCGGCAACATCTTCCGGCAGTTTGCTCGTTATGTACACTTTCGGTTTCATGGCAATCCCTCCCTGCAGTAGTAATCCCATTATAGAACGAAATGATCCGTTCTGGCGATCCCGGTTGCCTTTCTAATGGTTCATGACTACAATGAGAGAAGTTAAACATCTTGCAATCGCTTTATTTTTCAAAGGAGGAACCCGCGCTTGGAAGCTACGAATGAGCAAGTCGCCTATGAGAATCCGCTGCTCTCTTTAAAAATTTTCAACACCGTTCGCAAGCAGGGACTAATGACGAACTGGCATTATCATCGCCAGCTCGAACTCCTTTATATCGTCAACGGGCAGCTGGACTGTTATGTCGAAGAGGAAATGTTCCATCTGGAGTCCGGAGATGTCATCATAATCGGCACGTCCCAGCTTCACAGCGACCGCAGCCTGACTTCACTGGATTACATTGTGCTCCAATTCGATCTCGAGCCTTTCTTCGATCACAGCACTATTCCGTATATTCGTTATTTCTCGGAAACGGATCACCCGCTTAGCCAAGCCAACTATATATTCAAAGAAAGCCCACATGTGAAACAACAGGTCGGTGACTGCATTCGCAAACTATTGGAGGAAGCGACGCGCAAAGATATCGGCTACGAGCTGGCTGTGACTATGTACATCCGGCAAATACTGCTGCTGCTGCTTCGCAACGACAATCGCAAGGTGCTGTCCGAGCATTCGGACTTCGACAGAATTCGGCTAAAACCCGTTCTCGATTACGTCGAGAACCGTCTGCATGATCGGATTCAAGTCGAGGAAGTGTGCAAGCTAGCCAACATGAGCTACTATTACTTCGTCAAATTTTTCAAAAAAACAATCGGGATGTCTTTTACCGAATACGTCAATTACCGCAAAATCAAATGGGCCGAGCGTCTGCTGCTGACCAAGGACTTAAGCATATCCGATGTTGGCGAACGAATCGGGATGCCGAACATGGCCCATTTTTATAAGATGTTCAAGAAATACAACGACTGCTCGCCAAAGCAATTTCAGCGCAAAATGCTGGAATGGAACAAGCAATAAAAAACTCGTCCACCTTATTTTTTGGGTGCGACGAGTTTTTTTGGCATAACGAGTTTGTATCCGACGCCTCGAATCGATTCGATTTGCACGGACTGCTGCCCAAGCTCCAGCTTTTTGCGCAGCGAGCTAACATGGACGTCCACCGTCCGTTGGCCGCCGATGTAATCAAAGCCCCAGACAACATTCATCAAGTCGTCGCGGGTAATGACCATTCCCGGCCGCTGCACCAAATAGAGCAGCACCTCGAATTCTTTCGGACGAAGCGGAACGGTCTCGCCGTTGAGCAATACTTCGTACTTCTCCGGGTAGATCAGCAAATCTCCCGCTGTAATCACTTTGTCAGCTGATTCGACCGGCAAAGCGTCTTCTTGCTGCGTCCGTCTAAGCACGGCGGATACGCGCGCTAGCAGCTCCGCGACGCCGAACGGCTTCGTAATATAATCGTCCGCTCCCCGCTTAAGGCCTTGAACGACTTCTTCCTCCGCATTGCGGGCCGTCAAAATAATGACCGGCGTCCGTACGCCGCTTTGGCGAAGACGGTTCAAAATTTCAAAACCGTTCATCCCCGGCAGCATAATATCGAGGATAATGAGGTCGAAGCTGCGCTGCAATGCCATCTGCAGTCCTTCTCCCCCATGATCTATTACGATCGTTTCATAGCCTTCCTGTGTCAAATTATACGACAACAGCCGCGCTAGAGTCGGTTCATCTTCGATAACGAGCACTTTGTGCGACATTTTCTATAAAACCCCCAGCATGGAGATAATCGATGCAACCCTATTCTATCACGATTTCATTAATAATGTGTAAACGAAATTGAGGGAATTGACGATTATTGCTGAAGCACAGGCAATTCTATCACGAATGTCGAGCCGACGCCGACTGTGCTGGATACTGTAATCGTCCCTTTGTGCAGTTCAACCAAATGCTTTACGATCGAAAGTCCGAGACCCGTACCGCCTGAACTCCGGGAACGGGCCTTGTCAACCCGATAGAACCGTTCGAAAATGCGCGGCACATCTTTTTTCGGAATGCCGATGCCGGTATCGCTTATCTTAACGCCGATGCGATCGTCGTCAATCGCCCATACGACGAGCGATACCTTACCGCCTTCCGGCGTATAATTGATGCCGTTCGCAAGCAGGTTGATAACGATTTGACCTAGACGGTCCTCGTCCGCCTCCACGTACAAGCCGTTCTCCAGCTGTACTTCGAGCCGAATCGATTTTTTCTGCGCCTCCGGCTCCATCATCGTTACGATTTTCGCGATAAAAGCGTCCACCTCAACCGGCGAAAAATAAAGCGGTACGCGGCGCGATTCGATTTTCGACAGCTCCAAAATATCGCCGATGAGCCGATTCAACCGTTCGCTCTCGTCGAAAATGATTTGCAAGAACGAGCGAGCAGTCTCCTCATCTTTCACTCCGCCGCCGAGCAGCGTTTCTGCGAATCCTTTCACCGCCGCAACCGGCGTTTTCAATTCATGGGAAACATTCGCGACAAACTCGCTTCTCATGCGTTCCAGTCGCCTGATGGCCGTCACGTCCTGCAGAACGAGCAGCACGCCGCCAAATTCATTGACATCGTGATAGATTGGCACGATATGAAGCTCGAGCAGCCTTTCTTCCGGGAAATAGAACGTAATTTCTTCACGGATCGTCTCACGCAGCGTCAGACCCTCTTGAATAAGCTGCGAAAGCTCAAACTGCTGCTTCGCCTCGGCAAAATTTCGGCCAACCATCTCCTTCGATGAGAAGCCCAGCAATTCTTCCGCACGCCTGCTGATCAATACGATTTTACCTGTATCTTCAATCATGATGACGCCGTTGATCATATTGTCGAGGACGCTTTCCAGCTGACTTTCGTTCTCCCGAATACGCGTCATTTGAACTTCCAAGCTTTCCGCCATCGTATTGATGGCATGACCGAGCTCGCCGATCTCTCCGCGGCCGCGGTTGTCAACATTTACGCGCGCCTTATAGTCCATATGCTTAATGCGCTGCGCGACCCTCGTAATTTGCTCAAGCGGTCTCGTCAGGCTTAATGCGATTCGATAGCTGATGAACGCGGCGACTAAAAATAAAATGAGCAGCCCGATGATGAGTACCGTCCACAGTCTGTAAATGCTCTGCTCCACCTCGTTCAAGCTGACCGCCAATCGAATAACGTTGGAGGACGGATTGGACGGATCGGTCGCAATTGCAACATACAGCAAATTTTCTTTCAGCGTATCGCTGTACCGGATTTCCCGTCCAACACCCGTTCGATGCGCTTCAGCAACTTCCAGCCGGTCTTGATGATTATCCATCGATTTCGCTGCAAAATCAGAATCGCCCAGCACCGTGCCGTCACCGGCTATGAAGGTTACGCGCTCTCCCGTGTAGCTTTTCAGAACGTCCGCTTCATCCGTGAAATAAGGAATAAGCGAGGCCGTATCGCCTTCCTTCCAGTCCATTTTGGATAAAACAATTTGCATTTCGCGCACCATACTGTCTTCCAGCGTCTGGATATGCGTATCTTTGAACGTCTTGGCCATGATGAAACCAGCGGCCGTTACCGACAAGGCGATCATGCCAATCATAATAAAGGTCAGCCGATTGCGGAAACTGTTCATCGCGTTCACTCCATTGTTTTGAGATAAGGGTTAGTTCCGTTTTATCGTACATGTGCCGATGCCTCGGCGCCAGCTTTGTTTTTATTAAGTTTTTGTAAAACAAAATGGTGAACGGTCGCAAGCGGCTGCTGAACAAGAATCGACAGTACTACCGGCACCGCAGCCAGTGGGCTGAAGTAGCCGAGAGCGAGCACAATGCCAAGCGAAATGTTGCGCATCCCCGTCGAGTAAGAAACGGTTATTTGCGTCTCCGTAAGCCCTCTGTGCGCGGTCCCGATAAATCCGATCGCATAGCAGACCGCTACCAGCGCAATTACGAGCGGTATTAGCTTGATCATGTCGGCTTTCAACTGCTCGACATGAGGCGCTATCGCAGAGGCGTTAAGCGCGACAACTGCGACAAAGCAAAGCTTGGAGAGCGGTGCGGCGATCGGTTTTACCCTCTCCTGTATCTTGCCCTTTGTCCATTGATTAAGCAGCACGCCAATGACGGTTGGCAGTACGATAATGACGATCAAATCCATGACGAGCGGCATAATATCAATATCGACGGATGTATCGAAAAAAAGATGCAATCCCGCCGGAACGACAAGCGGACTAAGCGCTGAATCGAGTACAACCATCGCCAGCACGAGCGGCACGTTTCCGCCAGACATACCGACCCACAATACGGTCGATACCCCGAGTGGGATAATGGTAAACAACACCAGGCCGACGACGTAAGGCGAGTCAGAGCCAAATATTGCCGTTCCCGCTGCATAAGCAACTAGCGGCGATACGACATGCGCAAGCAGCAGTGTCCACAGCATAATGCCTGGCTTGCGGAGCACCTCTTTCAGCTGTTCCAATCCGCAGCCAATCGCCATGACGAGCGTTACGTAAGCAAACAGATACGGAACGGCCTCCGTCATTCCCTGCAAACTGTCCGCAAAAACAAAGCCCAGGACCAGCGATCCCGGGATAATTATAAACATAAAACGTTCAAAATAATGATTGAATTGCAGACCGAACTGTCTCGTAAGCCATCCCTCTTTTATCCGGTGATCTAGTTGACTTGCGTCTTAAGCTATATAATAGCATAGAGTAACAGATCCTCATATGCCCGGCCAAAGGAGCGTACTGAAATGGACAGCCATTTTTTTGCTTATATGTACCGTTTGAAATATATCGAGCGCTGGAGCCTGATGCGCAACACGACGAAAGAAAACGTTGCGGAGCATACGTTTCACGTCGCCTTGCTGGCCCATATGCTCTGTTCGATCGGCAATCGTGTGTATAGTCAAAGCTACAATGCGGATCGTGCCGTAACGCTGGCCCTGTTCCACGACGCTACTGAAGTGTTCACCGGCGATATCCCAACACCTGTTAAGCATCATAATCCGAAAATGCTTGCGAGTTTTCGTGAGATCGAAGCGATGGCCGCAGAGAGGCTGCTCGGTATGGTACCGGCAGAGCTGCAAGACGACTACGCCCCGCTGCTTGGCAAACCGACCGGCGGGGTGTTGTCCGAAGAGGACGAACGCCTGCTGCGTTTGGTGAAAGCGGCGGATCTGTTGGACGCCTATTTGAAATGCGTGTCCGAGATGTCCGGCGGCAACCGGGAATTTCAAGTTGCTATGGGCCAAACCGAGGCCGCTTTGCAGAAGCTGAACAGTCCGGAAGTGGAATGGTTTCTGACCCATATGGCGCCGAGTCTCGGCATGTCGCTGGATGAGCTTTCGGGTCCTCTATAATACGTACCACTATATATAAAAAAGGGTTCAGCTCCGATAAGCCGATATTACAACGGCTTGCGGAACTGAACCCTCTTTATGCTGCTTATTGGGGCATCTTTATTCTGCCAATGAAACGCTCCAACCAAACGGGTATGCGGCAGACAGTTCAAGCGGCAGCTGACCGGTCGGTTCGAGCTCGCCGGTCAGTACTTTTGCTGCCGATTGAAGCGCGAGCGGACGGCATTCGTATACGGCAATATATGCCCGTACATCCGGGTACACGCGTAGATCAAGCGGATTGCGAACCGATACCGCTACAGTGCGGTCTCCGGCAAGCTCGATGGCCCGCTTCGCAACGCGGCGCTCCGTCTCGTGCTTCGTTGCGTCATAGGTGACGACGACGATCTGCTCGAAGGAGTCCAGATCGGCAAGCGGATCGGCCTCGCTCATGCTCCGCTCGGTCACATTCCCCATCCGCGCTTGCAAGCAGCCGCCCAGCGTACCGTCGCCGGATAAAATTTCATCGGCAACCGATACCGGCTTGATATCGGGCCACAGCACCAGTGTACTCGCTTCCCGCTTCAAAGGCAGCAAGTCTCCCTCGTTTTTAACAAGCGTCGCTGAGCGCTCGCTCCACTTCAATGCGACCGCTTTGTTCGCGTCAGTCGCAAGCTGCTGCTCCGCTTGCTCCCACGGAACTAGCGCCTCGCCTGCGCGCAGCCCCCGTTTCAGCCGCAGCACGCGCTCCAGCGCTTCCTCGATGCGCGACAACGGCAAATCACCGCTCTCGACAGCGGCGACAACCGCTTCAATTGCAGCCGTTTGCTTCGTGATCGTATGGCTGACAAGCACCATGTCGGCCCCTGCGCGCAGCGCCTCAATCGAGCCTTGCTCCGGACCGTAGAAACGGTCGATCGCGTCCATCTCCAAGCAATCGGTTACCACTACGCCGTCGTAACCGAGCTCCTCGCGCAGCAAGCCGGTCAGAACTGCATGCGATAACGTCGAAGGCTTGCCGGAAGGCTCCAGCTCCGGCAAGCAGACATGCGCCGTCATAATCGCAGCGGTTCCCGCTTCGATAGCCGCGCGGAAAGGCCTCAGCTCGATCATATCGAGCCGCTCTCGGCCATGGGCAAGCACCGGCAGCGCATGATGCGAATCGACGGCCGTATCGCCGTGTCCCGGGAAATGCTTCACCGTAGCGGCGACTCCCGCCGACTGATAGCCGAGCACCGCTGCCGTCCCCAGCTCCCCGACTACGTCGGAGCGGTCGCTGTATGAGCGTACATTAATAACCGGATTATCCGGGTTATTGTTCACGTCGAGACATGGCGCATAGTTCATGTTAATGCCCAGCAGCCTGAGTTCCTCCCCGCATACGCGCGCCGTCTCGCGCGCGCCCTCGGCCGAGCCAGTCGCGCCCAGCGCCATATTGCCCGGCATGAGCGTCACACCGTCCACCAGTCTCGCCACCATGCCGCCTTCCTGGTCGATCGCAATCAGCGGACTTTCCTTGCCCGCGCGTTTGGCGATATCCATCAGCGACGACGAGAGCTGATGAACCTGTTTCGCGCTTTGCACATTGCGAGTGAAATAGATCGTTCCCCCGATGCCGTACGTCTCGATCAAATGCTTGATGTCCTTGCTCGGCTCGTAGCCGTGAAAACCGAATACGAAAAGCTGTCCCACTTTTTCTTTTAACGTCCAATTGCTCCATTCTCCGCTTGCTGACATGCTGTCCCCTCCTGAGCTCATTCGTTAATACTCCGCATACAGCTTTCAACTTGCACAATTCCGTTATCGCATTCTTCTTTCGGTCTTCAGGTCTCTCGCTTTCCGCCGCAAAGTGTTAATTCGTCGCCGACTGATGACCGTTTCGGTAATCGGTAGGATTTTCCCCCGTATATTTCATAAACACCTTCGTAAAATACCGCCGCTCGGCATAGCCGACTTCCTTCGCGATTTGCGAAATGCTTTTGCTCGTCCCGGACAGCATCGACTTTGCTTTCTCCATCCGCTGCTTGGTCACATACTCGATAAACGTCTCGTTGAACGTTTGCTTGAACAGCAGGCTGAAGTATGACGTACTCAGCCCTACGTGCGTCGCCGCTTCCTCCACGCTCAAATCGCGGAACAAATTGCGATCTAGAAAAAGCTTCACTTCGAGCATCGAACGCTCCGACTGCTTCCTCTTGTCTGTCGACTTGTCGGCAAGCGCACTGGTCACCTGCTGGATAACCGACAGCAAGTCTTTAATGCCGAATCGGCGGTCGAGCTTCTTCCAAAGCAACTCCTCCTGCTCTCGCGAGAAAATGCCCATTTCCTTCGTCTCTCGCATCAGGTTGACGACAAAGTAATGCAGCATCGGCTTGAAGCGGCCGACCGACGGCTCGCGAAGCAGCTGCAATTGCTTCGTCATCCGCTTCAGCTCATCATCTACCGTTGTAGCGTCGCCTCGCTTCACCGCGCCGATCAGCTTCTCCGATGTATCCCAGAACGCCTGATCCTCGCTGGAGGATACGGCCGACGAATCCGGGTAGACGGCGATCGGCTCCTGATTGGGCGCTAACTGCATCCCTTGCTGCACATGCTTATAGGCTTGAGATAACGAAGTAATTGGCGTCAGCTCCCGGTAAATGCCCGCGTTGAGCGACAGCTTGACATGGTTTTTGACAGCTGTCAGCAGCATGCCCGCCCAGTTCTTTGCTTGATCAATATGGAACGGCTGCGCTGGGTCGCAGTCGATCAGAACGCACCATTCCCCATCGCGGATTTGAATGACCGCATGACGGTAGCCGTTCTGCTGCAGCTTCTCGCGCAGCACGTTGCATACCGCAAAGTTCCAAAGCTTGCGTTCCTTGTCCGACCATTCCCGCCAATCCTTCGTCAGTTCGGAGCTGACGATCAGATCGAGCACAATCATTGCGTACTGCTGATCGAGAATCGACTGCTCCTCGCGTTCGATCAGCCAATTGCTGGTCGTCGCTTCAGTGTAATCCATCAAAATATCGTACAATATTTTCTCGCTGGCTAAATCGGTCATCTTGCCGAGCTTCTGCCGCTCCTCGCTCAATTGTTTTTTCTTTAGGCGCTGATTCGACATTACCCGGGCAATAACGCCGGTCAATTCATCGTATGGA
This sequence comes from Paenibacillus sp. NPDC058071, assembly GCF_042885235.1. Classification (NCBI taxonomy): domain Bacteria; kingdom Bacillati; phylum Bacillota; class Bacilli; order Caryophanales; family Paenibacillaceae; genus Paenibacillus; species Paenibacillus sp. NPDC058071. The sequence continues at coordinate 85,824 of NZ_JBHVSK010000019.1, forward strand.
ATCGGCTTAAGCACATAGTCTTGTACGCCGTATTGAATAGCCGCCCTCGTGTAGGCGAAGTCCTGATAACCAGACAGCATAATAATATCGCAATCGAATTCCCGCTCCCGAATTTGCTTGACGAGCTCCAATCCGTCCATGACAGGCATCCGGATATCGCATAACACCAAGTCAAAGCAGTCGGATTCGAACAGCTCAAGCGCCTCCATTCCGTTCTTGGCAATGCCCGATACGGATAGCCCCAGCATCTCCCAAGGAATGACTTTCTCCAGGTTTCTTGTAATGTGCGGCTCATCGTCCACAAGAAGTACTTTCCCGGTCATTGCCGATCACCTCTGCTCTTCGGAATTGTGCAACGAATGACGGTGCCATACCCCTCTTCGCTGCAGATCATCAGGCCGAATGCCGGTCCGTAATGGATTCGCAGCCGATCGGCGACATTATGCAGCCCCAGTCCCCGGCGCTCGCCGAGCTCAGCGGCATTGCGCCGGACGCCTTGCTTCGTGCTGCGGTCCGCAAACTTGCGCAGCGTCTCCTTGCTCATTCCCATGCCGTTATCGCTAATAAAGAATACGATTTGATGGGCTTCCACCTTCACATCGATTCGTATTACACCTTTGCCGTCCTCGAAACCTTCGAAGCCATGCTGGATGCTGTTCTCGACAAGCGGTTGCAGCGTCAGCTTCAGCATCGTAAACGGAAAAGCCTCTTCCGTAACGTTAATCTCGTACGAGAACAGCTCCTCGAACCGATATTTCTGAATTTCCAAATAGCTGCGCACATGCTCGATTTCCTGGCTAACCGAAATTTCCTCCGAATCATGCATGCTCGTACGCAGCAAATTGCTGAGGCGGCGCACCATCTGCATAATTTTTCGGCCTTCGTTTTGCGCGGCCAGCGCGTTGATCGACTCCAGCGTATTAAATAGGAAATGCGGTTTGATCTGCGCTTGCATGAGCATCATTTCCGCGTGCTGCTTTCTTTCCTGCTCCGTCCGCACCTCGGTCAGCAAATCGCCCATTCGTTCAACCATACTGTTGAAGCTGTTGGCCAGCAGCACCGTCTCGTCTTTGCCATGCGCCGTTACCCGAATGTCGAGCAGGCCTTGCTCGACCAAACGCATTTTGCGCACTACTTTGACGATCGTCTTCGCGACCCGGTTAACGAAGAAGACGTTGAAAAGAATAGCCGACAGCACGCAAAGCGTCGTAATCATTACGATCCATTGAACGAGCCGAACGTTCTCGTTTGTCAGCGAGTTCCAAGACTTGACCGAAACGAGCATCCAGCCATTGCGATCGAGATTGAAAGCCGATACAAGGCTGTCTTCCTCGCTGAACTTGATTCTCGAGCTGGAATAACTGTCGATGCGCTGAAAATCGGCGTCCGTATACTGGCTGATTTTGTTTCCTTCCAGCTTTCTGTTGCTGTCCAGCAAAATCAAGCCTTCCTGATTAATGATGACGTATCGCGAATCTTGGCCTTCCGCGCTTGGATTCAGAAACGTATTCAGCATCGAATACACTTCCTCGGTCTTATACTGCGTAATCATAACGCCAATATCGTTGAAAGACTGAATATCTTTAACCAGCCTCATCTGCGTAAACAGAGGCGGCTCGACGCCAGTCAGCTGCTGCTGCTCATAAGGCCCGATCCATTTCGGCCGGCCGCCCAGCTTGAACGTTTCCTCATATAAAGGTTGTTCCTTCAATGTCTCGAACGTGATTGGCCGGAAGGTCGTCGGATCGTTCCGAAAGGCGCGAAACATATTGCCGTCAACGGAGTAAAGCACAACATAGCTAACCGCGGGATGCTGAAATAGAATCCGCTTCATTTCCTTCTCCGCCTGGTTGATCGCAATTTGCGCGCTCGGATCGTCGTAGGCATGCTTGCTGTACTTGAGCGTATCCTGTACCTCCGAGCTCGTCAGATTGCCGTCCGAAAGCGTGTCGAGCTCTTTAAAAAAGTATTGAATATTGCCCGCAACTGCCTTAAGCGAAATTTCGGTCTGCTCGCTATATTTTTTCTCTAACAGCGATTCGGAGTTAAGAAAGGATACGATACCCGAAGCCAGCATCGGCAGCAGGACGAGAAAAATGAATGCCAGCATTAGTTTCGGTCTCAAGTTCATTGCGTAAGGCCCTCCCGCCATTCCTGCGGCTCACGAGCGCAGACCGGCAGGACAGGTAGGCGCGCGCAGCGACTGGGACAAAAATAATCGATTTGGTATCGCGTCTGACGCGATGCTGGGTCTTCAAAAGCAATCGTAAAAGCGGCAAAAGGGTGTCCGAAGGAACACCCTTTATTCTCGCAGCTGCCTGGCGCGACGCCTACTGGGCTTCATTCGCTTTTCTCTGCTTCGCTTGAATTTTGGCAGCGACCTTCTCGGGCGTCGACACTTTGCCAATCAGCTCCTGCAGGCCAAAGTTGATTTCCGCTCCCACCGAAGGCTGTACGATGGCATCGTACGCCTTCCAAGAGGAAGAGGCATTCGCCATAACGGTCAGCACCTCGGAGGTAAGCGGATCGACGCCGGACAGGTCCGACAGCTTCATCGACGGCTGCAGCTTATCTTCGAAAAGCGTGCGCTTCTGCACTTCCTCCGTATAGAAGTTTTTAATAAACTTTTTTACCCCTTCGATCTGATCTGCATCCAGATTGGACGAGAAGCCGTAACCGTTCGAATAGGAAGCGTTGATCGATGTCTGATCGCCCGCTCCCCCTTCGATGGACGGAAACGGGAAGTAGCCGATTTGCCCGATCAGCCCCTTGGCTTCTTCGCCGGTGAAGCCGTTAACATCCCATGTTCCCGTAAATACCATCGCAGCTTTGCCGGATAAAAACTCCGCGCCCTGATCGGAATAAGGAAGCACGAGCGCCTCCGGCGTAAAATAGCCGCGATTGGCGATGTCCGCATAAGCGGCAAACCCTTTAACGAAGCCGGGATCTGTCCATTTCGCCTCGCCCGTCAACAGCTTGTTCATAGCGTCGATGCCGACGTAACGCTCCATGATCGTGTTCCACATCATCCCGCTGACCCAGCCGTCCTTCGCCGCCAAAGCGAAAGGCGTGTAGCCCTTCTCCTTGAGCGTATCCGCAAGCTTGATCAGTTCGTCCCAAGTAGCCGGAGGCGATAGATTCAGCTGCGTAAACAGCCGTTTGTTGTAAAATACCGCTTCGCTATATCCGCCGAAAGGCAACCCGTATACTTTGCCGTCGATCGTAAACTCGTCGAGGCTGACAAATTTGTCTCTAATGCCAAGCTCCTCGATGATCGGCGTCAGGTCGAGCATTCGTCCCGCCTTGACGTAAAGATTGAGATCGGCGCCGCCAAACACCTCAAATATATCGGGCGGATTGCCGACAGCCATTTCCATCTTCAGCTTTTGGTCGCGATTGACGATTTCGTCAATGCCCTCCAGCTTGAACGTCAGGCCGAGATTCTCCTCTTCCGTCTTCATGACGACATCCTCGAGTATGGCAAGGCGCGTCTTGCTTGTTTCCTTGATCTGCGTATGTCGGAGCGACAGCGTAACATCCTTCTTGTTCGCAGCCGTTATGCCTCCGGCCGCATGCTTGCCGTTGTCGGCGGTTGAACAAGCAGGGACAACGAGCAGAGCGGAAACAAGAAGGCCGGCGACCGCTGCACGCCTCCTGTTCATGTTGCAGACCCTCCTTCAGTGAATGTGCATGAACCAAGCTTCTATTTGCCTGACTTCTTTATTATAAATTCGCCTCTCCACGCGATGGAGGTCGAAAAAAGAACAGACAAGGGAGACAATTCTACTATTTTTCGGGCTAGGGATAAAAATATAAGCTTTTCGCTAATCACGCAGCCCTTGCACATGGGCTTTTACGGTTTCGTAGAAAGCCCGCCATTCCGCGTTCGCATCCGGATTCCCCGGTTCAGGCGCCGGCTCGCTATTCTGCGGCAAATCCGGCCCGCTCTCCTGCTTGCCGGTGCGGCGCTCTGCCATCACTTTATCCAGCTTGTCGCGCAGCTTTTCCTCCGTCATGGCCGAATCATCCCTTCATCCAGTTTTTGCGCAGCGAGAACAGCTCAGTCAATTCCTCCGTCGACAGCTCCGTCACCCATTGCTCGGACTGGCCGACAACTTGCTCGTTCAAGCTTTGCTTGCGCTCGATCATCTCGTCGATGCGCTCTTCCAGCGTGCCGAGCGTAATAAATTTATGCACCTGTACCTGCCTCGTTTGCCCGATCCGGAAAGCGCGGTCGGTCGCCTGATTTTCCACGGCCGGATTCCACCACCGGTCGAAATGAAAGACATGGTTGGCCGCCGTCAAGTTCAAGCCCGTTCCTCCTGCTTTCAAGGAAAGCACGAAGGCGCAGCGCGGAATGTCGGGATTTTGGAAGTCGGTGATCATTTGATCCCGCTTCGCCTTCGGCACGCCGCCGTGCAGATACGGAACCTCCAGACCAAGCTTCTCCTCCAGCAGCTTCTTCAGCTGATGGCCCATCTCCACGAATTGTGTAAAAATAAGGCAGCGTTCGCCCTCCGATGCGATTTCTTCGGCCATCTCCAGCAGCCGAGCCACCTTGTTGGAGCGGTCCTCCTCCCATTCCGGCGGCGCTTCTCCCTCCAGCAGCGACGGATGGTCGCAAAGCTGTTTGAGCCTCGTCAACGAAGCGAGAATCAGTCCGCGGCGCTGCATGGCACCGAGCGTATCCAGCTTCTCCAGCAGGTCAGAGACGATATTCTCATAGATTGCGCCCTGCTCGGCAGTGAGCGAAATATAGGTCTTCGCTTCGTTCTTCTCCGGCAGCGACAGCATAATGGCAGGGTCCTTCTTCACCCTCCGCAGCATGAACGGTTTCACCCAGCGCTGCAGTCCAGCGATCATCTCTTCGTCTCGGGTCCGTTCGATCGGCGCTACGACCGTCTTGCGGAATTCACCGATTCCGCCCAGATAGCCTGGATTGATAAAATCATAGATCGACCAAAGCTCCGTCAACCGATTTTCCATCGGTGTACCGGTCAACGCAACCCGGTGCCGGGCAGGCAGCCCGCGAATGGCCGTCGATTGCTTTGTGTACACGTTCTTAATATTTTGCGCCTCGTCCAGGCATAAAGCATCCCATTCGATGAGGTGCAGGTCCTCCTCGTCCAGTTGTGCAAGCGAGTAAGAGGTGATGACGAGATCGGCTTCGCGAACAGCCTCTGCAAAGTCATCCCCTTTATCTCTTTTCGGCCCGTAATGAAGATGAACGCGCAGCGTTGGGGCGAATTTCTCCAATTCCTTCTGCCAGTTGCCGATTACCGAGGTCGGGCAAATGAGCAGCGACGGCGTCGTTGTCTGATCCGCCTTGCTCTCGCGTACGTAGGCCAGATAGGCCATGAACTGAATCGTCTTGCCGAGTCCCATATCGTCGGCCAGGCAGCCGCCTAGCCCGAATCGGCGTAAAAATAGCAACCATGATACGCCTTGAAGCTGATAAGGCCGCAGTTCGCCGAGAAAGCTTTCCGGCTTCTCAATCAATGGAATGTCTGCAGATTGCTGCAGCTGCGCCAGCCATTTCGCCAAATGCTCGTTCAGCTCTACTTCCGCTCTGAGGCCGGCTATTCCGTCCTCATCCTCTTCAGCAGGAGCACCGCCCATCAAATGCATTTCCATAACGTCGCGGAAGCTGAGACCCTTCTTCTTGCCAACCCGCTTCATCCAGTCGCGGATCTGCGCAACGTCTTGCGGATCGAGATGAACCCATTCGCCGCCGATATTCATCAGTCTGCGATTTTCCTCGGCCATCCGCATAAATTCGGCCTCCGACAAGTCGACGTCGCCCAGCGCCATACGCCAATCGAACTGCACGATCTGATCAAGACCGAACATCGGCTGCGATTCCGAGCCGACCGACGACTTCAGCTTGGCGCGCAGCCTCAGCTTGCGGGAGCGCACCGCCTCCCACCAGCTCGGCAGCAGCACTGGACAGCCTGCTTCCAGCAAAGCGATGCTCGACTTCTCCATGAACTGCCAGGCATCATTGTCGGACAACGCCGTTCGGATAGTTCCCGACCGGTCTTGGTCCTCCCAATCAGGCAAAGCGGCAAGCCATTTTGCCTGCTCCTTTTGCAGCTTAGGTCCAAGCAGCGGCAGCCATTCATCCGGCAGCGAAGCCGGCTCCCCATCGGCCTCTGCCTCGTCTCTCCAACGCCCTTCCTCGCCTTCGCTGCGGAGCGGAATCCACGGGCCGCCGTCACGGTTTTGAACTGCCGGACGAAGCCTCCAGCCATACCCCTCTCCAGGCTCCACCAATTGCAGCGCCGTCTTGAACGGCAGCGAATCCTTGCGCAGGCCGATCGCGATCAGCCAATCCTCTTCATCCGCTGCCTTTCGCATTAACGCCAGCTCGCCGCCGGCAGCGGCCCCGACCCGGCGCCATACTTCTTTCGCCGCATCGCTCTGCTCAATTGTCTCTTCTATCGCCCCGGTCAGCCAATCTGTCGCTTCGGCAAGCCCGTCGCCGTCCGTTCCGGTTTCCGCAAGCGTCTCCCATTCGCGTCGAAATTCAGCTTCCGCTTCCGGGAGCGCAAGCCGCCATGCCCGTGCCTCCTCTGACCAGCCGTTCCAGTCCGGCTCGAACCAGCCGTTCAGGAGAGCTTGCCGAATAAGCTCGGCCAGTCTCATCAGGCGCTGCAGCCGCGGCGACCATTCCGCCTGGAGCAGCTTCGCATGCTTCGGCGACGACAAGTAGTCGACGGCCAGCAGCGGTGAAATTTTCAGCAGCTTACGGTCGCCCTGCTGTACGGTTTCCACCTCGGTCCCGTACCAGGACGCCTTATGCCAAGCGAACAACGCCGACCGAAACCGCGGCGAGGATTCTCCACGATCAGCCGGCGTCAGCATGATCGCCCCTTTACCGTCCTCCTGCTGCGCCCAGAATCCGTCAACGACTAAAGAACGAGTGCCAATGAATGATTTCATTTCGTCAACTTCCCTTTCCACAGCTCTTCCTGAAATGCCCGCAGCCGCTGGTACTTCTTCACGGTTCCAGCCAAGTACATATCCCATTTCTCCGTATTCTTCTCTGCCTTATATAAACGCTCCAGCTTCTTGAGCTGTTTGACCGCCATCCGGTAGCCTTGACGGTTTCGGGAAGCCATACATTCCTCGATCGATTGATGATAGAGAGGCAACAAATATTGCGGCGCCGCCTTCGTCACTTCCTTTAGGTCCTGCACGCTCAGATCATCCGGCTTCATGCCGAGCAGCAGCTGCAGATCGGCCCATTCCTCGTATTTTTTGACCGCAAGCCAATGATCGGATAGCTCCATGTACGAATGCGGAAGCAGATCGGTCATATATGCGGACCACCTCGGCTCCTCCGGCTGATCCTCGTCGGCCCTTCTGCACAGCGTTACGAACGGTCCGATTGTTCTTCCGCTGCGGTACGGATAGATGCGCTCGTACAGAAAGCTCATCCAATCGCCGAAACGCTCCCAATCGCCTTCCTCCAGCCGCTGCGCGGCGCACGGATAGATCACTTTTTGCGAGCGTTGAAAATCGGACTTGCCGAAATGACGGATGGCTTCCGCATCCCGGCCGGCGAAAAAACTGAGCATCGCAATCGCCGAATGAACGAAGGAGCGGTTAATATCCTCCTCGTCCTCCTGCGGGCTTTCCGGCAGCTGCAGCAGCCGTTCCAGCTCCTCCTCGTGCCAATTTGCATTCTCGGACATTTTCTCGCACAGCGCCAAATAAATATAACCCCAATCGAAAAGCTGCGATTCGGTCTTCAGCGCCCGCTCGAACGCAATTCGAACGATATGGCCGATCCATTCCTGCTGCGCGTCGTCCATTGCCTGCGGCTCCAGCTCCAATGCGAGCGAATAGTAATGAGCGACCCAAGGCTCCGCCATGCGCATGAACGACATTTCATGGTAGTAACGGCTGAACGTGTCAACCGATTTAATTGCGTATTCCGCTTGTTCCAGCACGAACAAAATGGCATTCATCCAGTGCAGGCGCTGCATCGGCAGCTCCCAGTCCTTGGACGAGCCTTTGAGGGAAGAGAGCACCGGTTGAAGCGCGTGCAAGGAATGACGGCAATTCGTCCACACCCGCCCGTACTCCTGTTCTATCCAGCTTTGCCAATCAGCCGGAGAGTCTTCCTCCGAAGGATGGACGGCCGATGCGGCAGCGGTCATTCTCGCCGTCGTATTCACAGCTGCCGCTGCACCCGCTGTTGTTAGCTCGGACAGCGGATCGAGCCCAAGCAGCCTGCGATAGGCCGCTTTTGCCGCCAGTCCCGTCTTGTCCTCTATATTTAGATAAGCGAAAAAGACCGCCGCCATATGCTTGCAATAGCCTCCAAACGGGCATGTGCATTTGCTGTATCGGAATTGGCCGGCGTCCAGCACGATCGCATACACGTCGGAGCCTTGCACCGCGCCGTAAAGCGTATGGTCGTCCGCCTCCTTTACGTTCATCACATTGCCGCTGCGGTAGTAGTCCCAACCGCGCTTAATGAGCGTTTCATTCAACGAGTCGCCAAGCCCGCTCTCCATCATTTTCAACAAATTCATATCGAGACTCGCCAAGCTGTTCACCTGCTTTCCTTGCCATTGCCTATTCTTACTATTATAGCATAAGAAGAAGCGCGATTGCCTAAGATCGAACGCCGCGGAGCGTCCGTTGTGCTATAAAAAACAGCCTCTTCCTGTACGCCGGCTGCTTACGGCTTTGGAGAGGCTGTTTTAATGAGGAAGAAAGTTAAAGAGGCAGCCGGATAACGAACGTAATGCGTTCCGGTTCGGAAGCGAATACTTGAATCGTGCCTTTGTATTTGTCGGCAATCGACTTCACAATGTATAGTCCGAGCCCTTGATGATCCTCGTCCTTGGTCGAAAATCCCGCATCGAAGAGCGGACTTTCCGCCACCTGCTCCGCTTTCTCGCATGTATTGCTAATTTTGAACTCTACGTAATTATCCGTTTGCGTACTGGCAAGCTCTACTTCCCGCTTCCCTTCCGGATACTTTGTCACTTCGTCGAACGCGTTGTCGATCAAATTGCCGAGAATCCGGTTCATATCGAGCGTTTTGACGTCCATCTGCAGCCGCTTTAAGCCGCCAAAGCTGCAACTGAACGCAATCCGGTAGCTTTCCGCCTGCGATATTTTGGAGCGGATAAGCGCCGCAATCGCTGGATTCCCGATGTTGATCATATCGTTCATTAAGCGAATTTCACCGGTCAATTCCTTCGTATAAGCGACGAGCTCCTGCGTCTTCTTCAGTTCGGCTAACGAATGGATCGTTTGCACATGATTCAAGAAATCATGCCGCTGCGCTCGAATCGCCTGAAACATTGAATTGATTTCGTCAACGTACGTTTGCTGCGTCATTTGCACCATCCGGTCGCGGGATTGGCGAATATAGCGCATAGCGAACGTTACAATAATCAAGCTAAGCGCCGTAACGGTAATAATAATTAGCCCAATATTAATAAATTGCGAATCCAGCTGTTTTTGAATGACCTGGTAATCGGAGACTAGCGCCAGCACGTAACTGTTAATCGGTTCGCCGTTTTCATCAACAATGTTTATTCCCCGCTCTTCGGCAAACACCGGAATAAACATTTTGAGCACATGCTTGCCGTGAACATGTTCGTTCGCCGTCACAACCCTCCCGCTATCGTAAGCTTTGGCCACGTTCTCTGCATCCCGCTCGCTTTCGTAGGTGTGCGTGCCGTACATGACCGGTTTTTGCAGCAAATGTCCCTGTACTGCGCCATTTTCTTGAATCGTTTCGAACGGGCCTTTGGCGAACGTAGCCGGATTCAGCACCGTCACCTCAAGCAGCGTCTCGCTGCTCGCAAGCGATTTGTTAATGAGCGAGTTGACGCCCGTCACGTTCTCGTAGTCGGCCAGCATCGTGTAGCTGACATAGGGATCGATGATGTAATTGGTTGTACCGTCGTAGTAGTAGCCCCACTTGTAGATGCTTTCCGGATCAGTTGAGGCGACCTCGTAAGGTCCGCTCCAAAAGTTTTTCAGCGTCTGCCCCAGCCAGTCGATGCGTACTTCTTTAAATTCGAAAAGCTGATTGAAGGCAATAAACCAAGGGTCCCATGTCTTCGTTCCGTCCCCAAGCTCGTTCTCGTCCGAGGAACGATACATCACAATATCGTCGTCCGTACGCTTTAGGAGCGTGATATGGGCGACGTCAAGCTTCTCGCTTAACTCTTTGAGCTGATTGTTCGTCACCCGCTCCACATCGGGGTCGAGCGCGTATTGGGCTGCGATTGATACCGCCCGCAGCTCGCGGCCGATTTGATCCTGAAACCGCTCGGCCCCCATCCGCGACTGCTCGACCGAATATTCAATTTGCTTGGCCACGGCTGCCATCTCGCGATTCAGCGCCGATTCGAGCGAACGCTTCATTAGAAAATAGTAAGCCGTATTATTGACCAGGATGATGATGACGATAACGCTGATCGCCACCAGCCAATTGTTGCGCTGCATTGCTAGCTGCTCCCTTGTTAATGAAATATGGAGTTTCCGCTACAAGCCCGCCGTCCGTTTCCATAACAGCCGGATCGCCCATTGCCGCTCCGCTTTTTTCCGGTATTTCGGCAATTCCCGATATACGCGCAGACCTCCCTCGATAGCCTGTTTTCCTTCATGCTCGCGTCCCATCGCTTTATAGACAGAAGCAAGACGCAGGTAAGCTTCGCACGAAGAAGACTGTATGTGCTGAAAAGATGCTATATAATCCAACGCCTTGGAAGCGTCGCGTTCCGCGTAAAAAGCAGCTAACCGCAAATACGGCGCGCCGTATTTGACTCTCGGATTAATTGCCAGCGCTTTACTTGCGGCCTCCGCGCCTCGTTCTTCCTCGCCAATTGCCAGCAGACATATGCTCAGATCGTCCCAATATTCGGCGGAATCCTCAAGTGCGCGTTCCACCCTTTCGAGAAGCGCCAGCGCTTCCCGGTATTTTTTCTTCTCGATTAAAATTCGCGACGCATCCTGCTTAGCCGAAGTATCGCTTGGAGACGCTTCGATCTGCCGTTTCAGCTTGCGCAGCCGTCCTGACTGCTTAATCGGCTTCAAGATGCTTGGCGTCAGCCCGATAAAGCGGCGATCCAAAAAATAAAACACAAGCAGCAATACAATAATGGCGACAAACGGATTCCCGAACAGCCAAGTTAGCCCGAAAAACAACAGCAATTTAGTCATTCAATAACTCCTCCATAATAAAGAAAAGGAATGATAATCCAAACGAACATTTTTAGATAAAGAAACATATGTATTAATTTCACTATCATAGCATAACGGGACAGCTCTGAGAACCGAAAGAGCATGCCTATCGCCATTATAATTTACATTTCATTGAGGCATAGTAACGCTAGTAACATCCCTTATTATGAAAAATTGGAGGATTATTGACGAGATGAGAGACGAAGACAAAAAAGGGCGTGCCGAGCAGACGCTAACAAACCGCCAAGGTCACCCGATTGCAAACAATCAAGATATGAGAACGGTCGGCAATCGCGGTCCCGCTACGCTCGAAAATTATCCGTTCATCGAGAAAATTACCCACTTCGACCGGGAGCGCGTCCCGGAACGGGTCGTTCACGCTCGAGGCGCAGGAGCGCACGGCTATTTCGAGGCTTACGGAACTTACGGCAACGAACCAATCGCAAAGTACACAAGAGCCAAAGTTTTTCAACAGAAGGGACAGCGCACGCCCGTATTCGTCCGTTTCTCCAGCGTCATTCACGGCGGCCATTCGCCGGAGACGCTGCGCGATCCTCGCGGCTTCGCCGTCAAATTTTATACCGAGGACGGCAACTGGGATTTGGTCGGCAACAATCTGAAAATCTTTTTTATCCGCGACGCGATGAAGTTTCCTGATATGATCCATGCCTTCAAGCCCGACCCGGTTACAAATATTCAAGATATGGAGCGTTTCTTCGACTTTGTCTCGAATACGCCGGAATCGACGCATATGATTACGTTTCTGTTCTCCCCTTGGGGCATCCCGGCCAACTATCGCCAAATGCAGGGCTCGGGAGTAAATACATACAAATGGGTGAACACGGACGGCGAAGCCGTGCTCGTCAAATATCACTGGGAGCCGCAGCAAGGCATTCGCAATCTGACGCAGGATGAAGCCGAGCAAATCCAAGCCAAAAACTTCAACCATGCGACGCAGGATTTATATGAAGCAATTGAACGCGGCGATCCCCCCTCTTGGGAGCTTTGCGTACAAATCATGGAGGACGACGAGCATCCGGAGCTGGATTTCGATCCGCTTGACGATACGAAACTATGGGACCCGGACAAATTTCCGATGGTGCCGGTTGGAAGAATGGTGCTTGACCGCAATCCGGCCAATTATTTTGCCGAAGTCGAGCAAGCGGCGTTCGGCACCGGCGTGCTCGTGGACGGGCTCGACTTCTCGGACGATAAAATGCTGCAAGGGCGCACACTCTCCTATTCCGACACGCAGCGCTATCGCGTTGGCAGCAATTACTTGCAGCTTCCGGTCAATGCACCGAAAAAGCCGGTAGCCACCAATCAGCGGGACGGCCAAATGGCTTTTTATGTCGATGCAGCGCCGGGACAGAATCCGCATATCAATTACGAACCTTCCTCGCTAAACGGAATCCGGGAAGCTGAACCAGGCGGCGAGCCGCATCAGCCCTCTTACAACGACAAGCTGATGCGACAAACAATTGACCGGACCAATGACTTCGCCCAGGCCGGCGATACGTTCCGGAAATTCGAGCAATGGGAGCGCGACGAACTGATCGTCAATTTGGGGAACGCGCTCGCAACCTGCAGCCCGGTCATTCAAGATAATATGATTCGTCATTTGACGGAAGCTGATCCGGAATACGGGCGACTTGTCGGCGAAGCGATCAAATCGCGCTCCACCTCCGATCACATCGGGACGACAGCCGCGCGCGAAGGAATGGAAGCCGCCGAGGAGCTGGGACACCGGACCGACGGATACTAAACGTTTGTCTTGACGAAAAGCAGAGCCGTTACTTATGATGGAAGTAGTTAAGCCATTGTAAAGAAACGGCGTGTTACTTCAATTTAAGGAATGCGAGTTGAAGGCATGAGCCAAGAAAAGCCATTCGTCCGCCAGGCGCGGAGCGAATCTCTTTTCTTGGCTCTTTTTGTCGATTTTGGTATTCTAGAATTGAACAGGGAGGGGTCTCTTCATGGCAGGCGCTTATCGCATCGATCGCGTCATTGGCAACAACGTTCTATTAACGGTAGATACAGAGACGGACAGAGAGTATGTACTGGTTGGCAAAGGACTTGGATTCGGAGCGAAAAGCGGAACGATTGTCGACGGCAAGGACCGGCGCATCGAGAAGAAATTCCGGCTAGATGACACTGAGCACGTCAAGCACTACCATACGCTGCTCGAAGATATTGATCCCGAAGTGATCGAAATGACCGAACGGACAATTGCACGCATTAAGCAAACAACCGGTTCCGACGTCAATCCGAAAGTGTATTTCGCCTTGCCGAGCCATATTCAATTCGCCGTCTTCCGGCTGCGGAACGGCATGGACATTATTAATCCGCTATTAAACGAAACGAAGCGAAGCTTTCCTGTCGAATATGAAATTGCCCGGCAGTTGGCCGGCTGGATCAGCGAGCGTTTTCAAGTCGACGTTCCCGAAGACGAGATCGGCTTTCTGACCTTTCATGTCTATTCCGCCATTTACAACGTTCCTGTCGGACAGCTCGTTAAGCAGACGGAACGCAGCGTCTAACGACAGCGCGCTTCAGCCAAGACCGCAAGGAGGATAAGGCCTGTATGCTGTCCAAACTACTAGGAAAAAACAATCAAACGGCCGTATCGGTCCGCTCCCCTTTAACGGGAGAGGTCGTTCCGCTTGACCGGGTGCCCGATGAGGCGTTTGCCGGGAGGCATATGGGTGCGGGCATCGCAATCGAGCCTTCCCATGGCAAGCTCGCGGCACCCTTTGACGGAACGGTCCGCCATTTAATTCATACGAAGCACGCCCTGCTGCTGGAGCACCCGTCCGGACTGCAGCTGCTAATCCATCTCGGCATCAATACGGTCGCTTTGAACGGCCACTGCTTCACGAGCCGCATACAGACCGGCGATTCCTTCAAGCAAGGCGAGACGCTGATCGAATTCGATCCGGCGGCGATCGCGAGTGCGGGCTTTCCGACCATCTGTCCAATTGTCGTGGTTAACGAGGACGAGCTTAGGAAGCTGGCCATCGAGACGAACGGCGGCTGCGTGACAGCCGGGGACGATATTATTTTAACGGCCGTCTTAAACGGATAAAGCCTTTTTGCAAGAACGATCATAGATCGGTCAAAGGAGAAAGGACGAATACCATGCTCGCGTTTATGCAGAAAATTGGAAAGTCGTTAATGCTGCCTGTTGCAGCTTTGCCGGCGGCAGCTCTTCTGCAGCGGTTCGGCAAGATCGATTATGTAAAAGATTTTCATATGGGGCATGCGGGCGAGTGGCTGAACCGTTATGTCGCCCCGTTTCTTGAAGCAGGCGGCTCGGCGATCTTCGATCACCTGCCGCTTATTTTTGCGGTCGGCGTCGCCATTGGGTTAGCCGGGGATGCCGTAGCCGTGCTGGCCGCAGTCATCGCTTATCAAGTGCTTATTACCGTACAAGCGAAGGTTCCGCTCGTTTTCAGCGATTGGATTCAGGCCGGTACCGAGCTGAATATGGGCGTCATTGGCGGCATCATCGCCGGACTTGTCGCCTCCTTTTTGTACAAGCGCTTCCATACGATAAGGCTTCCCGAGTGGCTCGGCTTTTTCAGCGGCAAACGATTCGTTCCGATCATCACCTCTCTCGTTATGGTGGTCGTCGCCATTGCGCTTGGTGCCGTCTGGGGACCGATTCAAAACGGCTTCGACGCGTTTGGCAATCGCGTCGTCGGCTTGAACGGCATCGGCGCTTTTATATTCGGCGTGGCGAACCGCCTGCTCATCCCGTTCGGGCTTCATCATGTGCTGAACTCGATCGCCTGGTTTCAAATCGGCAGCTACACCGATGAAGCCGGACGTATCGTCCATGGCGACCTGACCCGTTTCTTCGCGGGCGATCCGTCGGCAGGCATGTTTATGACCGGCTTTTTCCCGATCATGATGTTTGCGCTGCCAGCCGGCGCGCTGGCGATCATCCATACCGCTAACCCAGCTAAACGCAAAATGATCGCTTCTGTATTTATCGGGAGCGCCTTCGCTACCTTTCTGACCGGCATTACCGAACCGCTTGAATTTGCGTTTATGTTCGCTGCACCTATTTTATACGCCATTCATGCGCTGATGATGGGCGTATCCGGATATATCATGATGGAGCTTGGGGTTAAGCACGGTTTCGTTTTTTCAGCCGGTTTTATCGATTATGTCATCAATTATCCGCTGGCCTCCAAACCGCTGCTCATTATTCCGGTTGGTCTGGCGTTCGGCGTTGTCTATTATTTTCTATTCCGGTTTGCCATTCTAGCGTTTCGCCTGAAAACGCCCGGCCGCGAAGATGACAGCCTGTTTCAAATCGAGGAAACGGGAACAGGGACGGCAGACAGAAACAAAACAGGAAATACTGCTGACCAAATCGTCACCGCTCTCGGCGGCACGGCCAACATAACAGGCATCGACGCCTGCATTACACGGCTTCGGCTAGTTGTATCGGACGAGCAAGCCGTCAATGACAAGCAGTTGAAGGCGCTCGGCGCGGCAGGCGTTATCCGGCTTGGCGGCGGAGCGGTTCAGGTCGTATTCGGCACCAGCTCCGAACGAATTAAGGACGAGATCGAGAAATTATTATAGATGTGAGCACCGCAAGAAGGAGCGCCGCTGATGCGACAAGATTATATTATTCAAAACCCGCTTGGCATTCATGCCAGGCCTGCACGTAAGATCGTAGAGGCAGCCAAAGCTTTTCCATGCTCGGTAACGCTTGAGAAGGAAGGCCGCACTTATAACGCGCGCAGTCTCGTGCACGTCATATCGGCAGGCGCCAGGTTCGGAGACCGGGTCACCGTAGCCGCCGAAGGCGAACAGGCCGAGGCGGCCGTCGCCGCCGTTGGACATATTTTAACGTCCATGTACGATTTGGCCGGCGGCTAGGACGAAGGTTTGCTGTCATACAATAGGAGTGCTTCTTAAACCAAAAACGTGAAAAAAGCAGCACGGCATAATGCTGCCTTTCTCACGTTTTAGTCATGAACTATAAGGGGTATGCTCCCGGACAAACAAGAATGGGGAGACTGTATAATTGGGTTAAATTTGCAACTCCCCAAGCTTGATCAGCTCGACAACCGCTTGCGAACGACCTTTTACGTTTAATTTCTGCATGACATTCGAAATATGGTTGCGAACGGTTTTCTCGCTGATGAACAATTGCTGTGCAATGTCTCTTGTTGTTTTATCCTGCACCAGCAGCTCGAATACCTCGCGTTCACGATGAGTCAATAAAAACTTGCTCTTATGGTCGCTACCCTTCAAAGTTTGTCACCCCTCCTTGCTCGGGTTTTGATGGTTTAACAAGGTTAAGGGATACAGTCAACTTATTGTATGAAGGGGCTATTGCAATGGTGCTGTATACGAGGAAAATGGGCGCAGGGGGTAAGATGATCTTGCTGACCCGCGGGATTTGCCGCTTCCACTCGGTCTCCCCCTTGCTCAGGAATACATTTGATTAAATTGTAATTGGAACTGCGTTGATACAATCCAATATTCTGCAACCCCTTCCCTTCGGCTCGCTTATCGCTGGAGGGATTTGTTTTATGTACCGCAGCCGTGATTCATGCCAATCATAACTCAAATTATGGTAAAATAGAAATATGAAATACAGTAAAGAGGGTGATATAGCAATGAAATGGCGGCAGCTTCGAGATATGTATCCTAATCAGTTCGTTTTAATTTCTATACTGGATTATACCGAGCAAGAGAATGAAAAAATTGTCACCGATGTCGCATTAATAAGACCAGTCCCAGATTTGGATGCAAATAAAGAATTTTTCAGCGCGGAGCCAGGCAATCTTGTTTACCATACAGCTAACGAGGATTGCATCATTCATTTGCGGAAAGACCCGTTATTGAGAGTGAGACGAAGCTCATGAGGCTTCAATTTGACGGACATTTATTGACCGCCGCTGTTACCGTTTGCTTTCGCGGAAAAGATTTGGAGCTAACTGATATCATCATTGATACCGGATCATCTCATACCATTTTCAGCCCTGATGCGCTTAATGCAGTTGGCATAACTTATGAGAACGGCGATCCTGTTTATGAGGCGTACGGAATTGGAGAATCGGTTCCTTTTTACACGAAGAAACTGGACTATATTCAGATTGAAGATTTTAAAACAGCTCAACTTGAGATTGATATAGGTATCTTGCCGAAGTCCCATAAGGGGCTGCTTGGATTAGATATTTTGAAAACGTACGGCTTTATTGTGGATTTGGACAAGCTTGAGCTTTACAGGTCATAAAAGGGAATCAGATAAAGAAAGCCGCTCGTTTGAACGAGCGGCTTTCCTTGTTTGTTTACGTTCTTTCTCTGTTGCCGCCGCGGAGACCGGCTAGACCGATCAGACCAAGCAGACCAAGCCATCCCCAGCCCATTCCTCTGCCGTTGCCAGTCGTCGCCTTAGCACGGTAGTTGGCGTTACGCGTGGAGTCGATTCCGACACCCATATTCGATTTATTGGTGTAGTTGTTTACGCCATAACGGTTGTTCCCGTACGTGCCGTACGGATATACGCCATCTCGACGGTTGTCGCCGTCTAAATAGACGCCGTTTTTGTTGAAGTGCACGCCATCGACGTTATAAGTCCGATAGCCATTGCCTGTTCCTGTGCCATTGTAACCATAACCATTATATCCATAACCATTATAACCGTTGTAGCCGTTCATACCGACCGGATTTCCATAACCGGAAACGGTACCCGGCCCGTAAGCGTTCGTGCCATTGCCATAAACTTTTTGGTTAAACTGTGTCCCTGCACTTGGCCCCGTAATCGGGGATGGAGATGGTGAAGATGTCGTTTTAGCTGCAGTGTTCGCGAAAGCGGAAGCCGACAGTACAAGGGTTAAGCATACGGCAAAAATAAAGGCGATTGTCTTCTTCATTTGCGCGCAAAACCTCCTTCAAGGAATCAAATTATAAGGCAAATGTAGCATCTCTCACGGGAGGATTTCGTATGCTTTTCGGCTCGCTTTAATATGTGGAAAAAGCGGTCTGCGCCTAGCGCCTTCACAGTTTATCCATGGAATCGACATGCATTGGACATATACATTTAATGTTCCATTAAGGTTGCGACTATAAAATAAAGACATCAACCCCACAGTTGATACCATTCTAGGACAGACCCGCAGCCTCTGCGGGTCCTTTTTTTTTGTGATGTTCCCCACTCATTCAGCATCTTCAAACTTGAACACAACAAAAAAAACCGCATCTTTTCCAAGCATGCGGCTTCAATTCCTTCTTTGCGTCCTTCTTAACTCAATTTGGCGTGAACGATCAACCGGTGAGTCGATTTCCCAAGCGGAGTACATGTTATAAGAGTAAGCAATTTATCTTTATTATTGTAGTTCAGAACGGATACGTCGCTCGGCTTCACAACCGAGGTCGCATAAACTTTGTAAGTAAATGTTTTGCCTTGCTGCGTAATAATAATGGAATCGCCTTCTTTGACCTCGTTAAGACGATTAAATAATCGGCCCTTGGTTTTCGCTCGGTGAGCGGCAACTGCGGTATTTCCGATTTTCCCGAAAGAAGCTGTCTCTTTCATGTGGGCAGCGCCGTATTTCATGTTTTTTTGCGTCGCTCCATCCATGACCGGAAGATTCAATTTAATGGACGGTATCGAGATCGTAGCGATCGCTTCCGGTTTTTCCTCTTCTTCTTTCACCGGCTGCTCCGTTTCAGGGGCGGATACCGGAGTGACATCAGTTTCATCGCCTTCATCAAATAACGGCGTCAAATCGGCGAAGCTGCGCTGGACATCGGCTGCCGCCGTTTGATCCATTTCTTGCTCCCACTCCGCCATTATCTTATCTTGCTGCCAATTGGCATACCATTCGCTTGCTTTCGGATAAACGATAATAACAATTCCAAGCAAAATAAACAAATACGCCAGTTTGCGCATCAAACGTACACCGCCTTCACTTCCACGAACGAAAAAAGCGTCAACTCTCTCCATTCTTTCATTTCATTCAATTTTTACTTTAATGGAAATAGACGGGCAGGTCAATGTACGAAGCTTTATATCGCAGCAAAACCGGCTGCGCTTGCGCAGCCGGTGAAAAGCCTTGAATGTGTTAACGATTGTAATCGTAAATCATGCTTGGAGATTTTTCAGTTGCTTTAGTTGAAATACGAGTTGCATTTGCGGGAAAAATACGCTCAGCCATTGCATTAAATTCAGCAATGAAGCCCTGAATTGGATGCCCGTTGCGAACGTCGTTCATGTAGCCTTCCATACGGCCGACAAAGTCAGGATTCGCCGATACGTAAACATTTTTCACTCTTGGATACATGCGTTTGACTTCGTTCGCAATGTCTTTCTTGATTGCTTCGGTCAGTTGGCTGTCTTCTGCGGCCAGCGTGCCGTAACGGTGATTAGTATCAGAATTGTACGTTCGATAATCGCCGACTGAACCGGTGCGACCGACTGCGTTAGGAACGCCAACGCCTTTTGCTGTCGGCATTCCGCTTTTTATGCCGGTTCCCGTTCCTTTTCCGATATGATGACCGACATGATGGTTAAATGAAACGGCGACGTAAGCATTGTTGTCGGTCAACATGACATTGGACGTTTTGACCGCGCCCATTTTCGCAATTCGGTGGGCAATCTCCTCGCTCATTTCAATTTTATAATTTTTGTGATATCCAACAATATTATTGCTGTTCAACCGCTTGCCGTTCGCTTGGTTCATCTCGTTCAGTTGATCATTCGCAAAGCGTTTGGCCGAGTATTGATTATTGTAAATAAGATTGCCGTTCGCGTCGTGCCGTACGCTATTCGGACGAATATTGCGATTGCCCAAATCCCCTTGATTGGCGGCGCACCCGGCCAACATAGCGCTAAGCGCTAAGCTTGCGGTTAAAAGCATTAATGGTTTACGCATAAAATTTGCATCCTCCATTCGTCTTTTAGGCTTATTTACCCGATATTAGCCTGTGCCGAACGTCGTTCCGCTATCCGATCGTCTATTGACAACTAATTTGAAGAGGAGTATTTTATTATCAAGTATTAATACCTGGTACTAATAATCAAAAAGAGGTGTTCCAAATGACAAATGTTAATTTGCGTTCCAATGCTGTCATTACGGCTATCGGTTCTTATACTCCGGAAAAAACGTTAACCAATTTCGATTTGGAACGAATTGTCGACACAAGCGACGAATGGATTGTGCAGCGTACGGGCATTCGTGAGCGGCGCATCTCTGCCGATAACGAATTTACCAGCGATTTATGTATTGCAGCACTGCGCAATATGGAAAGCCGCTATCCCGTCAATTTGTCCGACGTCGATTATATTATCGTCGCAACCTCTACTCCCGATTCGATTTTGCCAAGCGTCGCTTCCCGCATTCAAGCTGCATTCGGAATGAACCGCTGCGGGTCGGCTGACATTCAAGCCGCTTGCGCGGGCTTTACGGCCGCCATTCAGCTTGCTAACGGACTATTGCTGTCTGGACTATACCGGAAGATTATTGTCGTAGGCGCCGAGACGTTATCTAAAGCGACCGACTACAGCGACCGTACAACATGCATTCTATTCGGTGACGGAGCCGGAGCTTTTCTAATGGAAGCGCAACAAGACAATGAAGCAGGCGACGTGCTCGCCGCGTACAGCGATACGGATGGAAGCGGCGGCCATCACTTGTACCGCAGCAGCTTGTCCCCTACAGTAGGCGACTATGAACTGACGATGAACGGGAACATCGTACAAAACGGAAGAGAAGTGTATCGCTGGGCAATCAGCGAGGTTGCTCGCGGAATCTCGGAATTGATGCAAGAAAGCGGCCTCTCGGCCGCTCAATTGGATTGGTTTGTTCCCCACAACGCCAATCAGCGAATCATCGATGCGCTGGTTGTGAAGCTCGGCTTCTCGCCTGAACAGGCTTTGTCGAGTATTTCTCGTTACGGCAACACCTCGGCCGCTTCGATTCCGCTTGCGCTCGACGATGCGGTTCGCGCCGGACAGATCAAGCCAGGCCATTTGCTGCTGTTGCACGGCTTTGGCGGAGGCTTGACGCAAGCCGGCGTCGTTATCCGCTGGGCGATTTAAACAAGTGCCTGCGCATCGGGCAACATGATTAATGCTCTTCAGAATGCGCCGAACGGAAATAGTATCGACAGCATCGTTTGCAAACGACTTGCATACGTATGCTCACGCAGCGTCCGCCAGTAGCCGCGCAAAGCGATTTCGCGTCTCTCCTCTTCATGGCGCAAGTAATAGTCGAGCTTTTCCACCAGCTCCTGCGGAGAGGAGTACGTCGCGATCTCGACATCCGGTTTGTAGAAAAAAGCGAGATCGTCTCGCACGTCGCATAGCTGGAACGCGGCACACGCCGCTATTTCAAACGTGCGGGGGTTCGGGGATGCAGCCGTGACGCCGAAACTATTGCGATTGTGTTCAGGATCGTTATGCGCTCTGTGCATATTGATCACGATCTTTGATGCGTTGTAGCAAAGTCCCGTTTCCTGCGGATCCATCCAGTTATCCAGCTTTATTCGATCCTTCAGTAAATCGAATCGGTCCAGCCGGTCCCACCAAATACCTGAAATCAGCGTATTTCGGGCGGATAAATAAGACGCAGCCGCATTAAAATAACGGACGCGATTATAATAGGCGGAGCCGATAAAAGTAATGTCTTTTCGTCTGCCACGTTCCGTGTTCACTGGCTGAAACTGCTCCGGCGATGCACAAAACGGCAAATAATGAACGGACGGGCATCCTATTGATCGGTACAGCTCGACGCAATTTTTTTCAAGCGTGAAGACAACGTCGTAATGAGGCACAATCCCAACCGACATCTCCGTATAATAAGGATCGTCGGTCATCCAGATCGCTGTTCGAATACCCGCTTGCCGCATCGCATCGGCATGACTGACATCGAATTGCAAGCCGTCCAGCACAATAACAATATCCGGGCGGATAGCCGCAGCAATTTCCGCTACCGGGTCGGTGCCTTTAACGATTGTCAGCTTTGAGACCAACGACTGGAGCGATTGACCGACCGCTTGATCGAGCGGGGAGTAGGGGAAGCCTTTTCCCGTCTCTACAAATAAAGCGTGAACCGGCCAAACGGGAGCCGTTGTCGCCGTACGCTGCTTAATCGACTCGCATTGCCCGAGCCTGTAACCGTCTTCGAAGCCGGTGCGAAAACCGTCCTGCCGCCCTTGCTCCATCTCTTCGCTTGGCCGATGCGTACCGATCGACGATATTTGGGCCAACACGGTTCACTCCTTCTTAACCGCCATTCTGAGGCGGATCTCTAGTTTCTGCGCTACTATAAGGTATGCCTTAACGGTCATACGCACATCGTCACTTGTCCCTGGTCGGCGAAAAAGCGGCGTATGCCCGACATTTTCAAGACAATGCGTAAAAGAAGCGATACACATCGCGGTCCTGCTCAAATTCGAGTTAAAAGCGCAAAAAAACCCGTACGGACAGTTTCCGTACGGGTTTTCGGGCTGTTCATTATTATAAACGGCGCTTGCTCCAAACAAAGCATTGCAGCGGCATTTCGACGATTCTATACGTTTGACGAACCGTTAAGGAGCTTGCTCATATGCGAGCTGGTGGCCATCCTCAAAGCCTTTGCCGAATCCGGCGTTGTAGCCGTCGTTATACGTTTGATTGAAGCCTTCACCGTAAGTGCCGAAGCTGATCGGCGGCCGTGTTCTTGCCGCTTTTTTGCGCCGAACAATCGTCCGTTTGCCTCTCCGGCCCGTTTTCGCTTTACCGATCCGGCTGCGGCGCGGCTTGGCGCGGCGTTTGCTCGCCGTCCGTTTCCCGGAACGTTTGCGCGCAACGGCGCCCTTTCGCTTTTTCATCGATTATCGCCTCCCGTCGTTAAGGCTAGCCTCGTTCGCGCGCAATTGAACCCGGCTTTGGGTTCAACCACGGACCCGCCGGTTTAGCGCTTCGTTTGACCCGTCCAGGCAGCGACAAGCCGCCAGCCGAGGCCGTCAAGCTCTCCTGAAGCGCCGTTAACAATCTGACATTCTCTCCAATATGACGAGCAAGCTCAGGCGACCACTCGGAAAACTGCGCAACGCTGCCTAATATGCGAGCCAAAGCAAGCTGGCTTTGTGCAATAGCCGATATCAACGACAGTTTGATCTGTCGTTCGGCTAATCGGTCCGCGTTCAATCGGAATCACCGCCCATTCCGCCTCCAAAGTGGAAGGAGCCCATCCCTTGCTCGCCTCCGTTATCGGAATCTTTATCCAGCAAGGCACGTAAAATCGATACGATGCCCTGCCCCATCTTATTAACCCCGTCCAGCACGTCAATAATTTGATCGTGCATCTGGATCGATTGCTTCAGCTGCGTCTGATCGCCGATAAACGATTCGGTAGTAATATGGTTGCAAATCCAATTGCGCGCTTTCTCCGCTTCCTCCGCCTTCGCTTCCAGCATTATCGCTACGTTCCACTGCATGTTGGCGGTGGCGCCCAGCATCCGCAAATACGCTTGTTCACGTTCCACTTGCCTGCCGCCTCCCTAGCCGATTGCTATCATTCTTGTTCATTCATCTTCATCTTCGGTGTCAAGCTCTCGAATCATATAAGTGAGATGCATGGCCAACGTTTCTTCCAAATCCGCAATACTGTTTAAATAAGATACCAAACTCCCCAGCACCGCTTGTGAATTCTGCAGCAAGCCTTCGGTGCCGCCGAAATTAGGCTGTTTATCTGGAATCGCCTGAACCAGCTGAGCCATGCGGACGGTCACATCCCGCTTGGATTCCACAATTCTAGCCATTTGACTATGAGAATGCGATAAATGCGCTACAATTTCCGTAACTAAATGCTGCATCGCAGCTCCTCCTCGCCCTACAGCCGATTATGCTCTATAACAGCATATGCGGAGTTAAAATGTGCGGTTACTTGCACTGGAAAGCTTACAGAGCCTGCCGAAGCTTAATTGCCGGAATGAGCGGCAAGCCTTCCGGCAATGCGCTTATCTGTTCTGCAGTTAGCCGCGCGCCAGCCCTCAGATGAAGCGCCCAGCCTTCCTCGGCTGCCTCGGTAATTATTTTTCTTTTAAAACCGTGTTCAAGATAGTAGTTGTACCCGTCCATCCCGCGGGCCACCTTGCCGTGAAATGGCGTCGAGTCGTCTTGGATCGTTGTCCAGACGGCGGCTGCCTCTACTTCCGATAGAGCGTCGCCGATCGGCCAGCGTCGCAATTGAACTTGCGGAATGCGTACGACCGCTCCGTTCCAGACGCCTTCAATCGGTCTTCTAACGCCGTTCTCAATCCAAAAGATCCGATCGCCTGTTCCTTTCACCGCTACGGCCTCAGGATAAAAAGCTCTCTCGCCTTTCTCGATCAGCGACGGTTCGGCCATATGCTTTAATCCGTCCTTCAACTGATGGATCCACTCGTACGGATTTCCCCATTTATTCATGTAAAACACCATGTTGCGGTTATTGATCTCTTCCAACTGTTCGCCAAGCGCCTTCATGCTGACGCTGCCAAAGTGATGAATGAAAGAATCTTTCGCTATAACGAGCGAGTAGCCTTGCAAGCGAACGCGGACATTGAAGTCATCGTCCTCGAAATTGCCTACCTCGAAGCCTTCGTCCAGAAAGCCCGTCTTCTCGAACAGCTCCCGGCGGAAAAGCAGACAAAAGCCGGGAAGCCTGTCGGTATGCTGCCATCTTTTCGGATCGGATACGTTGTTCATGCGCGCAAACTCCGCCATTTCCTCAATATCCTGATAAGAAACGCTAATTTGCTGATCACCGCTAATATAGTTGGTGACTGGCCCTACCATCCCGATATGAGGATCGCTGTTCAGGCAAATCATCAGATTTTCCAGCCAATTGAGCGTAACGAGCGTATCGTTGTTCAAAATGAGCAGCGTCGTTCCTTTCGCCATCATCAGCCCGGCGTTAACCGCTCCCGCGAATCCATAGTTTTGCGGCAAAACGCGAAACCGAACTTGACCATTCAAGCTTTTCAAATAATCGGCGGTATGATCCGTTGAAGCGTTGTCTACCACGATAATCTCGTAGGGAAGTTCCGTATTTTCCATAATGCTTTCTATGCATGACTTTAAATAGTTTGCTTGGTTATAGCTTGGGATAATGATGCTTGTGCCTTCGAAAAGCGTATCGTAACAGCTGTATCCGGCTTGCACGCCTTGATGATAACCCGCTTCGTAGCCCGATTGATAGCTTGCCTCGGACGGGTTTGCCCTCCGATTCGAACCGCGCGGCTTGGCATGGAGACGGCGGACGCGCCGCGGTTTTCGTCTCACGATGTGAATCTCTCCAATCTACTCATTTTGTTCCCATACATGGGCTGCAGCTTCTTTCAACGATTCGAACGTTCCCGCGTCCGTCCACCAACCCGGCAGTTCGCGATAAGTGAGCAGCCCGGCTTCCGCGTAAACATTGTTCAAGTCGGTTATTTCCAGTTCTCCGCGATCCGATGGCTTAATTTGATCGATCAGCCGGAACACGTGCGAATCGTACATATAAATGCCTGTCACACATAAATTCGAGTCGGGGTTATTCGGCTTCTCTTCGATTCGAGCGATTGAACCTTCTTGACGAAATACCGGAATGCCGTAACGCTGCGGGTCAGGGACCTGCTTCAATAACAGCATGGCGCCTCCCGGTTGCTTCTCATACGCCTCCACATAAGGCGTCAGATCGTCATCGAACAGATTGTCGCCGAGCAGCAGCACAAACTTCTCCCCTTCTCTGATAAAAGGCCTAGCCAGCTGCAAAGCTTCTGCAATGCCGCCCGCTTCCTCCTGTATCGTGTACGTAACGGAGACCCCAAATTCGCGGCCGCTGCCTAAGTAGCCAGCGAATGAACCAACGGCCTCCCTTCCTGTCACGAGCAGGATGTCGGTAATGCCCGCCTTTCGCAAGCCTTCTATTCCGTAATGGATCATCGGATATTTCCCGACAGGCAGCATATGTTTATTTCCTAGTAAAGTTAGCGGCCGAAGGCGCGTTCCCGTGCCTCCCGCCAAAACAACTGCTTTCACTTTTTTTGCCCTCCCAAAACGGCGTTGCCATTCGTTATCTCGCATGTTCCCGCCTTCGCATAAGATCGGTAAAGCCTCCCCGTTCATCCGTCACGGAAATGATCCAATGCATAGCTTCCAGATGGTCGCCGAAAATAAGCTTTTCCAGCGGGTTGATCTTCTCCCTTCTCCGTCTCGGCTTGTTCATCTTGCCGACATTGACCGGATAAACTGCCGATACGTTAAGCCCATGCTTGACCGCTTTCGCGTGAGCAAGAGGCGGAACAGACAAGCAATCAGCCCCAATGGCGCTCAAGCAGCGGCGGCTGATCGCGTGGGGCACGGCCGTAAAGGAGACCCCTTTTAAATCGATTCTGTCCAACATGACATTCAACGCATGCTTTGCCAGCACGACGCTGTGTACAGAGGACTTTTGCACGGGACCCGAATAATCGTTCAATGCTGCGTCGACGCCCGCAAACACAGCTCTGACGAAAGGCCTCAGCTTCGCGGCGGGGATGACCATGTCGCCGTCGATAAACAACAGCACATCCCCGCTCGCCGCAAGCGCGCCTATGCTTCTGCCTACATCATGACCTAGAGGCTTCGGATAATGAAGCACTTTCGCGCCCATTCGCCCTGCAATAATTGCCGAGCCGTCCGTTGAGCCGTTAGCTACAACGATGACTTCCGTGCGAGAATGGACCTTGAACGCTTCGCGGATAACGCGGCGAATAGTCGCTCGCTCGTTCATGACAGGAATAATGACGGATACTAACGGCTGGGCTTCTGACAACTCTACTGTCTTCAGCTCCTCCCGTTTAGCGTAATTCATGCGCTAGATTCACCTCGGAACGGTCATAATTTGGCCATGGGTTACAAAATGCACAACATATTGTATGTACGGGGTTTGCCTTGGCAACGGCAGATGTACAACTCCTGCGACAGCCGCCCGCGCAACGGGCAGGGCACTGGGACACCTCTCCCTACTTTGTATAACAAAATGACAGTCCGCGAGGTTCATAACCTCGCGGACTGTCATGGTAGACGTATGCTTCTATCGTCCGATAGCGATCCAGTTGATGCAGCCGCTTGGCTCCTGGCCAATTCGTGTACGAATCAATGAAACCACGGCGCTGTCTGGCTGCTTGTTTTGAATAACCGCATAGCAGGACGGATGGTCGCTCGAAGCGGTAAACACATAATCGTCGCTTTCGAACGGTTCGTCAAATTCGATAAAAACGCTTAACATCTCTTTCTGCTCGATAAAGTTGTACGGGCAAAGTCCAAACTGCTGCTTCACGACGCCTCTTCCAGACGGAGCGATAACCGGATTAAACGTCAATGCCGATAATCCGACGTATTCCTCATCCATCTGCTGTGCGAAAGGCTCCGAGAACAGGCCAGGCGCTAGTTTCTCCAGCGTAATGCTGCCGTCCGCGATATGAGCGGAAGACACGCTGCCGACAGCTAGCTTTGCTCCGGTCACGCTCGCATCGCTTAGCTTCGATTCTGTTATGCTCGCTTCCGCCAGTTTTGCCCCGGTCACACTCGCATCGACCAGCTTCGATTCCGTTACGCTCGCTTCCGCCAGCTTTGCCCTGGTCACACTCGCATCGACCAGCTTCGACTCCGTTACGCTCGCTTCCGCCAGCTTTGCTTCGGTCACACTCGCGTCTCTCAGCTTCGACTCCGTTACGCTCGCTTCCGCCAGCTTTACTTCGGTCACACTCGCGTCTCTCAGCTTCGACTCCGTTACGCTCGCTTCCGCCAGCT
>NZ_JBHVSK010000020.1:0-106654 GCF_042885235.1 Paenibacillus sp. NPDC058071
AACCACGCGTTCCCATACCGAACACGACCGTTAAGCCCTCCAGCGCCGATGGTACTTGGACCGCAGGGTCCTGGGAGAGTAGGACGTCGCCAAGCTACGAGAGACCTACCGCATTATTGCGGTAGGTTTTTTGTTGTGTTCGAAGAAGTATGGCGATCCACTCTCCCGGGGAGAGTATCTGTTGCTTGGTCGAAGTGACTTCCACGAAGCAGGAACGGTTTTTAAGGAAGCAACAGATGCCGACCTCGATGTCGTCAAGAAAGCTTATTCATCCGGTGCGGAATGGACGTCGCCAAGCTACGAGAGACCTACCGCATTATTGCGGTAGGTTTTTTGTTGTGTTCGAAGAAGTAAGATATTTATTGCTAGTAACGATACAAAAGAAACGATTACAGGATTAAACTCATTGCTATGGTATAATATTGACTTGAATACTACATATTTTTACAAACATAGATGAGGAGTGTTCGATTTGTTAAAGAAATGGCTTTCGTCTCTATTTGTGCTTGTCATTATTTTTGGATTGTCGGGGAACGTTGTGAATGCCCAGTTTTCGGATGTTGATCCATACAAATATCGTTGGGCAAAAGAAGCGATCGATTTCATGGTTGATCGAAATGTGATCGTAGGCTACGAAGATGGTAGCTTTAGACCTGAAAAGTCGGTAACGAAAGCAGAACTAACTGTTATGATCTATCGATTGTTTCCTGAGCTAAGAGCCGACAGTCCAGAGGCTATACCGGGTATCGATAAAAACCATTGGGCCAGTAGGGAGTTTGTCGAGCTCTATAATGTAAATTGGCCGATATACGCCGCCGATAAGCAGAACTGGAATAAGGAAACATATTCTTATTTACCAGAGAAAAAGTTGACAAGATGGGAAGTTTTGATGGTCTTGAACACATTGTTTGAGGGCAGGTTAGGGATTGACGATTACCCGGAATTGAAAGCTGTAATGAAAACTTTAATGAAAGCAAAAGATGTGCAACGGAAAGTGATTGCCACGGAAAAACAGCTTGATACATTTTGGGAAACAGCTTCTACGATGTCTCCAATTATGGGTCTTGAAAAAGACGGCTCGGAATTATACTGTGCGACTGATATTGAATGTATGAAGGTAGCCGCCTTGCATAAATATATTAGTCTTGGCATTATGTCCTTGGACAAGCAAAACAAGTTTTATCCTTCACAGCAGGTTACGAGAGCAGAAGTGGCTACCATTCTTCACCGCCTCACAAAGGTTGTAACGGAGGCCGTGGCACTACCTTCTGAGACTTCCGTTGATAGGGAAAGAGACAAGGATAGGGAGAAAACTCCTGTTCAAGAGCCAGTAACCCGGACATATGTAGATCCTAAAGGAGGCGTTGGAATTGGAGGGAACTTATATGGTAAAGATGCAGGTATCAGTTATATAGCCGAATTTCAGGAATCTATGATTGACGGTAAAAAAGTCGAACGCATCGTTCTGAAAGTGGACTCTAAACAAATACTTGATGTGTATGCGACGCTTGGGAATATAAAAACCTTATATACCTATGAACAATTAACGAATCACTCGAATCCCGTTACGATTGATGTTCGAGGATATTCTGAAATAAAAGTAGAATCCAAAGTGAGATACCCTGAACGGCTTGTTGAAAATGGAGATAATCAAGCTATGATAACTGTAGAAGCTTATTAAGCGTATCAGAACCTATTGAGAACCAGATAGGGAATTACTATACGAACAATTAATCGTAATTGCCTTTGTATCTCAGGAAGGTATGCATAAAAAGAAATGATGATCTAACAGTCCATTATCAAGAATAAGAGCCCTGGCTGTTAGTTGAAGGTAAACATACAAAAGCGCCGCGGATACTCGCGGCGCTTCTTGTTTTTTTGTGTATTTACGGAGTTGCTTTCTTATTAGCTTCCAGGTAGTCTACAGCGCGCAACGCGATCGTTACCGCTTCCGCACGGGTGGCTGGTTTTGCAGCGCCAAAACGGTTATTTTCCTGGCCAGTGATGAGGCCGTACTTCACAGCAGTAGCAATGTATGCTTTGGCGTATTGCGGAATTTGATCGGCATCGGCGAAAGTCAGCGCAGATGCGTTTTCAAGCGGTAAGTTAAGAGCTCTAACGATAGTAACCGCCAATTCAGCACGGTTAATCTCTTTATTTGGACGGAAGTTTCCGTCTTCGTAGCCGTTTATAATGCCAGCAGCGACCGCTTGCTCGATATACGGTTTTGCCCACGATTGAATGTTGCCGAGATCGGCGAACTCTACCGTTTTGGTTTGTCCTTCAAGCTTCAAAGCGCGGCCAAGAATAGCTGTCCATTCGGAACGGTTAACGGAAGCATTTGGTTTGAAAGTTCCATCTGCATAGCCAGTAATCAAGTTCAATTGAACGGCACGCTCAATCGACTTGGCAGCCCAATGCGATGCGCT
Organism: Paenibacillus sp. NPDC058071; assembly: GCF_042885235.1. Taxonomy (NCBI): domain Bacteria; kingdom Bacillati; phylum Bacillota; class Bacilli; order Caryophanales; family Paenibacillaceae; genus Paenibacillus; species Paenibacillus sp. NPDC058071. Next base: position 2,430 of record NZ_JBHVSK010000020.1, read on the forward strand.
ATCTTTGAATACGGTTGTCGGTTGGGTAGGCTTAGTGCCGGTTTCTTTACCAGGCTCTTCCGGTTTCTCCTCTTCCTTCTCTTCTTTTTCTTTAGTTTCACTTGGGTTAGGGCGCTCCGGAATGGTGCCAAAGTTATCGGAACCCCAGCTTGTTGTAGGGAATGCCGAGTTCAGTTGAATATCGACAGCATAGTCTTCAACATAATTGATTGCTGGCCAGTTGATTTTGACATGACCGCTTAAAGTGGACGGGACATCAGAAACTTCAAATTGAACTCTTCTTGTATTGGAGGCCGAATCGCTTTCAATCGTTTGCGTTTCGCTTCCGCCAACTTGGAAAGAGGTCACTTCCTTGCTTTGCTTCAAAAAGATTTGGACATATTTTTTTCCATTTTCAACAAGCAGACGTCCTGGATGTGCAACATAATCGTCCATTACGGAAGCTTGAGAGGTGCCCGATTTCAGGATTTTAAAGCTCAGAATATATTTTCCGTCCTGCAAGACGCTAGGGTTCGTACCTGGATTGGTGCCCGGGTTCGTGCCAGGGTCAGTGCCTGGATTTGTGCCTGGGTTCGTACCCGGATTAGTTCCTGGATTCGTACCTTGAAGCGGCACATTCGAGACGTCCAGCTTCAGAAGAACGCCATGCCAAGCGGAATAAACCGGCGTAGTCAGTTCAATATGAACAATGGCGGCTTGCTCTTGGTTAATGTCGCTAATGTTCAGTGTTACTTGGTGATACGTAGAATTAGTCACTGTAACGGCAGTTGCCGCATCATAGCGTGCAAGCTGTGCTTGGTCAAACGGTGTAGGCGATCCGTATGCAGGAATCGTTGCTTTCGTCTCGCCAGTTTTCAGGCTTCCAATGTACTTAAATACTTCGTACGATTTCATTTCGTGCGAGAAAGTCGCTTTACCGTTGCTGATCGTCAGCTTGCCCGTCCCCGGGACAGCGTAATTGTTAACGGAGGAGGTTTTGCCAGAACCGTTGTCGTTCAAGTATTGGTAAGGAACGTTGTAAACGCCGTCCACCGGCGCAGATGAACCGGAGCTAGCAGGAGCCGCCGAAACCGCGGCAGTGAAAGCCGACAGCGTCAGAGCGAGCGCCATGAAGAGCGAAGTAAATTGGCGAAGCATTTTGTTCATTTGTAGAAACACTCCTTTGAATGATATAAATGAAAATTTGAATAGCGGAAGCTTCCGCTTAAAACCAATATGTAACCCGCGGCTTCCCTCCCAGTAAAAGAATCTATTGATAGACGCCAAACGCCAAACGGCAGCGTGCAGATGAATCAAAGTAACAAAGGATAATGAGAATCATTATCGTCCGAGTGGCAAGTCGATTTTACTATGTGATTATGAACGGAGAATGAATTCTAAATTACAAATTTGAACGTCGGGATAGCTGAGGAAATGACGGCAGTAGAAGCTTCAAAATTGTAATCTGCATTTCATACCGCGTTCATAATTGCAAAGTAAAATGCAACTGTGCAGATGAAAGTGAGAATTGATCTCATTAAAAAGAGGCTGGAGGCATAGATAACAATTGAAGGCAATATTGAAACGCTGTACGGGAATAGGGACGGCATTGATCATTACGGTTGGCCTCTTATCCGGCTGCGGTTCTGCTGTTAATAGCAGCGGGGGAGAAGGTAAGCTGAATATCATCGATTTTGCTGATAGGAGCGTATCGTTCGAGAGCCCTCCGCAGCGTATTGTCGCGCTCGGCAACGGCGAGGTCGATATTGTGTATGCACTCGGCGGTTCGGTAGTAGGAAGGCCTGAAGCTTCTGGCGCTTTTGTGCCGGATGCTGCAAAGACGGCGTTGGAGATCGGATCGGTGCATACGGTCGATTTAGAAAAGATCGCAAGCGTACGTCCCGATGCGGTGCTCGGCAATTATCCGATTAATATGAACGACGTGCCCTTGCTACAAGGCATCGGGATAAAAACCGTGCTGACACAGGCCAACTCCGTTGACGACATTAAGCGTCAAATCGAGCTGTTCGGCAAGCTGCTGGAACAAGAGGACCGCGCGGCTGAGCTTGTCTCCAGCATAGATCATGCAATTGCGGAGGCCGTGAAACGACAGCATGACAATGAGCAGGCTGACGGACATAAGCCTCGCGTCCTGCTTGTGTATGGCGCGCCAGGCTCTTATCTGGCCGCTTTGCCAAATTCACTGGCCGGCAACCTGCTTGAAACAGTTGGCGGCGTCAATGTAGCGGCAGAGCTGCCGCGGATGCAAAACTTCCCGCAATACGCGCAGTTGAATACAGAACGCGTCGTTCAAGCGAATCCCGACATCATTCTAATGATGACGCACGGCAATACGGAGGAAGTCGAGCGGGGCTTTATCCGCGAGATGGAGAGCAGTCCAGCGTGGAATTCACTTTCCGCAGTTCGTAACGGTCGCATGCATGTGCTTCCATCAGAGCTGTTCGGTACGAATCCAGGGACGCGCGTTGTCGATGCCGTGGAGCTGCTGGAGGAGCTGCTTCGCTCATGAAGATCAGCGTAAGAAATAAAAGAAGAAGTTTGCTCGCAATAACGGCTTTACCGGCGATTATCGCGGCCGTTCTTTACGGTCTGGGCAGCGGCTCGGTATTTATATCCCTTCCCGACATTTGGGCCGTGTTAACGGGCGGCGGGGATGAAATGCATTGGACGATTATTTGGAACTTGCGGCTGCCTCGGGTGCTCGTCGGCTTGCTTGTCGGAGCTTGCTTAGCCGCCTCGGGTGCGCTGCTTCAAGGCGTAATGCGCAATCCGCTTGCCGATCCGGGCATTATCGGGATTTCGTCCGGCGGCGGATTGGCTGCGACGGTGGCATTGGTCATACTGCCGCAATTCTCGTACCTGCTGCCCGCTTTTGCTTTTGCCGGCGCCTTGCTGTCAGCGATTGTAATCTACTCGCTGGCTTGGGATAAAGGCGTATCGCCCGTCAAAATCGTACTATCCGGCATTGCGATCAACGCTTTGCTCGGCGCGGTAATGAACGGCATTATGGTGCTGAACGCGGATCGCGTTCAAAGCGTCATTCCATGGCTGGCCGGGGGATTGAGTGGCAGAAGCTGGCCGCATCTGACGTTTATGCTGCCTTACGCCGTTCTCGGGCTGCTGCTCGTTCCCTTTGCCGCCAAGGCGGTCAATATGCTCGCGCTCGGCGACAATTCGGCGAAATCGCTGGGCCAGCATGTAGAGCGGCAACGATTTTTTATTATCGCGCTCGCATCTCTGCTGGCGGGGGCTGCCGTGAGCGTCGCCGGTTTGGTTGGCTTTGTCGGCTTGCTGATCCCGCATGCTATCAGGCTGCTAATAGGCGATGACTATCGTTACTTACTGCCGTTATCGACGGTCTGGGGCGCCTGGCTGATGGTGGTTGCCGATACGGTGGCGCGCAGCTGGTTCGACCCGCTAGAGCTGCCAGCCGGTATTTTGCTCGCTTGTCTCGGAGCGCCCGTATTTCTCATTTTGCTGAAAAAAAGAAAGCTTACCCGATAGGTACAACACAAATTAACATATAGGAGGAATTTATTTATGGTTATCGTGACAAACGTTTCGCAAATTACAAAAGGTGACGGTATGAAGCTGATTGAGCGGTTTGACAAGGTGGGCCAAGTGGAAGGCATGAAAGGCTTCCTAGGGCTTGAAGTCATGCTCACGGAAAACGTGAAGGAATACGACGAAGTAACAGTCAGCACGCGCTGGGAGACAAAAGAGGATTTTCAAGCTTGGACGCGCAGCGATGCGTTCCGTGAGTCGCATTCCCACCGGGAGAAGCCGGAATACATCATTTCCAACAAAATCGCGTTTTACGATGTGAAAATCGTACGCCACCCGCTGCCTCAAGAAGAGAGCCAGGCCGTATAAAATCAATGAATGAAACGGGCTTTCACGGGGAGCATAGCTGCTCTTGAAAGCCCGTTTTTTTCGCCGTTGCTCTGTTTTACGGCCTAAAAACTAAAAAGGGATTGACAGAGCGTAATCATACTTGTACGCTTATTCAATAATGATAATCATTATCATACATATGATAATAATAATCTTTTTCATAAGAGTTTATAGGATTTGCCGACTAAGGCCAACCAACCGGAGAGGATGAAGAAGCATTGAAGCTTGCAAAAGCTAGCACGATAAAATGGGCATTCGCACTGCTGCTTGCTTGTGCGTTAATGCTGCCTGCAATGGCGGCAAGCGCTCAAGAGGAATGGAAAGACGGCTCCTACACAGTCGATTATTTGGTGCTGAAGGCAGAGGATGATTCTGTATCGATCGCTAACGATTACTGGGAGAAACCGGCTTCTGTTGTGTTCAATAAAGGAAAAACGACCATTCGATTGACGATTAACCATAGCGACTGGGTGACCGAGTTCAAAGTTTCCCGTAATGGCAGCTATTCGGATGCTCAAGTTATCGAAACGAATAATTCCGACAACCGGCGCGTTGTGCAATTTACGACAGATGATGTGACGAAGCCGATTCTGTCCAAAATTCATGTAGCGATTCCGGACATCGGCTACGACCACGGCTACACCATACGATTGGTATTCGACACCGATAGCTTTAAGCTCGTTAAAGCTGCAGAGCCGGAACGGGTGACCGAACCGTCCACTCATCCAAGCGAGAAACCGGCTGCGAATAAGCCAGCGGCAACGGCAAAGCCATCAGCACAGCCAACCGATAAGCCGAAGACGAGCGTTAAGGACAATGGTAAGGATGCGAGTGGGCCTTCGGAGCAGCAGAGCGCAGCGGCGAAGGAAACGCCTGCGGCTGACGGAAATGCGAAGGCGACGGAGGGCAAAGCGGAGAAAGAGAAAGCTTCGGAAGGCACAAGCGGTGCTGATACTGCTACTGCTTCATCGGCATCTCCTGCTCCCGAGGCGACAGAGGCTCCGGCTGAAGAAACAGCAGCCAACGCAAATGGCGGTGCGCAAGCGAACGGGACGAACGATGCTGAAAATGCAGAAGGTGCCTCTGAAGACAATGCGCCAGCGGATAGTGAAGCGGCCGTCGAGAACGTTGCTGCATCAACCGACGACGCTGTCAAAGCTGCTAACGCAACTGCTGGAACAGAAACCGGGGCGGCTAGCGCTGGCTCTAATTCCGCCCGAAGCGTCTGGGCGTTTGCGGGACTGGTCGTTTTTGTCGGAGCGGGAGCCTCCTTCGTCTGGATAAGGAGAAAACGATAAGATGAACAGAACCTTTATCGCGATTATAGGCTTGCTCCTGCTTTGCGCACCTCTGCTTGCAGGCTGCGGGGGATCAGGATCAACCGCTAACAATAGTACGGCGAATCAACCGGCCGAGGGGGCAACGGCTGAGCCGAACGGACAAAACGGCGGCCTAGCGGGAGAGAATGACGGAAACGCTGAGCATCGCATCGTCGCGACAACGGTAGCGGCGACGCAAATCATGGATATGCTGGGAATCGATCTTGTCGGCGTGCCGACAAGCGTCAAAACGCTGCCAAGCCGTTATGACGGCGTAACCCGCGTAGGCAGTCCGATGAGCCCGGATATGGAGCTTGTCAAATCGCTTAAGCCAACCGAGGTGTTGTCCGTCACGACGCTCAAGTATGAGCTCGAGCCCGTGTTCGAGAACGCCAAAGTGCCTGCCTCATTCCTCGATTTGACGAGTCTGGACAGTATGCGCAAGGAGATCGAGACGCTCGGCGAGCGATTCGGCAAACAGGAGAAGGCGGCGGAAATCGTGAAGGCGTTCGATGCCACGCTCGAGCATGTTCGTCAGGCGACGGAAGGAAAAGAAAAGCCGACGGTTCTTATCTTGCTAGGCGTGCCCGGCAGCTATCTGGTAGCGACGGAGCATTCCTACATCGGAGATTTGGTGCGACTGCTCGGCGGAGTCAATATTGTGCAGGACTCCAAAGTAGAGTTCCTTGCCTCGAACACGGAGTACTTGCATAAGTCCAATCCGGACGTCATATTGCGAGCGGCTCACGGCATGCCGGACGAGGTCGTCAAAATGTTCGACGAGGAATTCCGCAAGAACGATATATGGAAGCATTTTAAGGCGGTGCAAACAGGGCAGGTATACGATCTAGAGGAGTCCTTGTTCGGCACGACGGCCAATCTGGCGGTGGGAGAGGCGTTGGAAGCGCTGCTTCCTATGCTCTATCCGTAACCGGCAAAGGACAGTGGGAATATGACGAGAAAAATAACCGTATTTGCGGTAGTGACGCTGCTTCTCACCGTGGCGGCGCTATATTCGGCCATGACGGGAAGTATTCGCGTCGGCTTTGGAGAGCTTGTGCAAGGATTGTTCAGCGGTTCGAACGAACAGGTGCAAATTATTAAAGATTTGAGGTTTCCTCGGATTCTAGTTTCGATGCTGACAGGAGCGGCGCTTGGCGTGTCAGGCGCGCTGCTGCAGGCGGTGATGAAAAACCCGCTGGCGGAGCCCGGCATCATGGGTATTTCTTCAGGAGCGGGCGTCGTCTCGCTAGCTATCATTACGATTTTTCCGGTTTTATATTTTTGGGCTCCGCTCTTTTCCGTACTTGGCGGTGCGCTTGCCTGCTACTTGGTCTATTCGCTTTCCTGGCGTTCGGGCTTGAATCCGCTCAGACTCATTTTGGTCGGGATCGCGATAAATGCGACGTTCAGTGGATTGGGCCAATCGTTCAATTATCGCGGGAGCTATGCGGTAACGAGCGTCAACCAGGCGGTTTCCTCCATTTTTACGATGAAAACATGGGAGGACGTATACATACTTGGCTTGTTTGGCGGCATTGGCTTGCTGCTGGCACTGGCGCTCGGCTCGTGGTGCAACATGCTTGCCTTTCAAGATGAAACAGCGCGTAATCTTGGTTTGAGCGTCACGAAAGTCCGGCTTATTATATCGGCGGTGGCCGTTTTGCTTGCATCAGTCGCTACGGCGATTGGCGGACTGATTCTATTCGCAGGACTGCTGGTTCCGCATATCGGCAGGCTTTTAATCGGCAGCAACTACAAGCTGCTCATTCCGTTTTCCGCAATCGGCGGTGCGCTTCTTATTTTGAGTGCGGATACGATCGGGCGAACCGTGCTGGCGCCTGCAGAGATTCCAGCTTCCATTATTATGGCTGTTGTAGGCGGGCCGTTCCTGATCTTTATGCTGCGCCGGAGCGACAAACTGCGAAGATAACCGATAAGAGGAGGTTGATTGGGTTGAAGCACTTGCTAATCACGGACGATGACGCGAACACGAGAGCGCTGCTGGGTCATTACATGACGTTGGAAGGCTTTCGCGTTGTGGAGGCGCAGAACGGACGCGAGGCGATAAACATGCTGAAAGGACGCTCGATCGATCTGGCTATCTTCGACGTCATGATGCCGGAAGTGGACGGCTTGACTCTGTGTGAGTATACACGCCGAAATTATGATATTCCAATCATTCTGCTGACGGCGCGCGATCAGCTTAGCGACAAGGAGCAAGGCTATTTGAGCGGAACGGATGATTATGTTACGAAGCCGTTCGAGCTTCCGGAGCTGCTTTTCCGTGTAAAAGCGCTGTTTCGCCGTTATTCGCTGCCTTCAAGCGATAAAATTCGTTTAAATGACGTCATTATCGACCGTAAAAATTGCGAGGTGCGCATCGGAGACGAGGTGCTGCTGCCGCCGATGAAGGAATTCGAGCTGCTGGCGCAGCTAGCGGAATATCCCGGGAGGCTTTTTTCGCGCGACGAATTGATTCGTCTTGTGTGGGGCTCCGATTACGTAGGCGACGAGCGCACGGTCGATGTGCACATTAAAAGGCTGCGCCAGCGTTTTCCCGAGCATGAGCGCGGCTTCATTATTCATACGGTAAGAGGAATCGGTTACAAGCTTGAGGTGCCAACCGGATGAGATCGCTTTATTTTCGCGTATTTATGATTACTATTTACGCTATAACGCTTAGCAGCCTGCTTGGCTTCTATACCGCGAATGTCTACTATCAGTGGGAGCTCAAGCCTTACAATGACGCCAAGCTGTCGGGTATCGTGGGGCAAATAAGAGATTATGTCGAGCGATTCCCTGAGCAGATGGGCGATTACTTTAGCCATGCGGCGTCGCTTGGCTACCAGCTTTATCTGATAGACGAGGAAGGCAACGAGATGTACTACGGCGCTCCTTTTCGAGTGCTGGATCTCGGGGACGACGTTCGGCGGTCGGTGCTGGAGGGGATGTCCTTTCACGGCGTTGCTGAATACCCGAACAAGCCCTTTGTCACAGGTTATTTCGAGAATAGATTGAGCAATTCGGTAGGCGTGCCGATGCTGGCGAATGGAGATCGTTACGCTTTGTTTTTGCGCCCCGATATTCGGCTGCAGTTCGGCGAGCTGCGCAGCTTTTTTGCGATGATATTGGCGTTCGCGGTTTTGTTCAGTATTCCGTTTTTTCTGATCAGCACGCGCTATCTGGTGCATCCGGTGACAAGGTTGAAGGATGCGACGAAGTTGATCGCGCAGGGGCACTATACCTTAAAGCTGCCTACAAAACGGAAGGATGAGATTGGCCAGCTTGCGCAGCATTTTCAGAAAATGAGCACAGAGCTGGAACGCTCTGATAAGGCGAAAAAAGAATTTGTTGCGAATGTGTCGCATGAAATTCAGTCCCCGCTGACGTCGATACAAGGCTTTGCCGATTCGCTGCTGCAGGAAGAGGCGGACGAGCAGAGACGGCGGCATTACGCAAGCGTCATCGGGCAGGAGGCGCGTCGTTTGGCGGCGCTCAGCCGTCAACTGCTGCTGCTGTCCACACTGGATAACACCGGATCAGCGGTTGAAAAGCGTTCGTTCGGACTGCAGCCGCAGATCCGACAGGCGCTTCAATTGCTGGAGTGGCAGCTGACCGAGAAAGAAATCGCCGTCCGGCTGCGGCTTGCGCCGCAATTGTACATTGTAGGTGACGAAGTGCTATTAATGCAGGTTTGGTCGAACCTGCTGTCCAATGCAGTGAAGCATATTCCAGAAGGCAGCACCGTTACAGTCGAAGCTTACCGAGAGGACCGGGATTGCGTCATCCTCATTGCGGACACGGGCAACGGTATACCTGAGGAGCAGCTGCCGTATATTTACGATCGTTTCTACCGGGGCGACAGCGCGCGCCAGCGAGGCTCCGGCAGTACCGGCCTCGGTCTCGCGATCGTACAGAAAATCGTTTATTTGCATGGAGGAACGATAGAAGCTGAGAGCCGGATGGGGGTCGGTACGACATTTTGCGTACGCATTCCGGATTAGCTTTTGAGGCGGGAACGGAAGACGAGCGTGGCGTGGGTTCATAGGCCATTTTCATCGTGAAGAGAATAAGCTTCTGGTGCGGTTATCCCGATGTGGATGCCGCTTTTTTGCGCGTTAAGTCTTGTTTGCGAGATAGGACAGAGGAGTGGAGTCTGTTACAATAAGAAGGAAGACTTATAACAACTTAAGAAGGTGAACAACCTGTGGATAGAAAAAAACTGTGGATAGGCGGTCAATGGATCGAGGCTAAAAAATATGTTCAGCTTCGTTCCCCGTACTCAGGAGAAGTGATTGCTGAAATTCCTTCGGCCGATCTGGAGGAGACCGAGGCAGCTATCGCCGCTGCCTATGAGGCAAGAGCCTCTATGGCGGCGCTTCATGCGCATGAACGCGCGACTATTTTGGAACGGCTAGCCTTGGCAATTGAGAAGCGCTCGGACGAAGCGGCCCGACTGCTCGCGTTTGAGGCGGCCAAGCCTTTTACAACGGCAAAAGCGGAAGTGGCTCGCACGGTGCAGACCTATAAGTTTGCGGCCGAGGAAGCGAAACGGATTCATGGAGAGACGATTCCGCTTGATGCCGCCCCTGGCGGCGAGAACAAGCTCGCATACACCGTTCGAGAACCAATCGGAGTGGTCGGAGCGATCACACCGTTCAATTTTCCTCTAAACTTGGTTGCGCACAAAGTCGGACCGGCGATTGCAGCAGGCAATACAATTGTTTTAAAACCAGCTTCGCAGACGCCGCTTTCCGCTTATTTGATTGCCGAGCTGCTGGATGAGGCTGGCCTCCCGTCGGGAGCGCTCAACATCGTAACCGGATCGGGAAGCGTAGTCGGCAATCGGATCGTCGAAGACAACAGAGTAAGCATGATTACGTTCACGGGCAGCCCGGAAGTCGGCATTGGCATTCGCAGCCGTGCGGGATTGAAGCGGGTCACATTGGAGCTAGGCTCCAACTCGGCTCTCCTGATCGATCGTGGTGTCGATATCGATGGGATTATTAATCGCTGCGTTACCGGCGCTTTTTCGAATCAGGGGCAGGTCTGCATATCGCTTCAGCGCATTTATACACATGAGGATGTGTACGACCGATTTACTGCAAAGTTTGCGGAGGCGGCAGGGCGGCTTAAGCAGGGCGATCCACTCGATCCGGCGACGGAACTATCCGCGTTAATTTCCGAAGGGGATACAGCACGTGCAATGGAGTGGATTGATGAAGCGCGTGAGGCGGGGGCGACGGTTGTCACCGGCGGAACCGTTCAGAACGGCATTGTGGCGCCAACTGTTATTACGAATGCATATGCGGAACTAAAAGTGTCCTGCCAGGAAGTTTTTGCGCCGATTGCGGTTATTAACAAAGTGTCCACGATGGAAGAAGCGTTCGAGCTTGTGAATAACTCCAGGTACGGCCTTCAAGCGGGCATTTATACGGAAAACTTGCGCACGGCGCTGGACGCCGCGGGAAAACTGCATGTCGGAGGGGTTATGATTAACGATATCCCCACGTTCCGTGTTGATCATATGCCTTACGGCGGCGTGAAGGAAAGCGGTATTGGCCGCGAAGGCATCAAGTATGCGGTAGAAGAAATGACGGAATTGAAGCTTGTCGTCATTAATCGTTAAGGCGGTTTAATTTTTAGAGGGCGAAGTAAAGTGCCCGTTCTTCACGTTGAGATGGCTGGAATGGACAGCGATGGCAGTGGAATCGAAGTAGAAGCAGGGGCTGGTAAAGGAGATCGTATTACTAGCTCGTTTCTGTGAATTACGGGTGTACGGCAGGATCTTGTGTCACTCTTTTTAAAGATTCTGAAGCGCGAAGCGCTAAACGATACGAAAAACGGAAACTTGGTCAGTTTCGAGGATAAGAAGTAAGAGTGTTGAAATGCTCCCGTCGAGCTCGGTTTGCGACCGAGTTTGCCACGAGGGCTTTTTTTTCGCACCCGCACCCGCACCCGCACCCGCACCCGCACCCGCACCCGCACCCGCACCCGCACCCGCACCCGCACCCGCACGGGATAACTTTCGCATTGCTTATGCACAGTGGGGATAAAAACAGACGCCGCCTAATTTATTTTCTTATGCACATGTGAATAAGCGAGAACCGCCTCTTGTCCTCTTTTTTCTCCACAACTGTTTATAACCGGAGGATAATAGCCGAAAACAGCGTATAAATAAGCAAAAAGCGCTCCATGCTAAGTATTAGCGCCATTTTCGGCAGCGGATTTGAGAATCGTCAGAAAATTGCAAATGCGCGTCTTGACCTTTCCTTTTTTTCGCGTATAATAAAATTAAAGTCAAAGAAAGTCAAAGTCAGTTGTTGATCAATCGCCTATCGCGATAAAGCTGCTGCTGTCCTTGCATCTTGGAAGAACTTTGACTTCGTTATGCATCACAGGGAGGTTGGTGGTTTGCGTAACATTTCCGATCTCATCGAACAGTATTTGAAGCATATGCTGCAGGATAGCCCCGAAGGCGCGGTAGAAATTCAGCGCAACGAGCTGGCGGATAAGTTTTCTTGCGTCCCCTCGCAAATCAACTATGTTATTAGTACCCGGTTTACACTGGAGAAAGGCTACATGGTGGAAAGCAAGCGGGGAGGCGGAGGCTATATTCGCATCCAACGGGTAGAGCTTCCGGCGCTGAAAACGATCCAGTTCCATATCCATCAAACGATTGGAGATTGCGTCGAACAAAGCGTGGCGGAAGGTCTTATTTATCAGCTGGAGGAAGCCGGTCTCGTCACAAGGCGCGAAGGCAACTTGCTGAGAGCGGCCGTCGACCGCGAGACGATTGCGCTTAAGCTGCCGATGAGGGATGAGGTCAGGGCTCGCCTTTTGCGCTCCATGCTCATTACGCTGCTTGTTAAATAGCGGTTCCACAGCTAATGCTACCGGAAGGAGGTTTCGGCATGATTTGCCAAGAATGCGGCAAGAAGCCGGCAACGCTTCATTTTACGAAAATCGTAAACGGGGAGAAAAACGAGTTCCACATTTGCGAGTCGTGCGCCAGGGAAAAGGGCGAGGGCATTCCGGGAGCGCCGAACGGTTTCTCGATTCATAGTTTGTTGTCCGGGCTGCTCGATTTCGATCCGTCGGGAGCAACCGGAGGCGGTCTGAAAACGCAGCCTCAATTGCGTTGCGAGGATTGCGGGTTGACGTATAGTCAGTTCAGCAAGCTAGGTCGATTCGGCTGCAGTTCCTGCTATCGGCATTTCGCCGACCGTCTGGATCCGATGCTGAAAAGAATCCACAGCAACACGGTGCACAGCGGGAAAATTCCAAAGCGCTCCGGTACGCAAATCCAGTATAAGCGCGAAATCGAACAATTGCGCCGCGATATGCAAGGCCGGATCGAACGGGAAGAATTTGAGAGCGCGGCTCATATCCGTGATCGAATCAGGGAGCTTGAGCGTAGAATAGTAGATCTGTAAGCCAGGAAAGGCCGCATGAAGGAGGGTTCCTCTTAATGAAACGCCGATTCTCACAACAGGCGGTAAGCGATTGGATGAAGGAAGCTGGACCCGATTCGGAAATTGTGATTAGCAGCCGAATCCGGGTAGCCCGCAATTTGCGGCAGTTGCCTTTTCCGATGCTTGCGACCAACCACCAGCTGACGGAAGTGATGGAACTGCTAACCGAGGTTTCCAACTCCGGAAAGCTGGCGCCGATCGGCAAGTTTGATACGATTGTTTTATCGGAGCTGAACGAGCTGGAACGGCGGGTGCTGGTGGAAAAGCATCTCATTAGTCCCAATTTGGCTAATGATTCACGTGGCGGGGCCGTCATTCTAAGCGAGAACGAGTCCATCAGCATTATGATCAATGAAGAGGATCATTTGCGAATCCAATGTCTGTATCCCGGCTTTCAGATTAAGGAAGCCTGGACACTGGCGAATCGCATTGACGATATATTTGAAGCGGAAACGAATTACGCTTTTGACGAACAACGGGGATACTTAACGAGTTGTCCGACGAACGTGGGCACAGGAATCCGGGCATCGGTCATGATGCATTTGCCGGCGCTTGTGCTGACACAGCAAATTAACCGTATTTTATCGGCGGTAACGCAAGTCGGCTTGGCCGTTAGAGGGCTGTACGGGGAAGGTAGCGAAGCGCTGGGAAATCTGTTCCAGATTTCAAACCAGGTAACGCTTGGACAGTCCGAAGAAGAAATCATCGACAATCTGTACGGCGTAGCCAAACAAATTATCGAGCATGAGAAGGCGGCCAGGGTCAGGCTGCTAACCGATTCCCGTCTTCGGATCGAGGATCGGGTTAGACGCTCCTACGGCATTCTCTCTTACGCCGCAACGATGGATTCCAAAGAATCAGCGCAGCGGCTGTCCGATATTAGGTTGGGTGCCGATCTCGGATTGTTGGAGGAAGTTTCGCCGCAAGTCACGAATGAATTAATCGTGATGACGCAACCCGGCTTCCTGCAGCAAGCGTTCAACGAAAAGATGAGCGCCGAGCAGCGGGATTATAGACGGGCCGAATTAATCCGCAAGCAATTGCGGAGTCAAACCGAGCATGGGGGTGCATGAATATGATGTTTGGAAGATTCACGGAGCGGGCGCAGAAGGTACTCGCATTGGCGCAGGAAGAAGCGGTCCGTTTGGGCCACAACAACATTGGGACGGAGCATATCTTACTCGGCCTAATTCGCGAAGGAGAAGGCATTGCCGCGAAGGCGCTGATCGGACTTGGTCTTGGTCTCGAGAAAATACAGGATGAAGTGGAAGCTCTAATCGGCAGAGGCCAGGAGCAGCCTACTAATATCGCTTATACGCCGCGCGCGAAAAAAGTGATCGAGTTGTCGATGGACGAAGCGAGAAAGCTTGGCCATACTTATGTCGGCACAGAGCATATTTTGCTCGGTCTCATTCGCGAAGGCGAAGGCGTAGCGGCTCGTGTATTGAACAATCTTGGCATTAGCCTGAACAAAGCGCGTCAGCAAGTGCTGCAACTGCTGGGCAGCAGTGAAGCAGTATCGAGCAACCACGGCACGCCGTCAAACGTCAGCACGCCTACCTTGGACGGTCTGGCCCGCGACTTGACTGCTTTCGCTAAAGAAGGCAATCTCGATCCGGTAATCGGCCGCAGCAAGGAAATCGAGCGCGTCATTCAAGTATTGAGCCGCCGGACGAAAAACAATCCGGTTCTCATCGGTGAACCAGGCGTCGGTAAAACGGCGATTGCGGAAGGCTTGGCACAAAAGATCATCGCCAACGAAATTCCCGAGACACTGCGCGACAAGCGCGTCATGACGCTCGATATGGGCTCCGTCGTGGCGGGTACGAAATACCGCGGTGAATTCGAGGACCGTTTGAAAAAAATTATGGATGAAATCCGCCAAGCGGGTAACATCATCCTCTTTATCGACGAGCTGCATACGCTGATCGGAGCGGGTGGCGCGGAAGGCGCAATTGATGCTTCGAACATTTTGAAACCTGCGCTGGCGCGCGGCGAGCTGCAGTGCATCGGCGCGACGACGCTTGACGAATATCGCAAGTACATCGAGAAGGATGCTGCCCTGGAACGGCGTTTCCAGCCGATTACGGTAGATCAGCCTTCGCCTGAAGAAGCGGTACAAATTCTGATGGGGCTGCGCGATCGCTATGAGGCGCATCACCGCGTGAAAATTACTGACGATGCTATCGTGCAGGCGGTAAAACTGTCCGATCGTTACATTACGGACCGCTTCCTGCCGGACAAAGCGATCGATCTGATCGACGAAGCGGGCTCGAAGGTAAGACTGAACTCGTACACGGTACCGCCTAATTTGAAACAACTGGAGAACCGTCTGGAAGATATCCGCAAGGAGAAAGACGCCGCGGTTCAAAGCCAGGAGTTCGAAAAAGCGGCAGCGCTTCGCGATACAGAGCAAAAAATCCGCGAAGAGCTCGACGTGACGAAAAACCAATGGAAAGAAAAACAAGGCCGTACCGATTCCGAGGTTACGCCTGAAGATATCGCGCAAGTGGTCGCAAGCTGGACCGGCATTCCGGTCAGCAAGCTGGCTGAAGAAGAGACAGAACGTCTGCTCAAAATGGAATCCATTCTCCATGACCGCGTCATCGGCCAAGATGAAGCCGTTAAAGCGGTAGCGAGAGCAATTCGCCGGGCGCGCGCCGGTTTGAAAGATCCGAAGCGGCCAATGGGCTCGTTCATTTTCCTCGGCCCAACCGGTGTCGGCAAAACCGAGCTGGCTCGCGCAATCGCGGAAGCGATGTTCGGCGACGAGAATGCGGTTATCCGCATCGACATGTCGGAGTATATGGAGAAGCATTCGACATCCCGTCTGGTCGGAGCGCCTCCTGGCTACGTCGGCTACGAAGAGGGCGGTCAATTGACCGAGAAAGTTCGCCGCAAACCTTACTCCGTCGTGCTGCTGGACGAAATTGAAAAAGCGCATCCGGAAGTGTTCAACATTCTGCTGCAAGTGCTGGAGGACGGCCGTCTTACCGATTCCAAAGGCCGTGTAGTCGACTTCCGCAACACGCTCATCATCATGACGTCGAACGTCGGCGCTGACCAAATCAAACGCAATTCCTCGCTCGGCTTCACGGCTGTGCAGGACGCGGGCCGCGATTTCGCTATCATGAAGGACAAAGTGATGGGCGAGCTGAAGAAAAGCTTCCGTCCGGAGTTCCTGAACCGGATCGACGAATCGATTGTATTCCATTCGCTGGAGCAAGAGCATATCGCTCAAATCGTGACACTGATGTCCGACGAGCTGCGCAAGCGTCTCCGCGAGCAAGAAGTCGACTTCTTGTTGACGGATAAAGCGAAAGCTTTCCTCGCAAAAGAAGGCTTCGATCCGCAATACGGCGCTCGTCCGCTGCGCCGGGCGATCCAGAAGCATATCGAGGACCGTCTGTCCGAAGATCTGCTGATGGGAAAAATCAAAAAAGGCGACAACTTTACCATCGACGAGCAAGACGGTGAGCTGACGGTTCGCAAGGACACAGAAAGCGCTGAATCGGCTCAAGAAGAGACAGCAACGAAATAACACGTTCATTTCCATTTCAAAAGGACCTCATTTCCGCTGTGAAGCGGGATGAGGTTCTTTGTATGTGAGTTAGATTAGACGGATGTTGGTGCGGACGATAGATGGGTGAAAGCAGATTGTTTAATTGCATCTGCCGCCATCAGTATACTGTACTACATTCTAAACCCAACTTACCTTTGGTGCTATAAAGTGGCAGTAATGGACGGACACCTGCACAGGACCGCGCGAAAGTAACTCTTCTGTTACTTCTTTTGTTACTTCTTTTGTTACTTCTTTTGTTACTTCTTTTGCTACCTCTCCTGCTACTTCTTCCGTTACTTCTATTTCTGCTGCTGACTCCTTCACATAATTTTGCGCTACTTCTTCACTCCCCCTTTATGGCCTGCAGGGCAGATTAATAAGAACGAAAAATCATATATATTTGGCCCGAAAAACGAAAAAAGGCCAGTTATATACGAAAGATCACACATAATTGGACCGAAAATTGAAATTGGGCGAAATATATACGAAAAATCATACATATTCACCTTAAACGGCAGTTTTGCTCAGATTATATATGAAATTTCATACACAATTGAACTCCAGCATCGAAGGTGCCGAATAACTGCCGCTCACGGCATTTCGCGCACGCAAAGGCCAGGCTATTAGAGTTAAATTGAGGAATGACCGAGGCTACGCGGCATTCCCCAGATATTTTCCCTTGGCGGAGCAAAAGCGAGTCCGAAATGATTTTTCGAATGTTCATCCCGCGGTCGGCGATAGCGACCGCCGGAACGAGAATGACATTTCGGACCGCATTTGCGTAGCCCGAACGACATCTCGGACCGCTTTTGCGGAGCATCATTTGTTCTCAACCAAAAAGCTTGGTAAAATTAAAAGGAGTCTATAAGGCAGGAGGGGTACCGCAATGATTATGGTAACGAACACGATTAGAGTCAAGAAGGGTCACGGCGAATCGGTTGCCGAAAGGTTTACGGGATCGAAAGGAGTAGCGGAGTCGCCAGGCTTCGTCCGAATGGAGGTTCTGTTTACGGAGGGGCTTGAAGACCATGACGAGCTGAAGGTGTGCACGACGTGGGCTACAAAAGCAGCCTTTGAAGCTTGGGTGAACAGCGATTCCTTCCGTCAGGCTCATGCGCATCGCGGCAAGAAAACGGAGGGTGAAGGCGAAGCGAAAGAGTCGGTGCTGCTCGGTTCCGAGATGACGACTTATCGGGTGCTTGTAACCAAATAAATCCGTTTTAGATCAGCTCCCTGAAGTCCGCTAAGCGGCCGAAGGGAGTTTTTTTGTAGGCATTTTGGCTAGGGGTTTATACGGTTCGCATTAAATGGTAAACTTTGAATGATAGCTTTAGTAAAAGGAGCCTGTCATGGCAAAAATAAAGACGAAATTCGTATGTACGGACTGCGGCACCGAATCGCCGAAATGGCTGGGCAAATGCCCGGGCTGCCACGCTTGGAACTCGATGGTGGAGGAGAAAGAAACCGTCGTTAAAACCCAAGGCGTGGGTCTTCGAGTGGTTCATGAGAAAGAAAAACCGCAATCCATCATACATATAGAAAGCGGGCAGGAGCCTCGGATTGAGACGAAGATGCAGGAGCTGAACCGCGTGCTTGGCGGCGGAGTCGTTCCGGGCTCGCTCATTCTGGTCGGGGGAGACCCGGGAATCGGCAAGTCGACGCTGCTGCTGCAAACCT
This sequence comes from Paenibacillus sp. NPDC058071, assembly GCF_042885235.1. Taxonomy (NCBI): domain Bacteria; kingdom Bacillati; phylum Bacillota; class Bacilli; order Caryophanales; family Paenibacillaceae; genus Paenibacillus; species Paenibacillus sp. NPDC058071. The sequence continues at coordinate 20,360 of NZ_JBHVSK010000020.1, forward strand.
CGCACGCAATGGCTGCAAAAGGACTGAAGGTCCTCTATATCTCGGGCGAGGAATCGGTGCGTCAAACGCGCTTGCGGGCGGATCGGCTGGGCGCTTTGACGGAGATGCTGTTTGTGCTCTGCGAGACGAACATGGATTACATCAACGACGCTATCGAATCGATTCAACCCGATTTCCTTGTGATCGATTCCATTCAGACGGTCTACGACCCGAATGTGCAATCGGCTCCCGGAAGTGTAGCGCAAGTGAGGGAGTGCACAGCCCACTTTATGCGCGTAGCCAAGATCAAAGGCATCGCTACTGTTCTAGTCGGTCATGTGACCAAGGAAGGCGCGATTGCAGGGCCTCGGTTGCTTGAGCATATGGTGGACTGCGTGCTCTATTTCGAAGGAGAGCGCCACCATACGTACCGGCTGCTACGGGCGGTCAAAAACCGGTTCGGCTCGACCAACGAAATCGGTATCTTCGAAATGGGCGAAGAAGGATTGCGCGAGGTATCGAATCCATCGGAGCTGTTTTTGTCGGAAAGGCCGTTAGGTGTGGCGGGATCGACAGTCGTTGCCAGCATGGAAGGGACGCGGCCCGTCCTGGTCGAGCTGCAGGCGCTGGTCGCTACGACGAACTTCCCTTCGCCGCGGCGGATGTCCGCCGGCATCGATCATCACCGCATGGCGCTAATTATTGCGGTATTGGAAAAAAGAATCGGCATGTTTCTGCAGACGCAGGACGCGTATCTGAACGTAGCGGGAGGCGTGAAGCTTGACGAGCCGGCCGTCGATTTGGCGGCAGCCGTTTCGCTGGCGTCCAGCTTCCGCGATGCGCCGACAAGACCGTACGACGTCATATTCGGCGAGGTCGGATTGACAGGCGAGGTTCGAGCCGTATCGCGCGCGGAGCAAAGAGTAAAAGAAGCGGAAAAACTAGGTTTTAAACGAGTCATTATGCCGGAAAAAAGCCTAAAGGGATGGAAGCCGCCGGAAGGCATAGAAATTATCGGCGTTGGCACCGTATCGGAAGCATTGAAAGCAGCACTTGGATAGGGGGCATACGATGAAGGAACAAAGCCAGCAAGAAATAATGAACCAGTTATTGCAGTTAGTCGCGCCAGGCACCCCATTCCGCGAAGGATTGGAGAATGTGCTTCGGGCAAAAACCGGGGCGCTGCTTGTAGTAGGCTACAGCCCGGAGGTCATGGAAGTCGTTGACGGCGGTTTCTCCATCAATTGCGATTTCTCTCCAAACTACTTGTACGAGTTGGCGAAGATGGACGGGGCCATCATCTTGAGCGAAGATATGCGCCGTATACTGTACGCCAACACCCAGCTTATCCCGAACAGCTCGATTCCGTCGATCGAAACCGGCATTCGTCACCGGACGGCCGAGCGCGTCGCCAAGCAAACCGGCAAGCTGGTCGTCTCTATATCTCAGCGACGTAATATCATTACCTTGTATCAAGGGAACCTGCGGTATTCCTTGAAGGAAATGGGCGTTATTCTGACTAAAGCGAATCAGGCGATACAGACGCTGGAGAAGTATAAAGTGGTGCTTAGCCAGTCGCTGACCAATCTGTCGGCACTGGAGTTCGAAGAGCTCGTTACGCTGCAAGAGGTGGCGCATGTCGTGCAGCGCGTCGAGATGGTGCTGAGAGTCAAACTGGAAATAAAACGATATGTGACGGAGCTCGGCTCGGAAGGCCGCCTGATCGCGATGCAGCTCGAAGAGCTGGTGGACGGGGTGGACGAAGAGGCGTGGTACTTGCTGAAAGATTATGCCAAAGACAATTCGGATGACCGCATTCGGGAAATTCGTATCGCATTGAAAAAGCTAAGCTCCGACGAGCTGCTCGACGCCCAGCCGGTCATTCGTTTGCTCGGCTACACGAATACCGGAGCGATGGCTGAAGAAGCGGTCTCTCCTCGCGGCTATCGCATGCTGAATCGCATTCCGCGCCTGCCGCTTATTATTATGAACAACCTGATCGAAAGGTTCGGCCGTCTGCCTCATGTACTGATGGCTACGATCGAGGAATTGGACGAAGTCGACGGTATCGGCGAAGTTCGAGCGAGAGCGATTAAAGACGGGCTGAAGCGGATTCAGGAGCAGATGTTCATTGACAGACAAATCTAAATCTCATACAATAGATTGAATGTGTCCTTTAAACCATACATCAGTTAGCGGACTTAGGGCATAGTAGAGAAGAGGTGGAATAGATGATTACAAAGTCGATACCGAGCCTTCTCACAGTGGGGAACTTATTCCTTGGAATAGTTGCCATTATTCTTGTGTTTAACGAAAAGCCTCAGCATGCCGCCATGATGGTTCTCATCGCCATGCTGCTGGACGGTGTTGACGGCCGCGTTGCCCGCGCTTTGAACGCTCAAAGCGAATTCGGCAAAGAGCTTGATTCCTTATCCGATGTCATTTCATTTGGCGTAGCACCCGCATTTATTATGTACGTTGTAGCGTTCACTGAGCTAAATCAGACGCTCGCGTGGATAATAACGGCATTATTTCCGATTTGCGGTGCATTGAGGCTGGCCCGATTTAACGTAATCTCCAGCGCTCCGGGTTATTTTATCGGTTTGCCGATACCGGCGGCGGGAGGCGTACTGGCTACGCTCGCGCTCTTTAAAGACGATATTCCTCTAACCGTGCTGGTGTTAAGCTCTTTTGCGCTATCGCTGCTAATGGTTAGTACTGTTAAATATCCGAACTTCAAAAAGATCGGCATTCCCCGCAGTGCAGTATGGGTGGTGCCCATTGTCGTTCTAATCGCGATAATTCTTGGCGTTACGCTGGAGAAACAGCTGTACAAGATCGTCTTTATCCCATTGCTGTTGTACGCCCTTTACGGTTTAAAAAAAAACGTTGACTGGCGTCGCAAACGGCGCTCGCGTCGGCGTCACCCCGTAACGGAAAACAACGAGGAGCCGGTTCAATCCGATACCTCCGCTTAAACGCAAGAAGAAGGTTCAGAAAAAGAACGGATCGCAGGCCTGAATAGGCCTGCAATCCGTTCTTTTTTTGCTTAGTAAATGCTGCGGAACAGACGCTTCTTCTGATTTCGGATCAAACTTAAAATTAGTGCTTGACTCACAAGGAGAAAAAGCGAAGGGGCAGAGGGATTCTGGAGAAACGATAGTTTTCGCTTTTAAAGCATGATTCCTACCGCAAACACTATTAAATAAAGGAATCAGGCTTTAATGGCGATCGCAAGAACCCTCTGACCCGCAGCGCTTCCCCTCACCTAAAGTCAAGCACTGATTTCTCACCAAGACAATATTCGCCCCGCCGCGACAAGACAATCGTTGACGTATTGCCATCATAAAGTTAATATGGATGGGAATGTAAAATAATGTCGCAGAAGGGAGACGTGCCGCTTTCCGATGATCGATCAATCGTTTCTTCAAGGCTGGGCGGAATTTAACCAGAAAAAATGGAATTGCAGCGCCGATCTGATAACGCTCAAAGCGCCAAATTCCGACGCCTGGTGCGAAACCCTTATTCTAGCCGACCGCGGAAAGCTGATACTGCCGCCGCTTAATCCTTATCATTTGACGGTCTTTCATCCGACGCCGACAACGAAGGTGCAAAAAACAGGCAGTCAATGGCATGAAGTCGCCAAATTGTTGGCCGCTTCGCTGCAGCGCTACAAGCTGTCGTCGAACTTTTATTTTCCTCCGGAAATTCAGGATATCCGTCCTTTTTTATGGCAAGGCTTTAAACCGGAAATCAAATATACATACTACGTTGAATTGCCATGCGTTAGCGAGCAGATCAGCTCCTCGATACGCAATAAAATAAAAAAGGCGAACGCGGCGGGCTACGTCTCTGTTAGAACCGACGATATGGAAGCCGTGCATCGCTGCTTAGCCGGTACGGAAACAAGGAAAGGCTTCGATCATCATCTGACGGTCGGCGATTTGCAACTGGCTAGACAACTGCTGGGCGAGGATCGCTTCCGGGCTTATGTCTGCCTAACCAAGGACGGCGAGCCTGTAAGCGCCAGCATTACGATGCTGCTCAGCCCCGAGAGGGCGCTGGGATGGATTTCGGCGTCGAAAACAGAGCATCTGTCAGGCGGTGTCGTTCAGCAACTGCAGCAGTTTGAATTCGAGGACTTGCATGCTGCTGGCGTGCGCACATTCGATTTTTACGGCGCCAATCTGGAATCGGTCTCCGCATCCAAAGCGCATTGGGGTGGACAACTGCGGGCGTTTTACGGCATCCGGGCGCCTGGTTATAAGGATATCGTTCGATCGGGCCTCGAATGGCTGCGGTTCGGTAACAACTGATAAGCTAGTCGAAAAAAGTAAAATAAGGCGGTGCAGAGGGATATGACGATCCCCGCACCGCCTTATTTTACATTTATCTTGCTTGATGATTTCCGTACGTTCCTACTGGGCGGGCTCGGCCAGATCCCATTTCGGATATTGCTCCGGCTGCAGGACGCTTGCGTCGATGCGCTGCGACAACAGGCGGTTGGCGACGATGGCAGCGTCGTCTTTTGTCGAATTGGATAACAATATAAAAAGGTCGCCGCCAAACGATTGGCCGATAAAGTCGGACTCCCTCAGCAGACCGTTCACTTTGAATAGCAGCTCGCCGTCTATAATGATTTTTCGCTGCAAGGCGATAAAGGAATAGTTGACGTTGAACTTCAGCTTCGCTTGTTCCCTGGAGCGAATGACGGCCAGAAACACTTCCGGCTTCAGGACAGGCAATCCATCCAAATAGCGGTCGGGCTGGCTTAGGTAGATGCTGCGGATGTTGCGGGACAGCGATGAAGCCATCAGCTCGTTATAGATATGGCCTTCGTCCAGCTTGACCGCCTTCTCCTGACCGGCCGCAATATGAGGGACGGCTGCGGGCGTTCGCATAAACCAGTCAAACGTACGTTTCAAGCCTTCTTCAAGCCCGTAGCGGGGATCCCAGTTCAAGGCGTCTTTCAAGCGGCTATTGTCCAAGCGTGAACGATGAATATCGCCATTGCGTGCGGGCTTGTATTGAACGCTGGCTACCGGATGCAGGCTTTCCATAATGCCAATAAGCCGGCTGACCGAGTTCTCGGTATTCGTGGATAGGTTCATGAGACCGACTTGATCCGTCAGGCTAGCCAAATAGATGACTTCGGCGACGTCTTCCACATAAACGAAGTCGCGCGTCTGCGATCCGTCCCCGTAAACGTCGAGCGGCAGCCCATGACGGACGCGCTCCATAAAAATCGATACGACGCCGCCTTCGCCAATCGAGCCTTGGCGAGGCCCGTAGACGTTGGCGAAGCGGAAGCAGATGGTGTCCAGCTTGTAAATCTCGCTCCATTTCGTGCAATAATATTCGCCGAGCAGCTTGTTGATGCCGTAAGGAGAAACCGGCTGGCAAGGCATGTCCTCGTTCAGCGGCACTTGGTCGTTGAGTCCGTATACGGCGGCCGACGATGCGAACAGAAATTTACGCACCTTATGCTTCGCCGCCAATTGCAAAATGTTCGTTAATCCGAGTATATTCGACTTGGTATCGGCATACGGGTTGTCCATTGAGGTAACGACATTGATTTGAGCGGCCAAATGAACAACGATATCAATATTGTGGCTGTCGAAAATGGAGTCGCATACCGTGCTCTCCACATCGGCGATATAGGAAACATGCGGGAAGCCGCAGTTTGACAGATGGCCCGATGTGAGATTATCGATAATGATAACCTTATGTCCTTCTTTATAGAATCTTTCCGCGACAAAAGAGCCGATGAAGCCGTAGCCGCCGGTAACCAGTACATTCATGAGACCACCCCGTCCTTAAATTCATTCCGTTATTGCACGCATTCCCGGCGAATCGATAATCTTGGGGCAGTCATGGGGATTCGATCGAGCGGAAGGATGCGAGTCTACTTGACTATGATAATGGTTAGGGAATAAATTGTAAACTAATTCCAAGGAATGGTCGATAGATTATATCGATCCCAGGAAATTCAGATAAATTCTTGTCGTTCTATTCTACTAATGGTTGTTGCTTCCAATTCTGAAATTTGGTATGATAGAACCAGAAGTTGTCGATAATTTCATAGAGTGAGATGTCGAAAAGGGCAAACCGCGCGAAAGCGCGGGACGCAAAGCTATAGGGGCTACATGGGCAACCATACGCCAGCCAGCTACCGAAAGTTTCCTAGTATTTTCGGGCCTATGACATGTCATAGGCTTTTTCTACTAGTTATGCACCTTTCTATCCAAATTTAATATGATGAAGCATCGATAAAGGCAAACCGTCGCGAAAGCGCGGGACGCAAAGCTACAGGGGCTAAATGGGAAACCATATGCCAGCCAGTTCCCGAAATGTTTCAGGATACGAGAGTAGGATCGTCCTGAAACGGGATGATTCTATTTTTTATCCGTAGATTTGGAGGAATGGGAAATGAGTATTTTTAGCAGCTATTCGAAAAAATCGATAGCCATCATGTTGACCATCTTTTTAAGCGGATTCGGTTTTTTTGGCCTATTTGTCGAACAAGCACACGCGGCTGATCGTATAAATGTAAAAGATTACGGAGCAAAAGGCGACGGACGGACCGATGATACGTCGGCGATTCAAAAAGCGCTGAACGACGGGGGCGCGAAAAAAGCAACGGTTTACTTTCCGAAAGGAACGTACATGGTCAATGTGAAATCGCCGCTGGCAGTGAGCAGCAGCATCGTTGGCGATGGTACAAGCTCTGTCATCAAAGCAAGCACGAGCACATTCGGTTGGGAACTGGTACGCGCCGCTGGGTCGAACTTCTCGATCAGCAGCCTCTCGCTGGACGGCAACATGCAGGTGAACCGCGTGCTCGTGATCGATTCGGGCAGCGAAAATGTGAGTGTAAGCAATATCACTGCTGCTAACGCAACGCACAGCAAGCAATCGAGCAGCGATTATTACAGCGGCGTACTTTCGGGCATTCTTGTGCTCGGCAATACGAAGAACATCGAGATCAGCAATACCGAAATCAGCAACATCATCGCGCTGAATCCGACCAGCGGCAGCCTGATTGCCAGAGGCATCTACGTCACGACGGCTTGGGGTAAAAAAGAAACGGTTGCGGCCAATATGACGATCGCGAGCAACTACATCCATCATATCGGCCCGGCGGACGACGGCGACGGCATCTACTACGAGGATCCGAATTTGGATAACGGCAACGGCTCGAATACGAGAAGCATCATCACCAATAACCGTTTCGACAACAACGCCAAGCGGGCAGTTAAAGTCTATGCTCAAGGGCTGACGGTCAGCGGCAACCAAATTACAAACTCGTATTTGCAAAACAATTACTACAAATCGGGCAGCGATAAAGGCAAATTGGCTCCTGATATGTACTCGGCCATCAGCATTTACGGAAGCAACAATCTCGTTCAAAACAATACGATTTCAGGCACAGGCAGCTTCTACGCGGCGATTGAAGTCGGCGCTTCCCAGACGGTCAAGGATATCGAAATTACGGGCAATAAAATTACGATGGGCGCGAGAAGCGTTCAGCAAGGCAAAACCGCGATCCGCCTTGGCAACATTACGAGCTTTAAAGTGGAGAGCAATGTAATCGAGAACGGTGAAAAAGGCATCTGGACATGGCAAAATGCCGATAAAGGAACGATTTCGAAAAATATTATCAAAACGACGGTTGGCGGCGGCATCGACTTGACGAGCTACCTGTCGCAATACGTGCAAAAAAATATCGTTTGCTCGGATAATACGATTCAAGCTAAAATGTTCACTATTCAACTGTCCAAAAAGTCGAATTATAATATTGAGTTGTTGTAAATAGATGCTGAGCCAAAGCTTCGACACGCCGTGTCGGAGCTTTTTTTAGTTCTTTTTTTTATAAAATCGTATCCATAAGAACTAATTTAGTGATACTATGGATACAATTTACAGATTTATTGGACGAAAACGGTCGTATATTGTCGCATCATTTTTATTTACTTGCTGTAAGAGCAGGATTATACTACCAATAAGTCCAAGGATTCATAGAATTAGTGCCTATGAACGACGTATGAACAGAGGGATGAAGCCATATTGAGCCAAGATAGCGGTTTATTCGTCATTTCTATCGATTTTGAGTTGTATTGGGGCGTAAGAGATTTATATTCTCTGGAAGAATACAGGCGTCGTTTCGGTCGAGAGCGCAGCTTGATACCGGATACGCTGGCGCTGTTCGCGCGCAACGGCATTCATGCGACATGGGCTACGGTAGGATTGCTATTTTTCGAGTCCAAAGGAGAAATGCTGGCAAGTCTGCCGATAGACAAGCCAGGATATGTCGACGACGGTCTCTCGCCGTATGACCACCTGGCCAGTTCCGGAATCGGCGATGCTGAGGCGGACGATCCCGACCATTTCGCGCCTTCGCTAATCCGTCTTATTCAGGAAACGCCTTATCAGAGCATTTCCACCCATACATTTTCGCATTATTACTGCCAAGAGGAAGGCCAGACCGAGGAGCAGTTTCAAGCCGATTTGGAAGCCGCTGCCGCCATCGCGGACAAGCGAGGCTTGCGGCTTGAGAGCATTGTCTTCCCGCGCAATCAAATGAATGAACGTTATTTACAGGTGCTGCGCCGTTTGAACATCGGCGTTTACCGGGGCAATCCGTCCCATTGGCTGTACCGCAGAGGGTACAGTACCGGCGATCCGCCGCTTCGGAGAGCGCTACGTCTAGCGGACACTTACTTTAACTTATCCGGCTACCATTGTTATCCGCTCCAGTCTTATGGAGAGACCGAACCAATCAATATCCCCGCAAGCCAGTTCCTTCGTTCTTATTCTACCGCACTCAAACATCTGGAGCCTTTGCGAATCAAACGAATTAAAGACGCGATGACCTACGCGGCCAAACGAGGCCAGGTTTATCATTTATGGTGGCATCCTTACAACTTAGCCGAGGGCGGCTCAGCGAATATGGCCGTTTTGGAACAGATCGTCGAGCATTTCGGCAAGCTTCGCGACCGATACGGCATGCGCAGCGCCAATATGGAAGAAGCAGCAAGTTTGGCCTTCAAGCAGGCGGGCCATTAAAGAAGACGAGGTGCATCGATGGATATCGATCGATTAAAGCAGGCGGTTTCCCGATTTTACATGATTATTTTAATTACGATAGCGCTTTGTGTAGGAGGGGCGTTTATCCTTAACGCGGCTGTCAAGCCCGTATACGAGGCGACTTCGAGCGTCGTCGTCAGCATCAGTTCGACGGGCGATGCCGGCATTTATAACGAGTTTCTCGCGAGCCAGCTGCTTGCGGGCACGTACAAGGATATTTTGAGCAGTCATTATTTGGCCGAGAAGGCGAAAGAAAAGCTTGGGACGAGCCTGACGGCGGCCAAGCTGCAGAAGAAGCTGACCGTTGAGACGAATGCGGACACGCTGGTCATCAAGCTGAAGGTCAGAGACAGCAACGTCAAGGATGCAGTCGCGATCGCGAACGCGTTCAGCGAGACGTTTTTGTCAGAAGCGAAGAGCATTATTCAATATACCAATCTATCGATTCTGGATTTGGCTAATATCGAGCAGGCTTCGGACCCAGTCAGTCCGAAAAAGGCGTTCAACCTCGCTGTCTCGCTATTTATCGGTGTTTTCGCGGGACTGAGCGCCGCCTTGGGGCTGGAGTTCAGGCGGGAGCAGCGTAAAAGAAAAATCTATCAGGAACGAGAGTTGAGCGAATCATGATCCATTTTGCTATTGTGGGCTGCGGCCATATTGCGTACAAGCATGCCGAAGCGATTCGGGAAATCGATTCGGCGCAAATCTCCGCTGTTTGCGATACGAACCCGGCGACATTGGACAAGTTTGTTGAGCTGACCGGGGCTAGAGGCTACTTGAATCTGGAAGAAATGCTTGGGAGCGAGCCGGACGTCGATGTTGTGTGTATTTGTACGCCGAGCGGCCTCCATGCAAGACTGGCGGTTACCATTGCAAGAGCCGGCAAGCATCTCATTATCGAGAAGCCGCTGGCGTTGACGCTGGAAGATGCGGACCGTATTCAGGAAGCGGCGAAAGCAGCGGGCGTGAAAGCGGCGGTTGTTCACCCGAACCGGTACAGGCCGGCGATATTACGTCTGAAGCAAGCATTGGAGCGGGGCGCATTCGGCAAGCTGAGCCATGTGAACGCAACCGTGCGCTGGAACAGGGGACAGGCGTACTACGACCAGGCGCCTTGGCGCGGCACGCAGGCGATGGACGGCGGCGTGCTGATGAATCAAGCAATACATAGCCTCGATTTGCTGCAATGGCTGTTTGGCGAAGTGGAGCAGATCAAAGCGATGGTCGACACGCGCGTTCGCCGTATCGAAGCAGAGGACGTGGCGGTGGCGACGCTTCGTTTCGAAGACGGGACGCTGGGCTTAGTAGAGGCTGCGACAACCGTTTATGAGAAAAACCTGGAAGAGACGATCAGCGTATTCGGTGAAGACGGTTATGCCGTAATCGGAGGCGTCACTGCGAACTGGATCAAGCATTGGAAGAGCGCGTCGATGTCGGACCCCGATATAGCGGCGCTCATCGAGGAAATCGAAAACGATCCGTACGGCCAACCCGGCCACCGGCACATTATCGAAGATATGATTGGAGCGATTCGCGACGACCGAGAGCCGGCCGTCACGGTCGAAGACGGCCGGCGTGCCGTCAAGCTGGTGCTTGATATCGTGAACGAAGGCCAACTAACTGGCCTGCAAACGATTTAACAAGGAGGGTGCGGAGCATATGGAATCCGTAAAAACGATTGCGCTCAGTGATCGGCTAATCGACAAGCTGACCGACAAAACGGCGGTCATCGGTGTCATCGGGCTTGGTTACGTCGGACTTCCGCTGGCGGTGGAGAAAGCGAAAGCGGGCTATCGCGTCATCGGTTTCGACGTCCAGCAGAAAAAAATCGATATGGTGAACGCTGGCGTTAACTACATCGGCGACGTCATCGACGAAGACCTGCGGGTTATGGTCGGCAGCGGGTCGTTGCGCGCGACATCGGATTATTCGTTCTTGAGCGATATGGACGCCGTGGCGATCTGCGTGCCGACGCCGCTCGATATTTACCAGCAGCCGGATACGAGCTATGTGGAGTTATCGACGAAAGCGATCGCCGATTATTTGCATCCAGGCATGCTGGTCGTGCTGGAAAGCACCACCTATCCCGGAACGACGGAAGAGCTGGTGAAGCCGATTTTGGAGTCGACCGGGCTGAAGTGCGGCGAAGACTTCTTTCTCGCTTATTCGCCCGAGCGCGTTGATCCCGGCAATAAATCGTTTAATACGAAAAATACGCCGAAGGTGGTCGGCGGCATTACGCAGTCCTGCTCAAAGGTCGCCCAGACGCTCTACAGTCAAGTGTTGGACGGAGAGGTGCATGTCGTATCCAGTCCTTCCGTAGCCGAGATGGAAAAGATTTATGAAAATACATTTCGCCATATCAATATTGCGCTCGCCAACGAGATGGCCGTACTGTGCGACCGAATGGGCATTAACGTATGGGAAGTGATCGACGCGGCGAAGTCGAAGCCTTACGGCTTCATGGCCTTTTATCCAGGGCCGGGACTGGGCGGACATTGCATTCCGGTCGACCCGTTCTATTTGACTTGGAAGGCGCGGGAGTACAACTACCATACGAGATTGATCGAACTTGCTGGCGAAATAAACAATACGATGCCGGAGTTCGTCGTGCAGAAGATCGGCGATATTTTGAACAAGCAGCAGAAATCGATCAACGGTGCGACCGTCTACTTGCTAGGCGTTGCGTATAAGCGGGATATTGACGATTATCGCGAATCGCCAGTGTTGAAGATCATCGAGCTGCTGGAAGAACGGGGCGCGAATCTGTGGATTAGTGATACGCATATCAGCCATTTCAGCTATAAAGGGCGTTCTTACGAGAGTGTTGAACTGACGGAGGAAAGGCTGTCGACCGCCGATATTGCAGTCATTACAACCGATCACTCCGGCTTTGATTACGAGTTGATTGGACGGGCCAGCCGCAGCCTGTTCGATACCCGCAACGGGATGAAGGACAGCGGTAAGCCGCAAAATTACCATCTACTATAAGTACGTGTTGAACTACCTCTATAAGCAAGGAGAATGGAAGATGAGCTATTTCTCACATCCGTCGGCCATCATCGATGACGGCGCTTCGATTGGAGAAGGAACAAAAATATGGCACTTCTCGCATGTCTCGGCCTCTTCCGTCATCGGCAGCCGTTGCAGTCTCGGTCAAAACGTGTTTGTTGCGAATCGTGTGACGATCGGCAACGGCGTTAAGATTCAAAACAACGTATCGATTTATGAAGGGGTCGAAATCGAGGACGACGTGTTTTGCGGGCCAAGCATGGTATTTACGAATGTCCGAACGCCCCGTTCGGCGTTTCCGCGCAATCAAAGCGCCGATTATTACAAGACGGTCGTCAAGAGAGGGGCTTCGATCGGAGCGAACGCAACGATTGTGTGCGGCGTGTCGATTGGCGAATGGGCTTTTATTGCGGCTGGCGCCGTCGTGAATAAGAATGTTGCGCCTTACGAACTGCATGCCGGAGTGCCGACTCGGCGGCTGGGCTGGGTCTGCGAGTGCGGCGCAACGCTCGCCTTCGCAGGCGACAAAGCTGAATGCGGCGATTGCCGGAGGGAGTATCAGCTCGAACAAGACCGTGTCAGCCGAGTAAATGGAGGGATTTGATGAAACGCATTCCGATTCTAGATCTTAGCTCGGAAATTAACGAGCTGAAGCCGCAGCTGCTGAACGCCTTCGAGAACGTGCTCGATAACGGGGTATTCATTATGGGCGACAACGTCAAGCGCTTTGAGGAAGAGGCAGCTGCTTATCTGGACACTCCTTACGCGGTGGCCTTGAACTCTGGCACGGACGCACTCGTTATCGCATTGCTGGCGGCGGGTATTCAAGAAGGGGATGAGGTCATTACGACGCCTTTCACCTTCTTCGCGACGGCGGAAGCGATCAGCCAGGTGCGCGCGGTGCCGGTGTTTGTCGACGTCGAGCCGGAGACCTACAATCTGAATCTCGATTTGCTGGAGGCTGCCATTACGCCTAAGACGAAGGCGATTATTCCGGTTCATCTGTTCGGTCAGCCGATGGATATGCAGCGGTTAATGTCGATCGCCAAGGAGCGCGGCTTGCTTGTCATTGAAGATGTTGCCCAAGCCTTTGGGGCTGATTACAAGGGACGCAAGGCTGGCACGATCGGCGATATCGGCTGCTACTCCTTTTTTCCGTCGAAAAACTTGGGCGCTTATGGCGACGGCGGCATGCTGGTAACGGCTAACAAAGCGTTCGCCGAGAAGGCGGCTATGCTGCGCGTACACGGCTCTAGAAAGAAGTACTACAACGAAATCGCCGGCTTCAATTCGCGGCTCGACGAGCTTCAAGCGGCAATCCTGCGAATCAAGCTGCCGAGAATCGAAGAATGGAATGCGGGCCGAAGAGCGGCAGCGGCGCGTTACGGCCAGCTTTTGGAGCATGTGGAGGGGATCATCCTACCGTGGGAGACGGCGGATGTGAAGCATGTTTACCACCAATATACGATTCGAGTCAATGACGGGAAGCGGGAGGCGCTTCAGCAACGTCTGGAAGCCGAGGGGATTGGCACGATGGTGTACTATCCGGTTCCCGTTCATAAGCTTCCGATCTATGAGTCGATGAACGCGGCGATGCCAGTATCCGAGCAATTGGCGGGAGAAGTGCTGTCGCTGCCGATTTGGCCGCAAATCGAGCCGTCCGTCCAGCAGTTTATTGTTCAAAAAATAATCGAAGCTCTTCGGTAAGGTGGCTTGTATGCGCAAGTATCTCAAATTTTTTCCGCTCGACCATTTTTTCAAGAATGTGCTTGTGCTGGCGGGCGGTACGATTATCAGCCAAGTTATCGTGCTGGCCTCGCTGCCGATCATTACGCGGATTTACAGTCCCGCCGATTATGGCACTTATTCGTTGTATACGTCCATCATCGCCATCCTGCTGATGACGGTCTCGCTTTCGTACGAGAACGCGATCACGCTGCCGGAGGACGACAAGACCGCCTCCAGCATTTTGACGCTGTCGCTGCGGATTTGCCTAGTGGTAAGCGTCTTGAGCGGCATCGCGATCTACTTCGTCGCTTCGCCGCTGGCGCACTGGCTGAAAGAGCCGAGCATGAAAAATTATTTTCTGTTCATTATCGTCGGCTTGTTTGGCGCAGGCTTCTATCAAATCTTGAACTCGTGGTCGGTGCGAAAAAAATATTTTAAGCAGCTGGCGCGAACAAAGTATACGCAGAGCATCGGTCAAGTATCGGTGCAGCTTGGTTTCAGCTTCATGCATATCGGGCCGGTCGGTCTGATTGCGGGAGAAATTATCGGCCGGTTCGGCGGCATGCTGTCCCAGTGGGGGCTATGGAGGAAGGACGTCAAGCAGCAGAACATCGTGACGACGGTTCAAGATTTGAAGGACAGCGCCTATCGGTATCGCCGCTTTCCGATGCTGTCTCTTGCCTCCAACGTACTGAACAGCATCGGTCTTTACCTGCCATTAATTATGATTACTGCTTATTATGGGCCGTATACTGCGGGATTAATGGCGCTTGGTCAGCGTATTCTAGGCTCGCCGATGACGCTTATTATGACGTCGGTCCGGCACGTCTACTTGTCGGAATCATCGGAGTACGCCAACAATGCGCCGGAAAAGCTGTACCCGTTGTTTCTTAGGACGGTACGCAACGTTTTTATCATCGGCCTATTAATTATTTTGGTTATCGTTATTTTGGGACCGTCGACCTTCGCTTTTCTGTTCGGCAACGAATGGGAGAAATCGGGTCATATCATTCGGATCCTATCGATTATGTACTTGAGCCAGTTTGTGGCGAATTCCGTCGGCACGACAATCGACGTCATGGAGCGGCAGGATCTTCATTTGTACCGCGAAATCATTCGTACGGTCATAATCATCGGCGCGCTGCTGTACGGGGAACTGTCGAAGCAGCCGGCCGAAACGGCAATCCTTTACTTCAGTCTGGCATCGACAGTAGGCTACGTGCTGCATTTAGGGCTGTCGTGGTTTTCCATTAAAAAGTTTAAAGGACGAGAAAATCAGTACAAGGAACGAGGGTAAAGGAATTGTTTATTTTACGATCTCCAATGTCGCGTAAACCTGAGAGAGAATACATCTACCGAGTCGTCCTGCAACAATTTCTTGGATTCGATTATGCAGTTGAATACGAGGAGCGGAATGATATTGTGATCGTCTGGCGGGATGACGATGCGAGAAGGCTGACGCTTGCCGACGTATTTCTAGCTACCGCCGACGCCGATTGGCTGCAGCGAAGCTCCTTGCCGAAGAGGCCGCTTATGCGGACTGGCACAGGACAAGGAGGAGAGGAGCTGCCCGTCCTTTATGGCCGGGTCTTGGCCGGCGAAGGTTATTTCGGCGGGGAACAAAACAGCCGTTATATCGGGATTGACGTGTTCGGCAGCTCCTTTTTTATGCTGACAAGGTACGAGGAACTGGTCATTCGAGAACGAGATGATCACGGCCGGTTTGGCGCTGAGCAATCGATCGCTTGGCAGGAGCGGTTTCTTCATCGGCCGATCGTCAACGAATACGTGGCTTGTCTGGAGCAGGCGATGCGTCAGCTGTGGCCGGGACTGCCGGTCAAACGCCGGGACATGCAGAGGCACATCAGCCACGACGTCGATTTTCCTTTTTATGCATACGGCAAGAATGCATGGGCGATAGCCAAGGAAAGCTTGGGCGATATCGTGCGGCGGCGCAGTCCGGAAACAGCGATGAAGAAGCTGAGCATGATGTACCGCGGCCACAGCAGGCTGGGTGCCGACCCGTACAACCGGTTCTCGTATTTGATGGATCTGAGCGAGCGAATTGGCATAAGGAGTTCCTTCTATTTCATAACCGAGGCGACGCGGCCCGGCATGGACGGAAACTACGCGATGGACGACGCCAACATTCACGCTTTAATGAAAGAGATTCATGCCCGCGGACATGAAATCGGTTTGCATCCCAGCTACGATACATACAAAAATCCCGAAAGCATCGGTCGGCAGTTCGGCCTGCTTCGGCAGACGGCGGAGTCGCTCGGCATTCATCAGGAGCACTGGGGAGGCCGGCAGCATTACTTGCGCTGGAGCGCCGAAGAGACCTGGCAGCACTGGGAAGATGCGGGGCTTCATTATGACAGTACGGTGGGTTACGCCGATGTCGCAGGATTCCGCTGCGGCGTTTGCTACGAGTATCCGGTGTTCAACGTTCGCGAGCGCAAGCCTCTGCAACTGCTGGAGAGGCCGCTTATCGTGATGGATCAAACGCTGCTCCACTACGAGTATATGGGGCTGCAGGCGGAAGAGGCGCTGCGCGTACTGACGGACTATAGCAATCAATGCCGGAAGTATAACGGCGATTTCACGCTGCTATGGCATAACAGCCAATTGGTCAAAGCGTCGGATCGGACCGTATACGAGAGTTATATGAAACAACTAAGCGGCCAATAGGACCGGAAGGTGAATTGCAATGAAAATTGCTTATTTGATTCATTGGAACGAAGGACCCGAGAGCGGGGTTTTCAAAAAAGTGGTCGAGCAGATGACAGAGTGGCGGAAGCTAAGCCATGAGGTCGCGCTATTCCTGTTCACCAGCAGGCCCGATATCGCCTGGGGCGAATACGCCCCGGGCATTACTTGCTTCGTCTCACATTATTCAGGCCGGAGCGGGCGGTTTAAAGCATTTAGCCAATTGGCGCAATCGGTTCGGGAGTGGGAGCCGGATGCGATCTATCACCGGTTCGATTTGTATTACGGACCGCTGCCGTCTCTGCTGCGCGCTTATCCGTCGGTACTGGAGATCAATACGAACGACCTGAGCGAAATGCGCATGGAAAAAGGGCTCCGCTATTACTATCACCGGCTTACGCGCGGCCTTGTGCTGAAGGCCGCTTCCGGTTTCGTATTTGTCAGCGAAGAACTAGCCAGTGAGCCTCATTTCAAGCGCTACGTGCGGAATTATACGACGATTGGCAACGGCATCCGGTTGGATGATTATGGCTCGTCCACACCTTTGGCGGCCAGCAGTTCCGTCCGATTCGTCTTTATCGGCTCGGCTGGACAGTCTTGGCACGGTATCGACGAGATGGCTGCGTTGGCTGATGCCCGTCCGGATTGGCAATTCGATATGATCGGCTCGGACGCAGATGAGCTAACGAGGCCCGCTCCAGACAATATGCATTTTCACGGCAAGCTGTGCCGAACGCAGTACCAGTCGCTTATGGACAGCGCCGATATTGCGATCGGCACGCTCGCCTTGCATCGAAAAGGCATGAACGAAGCCTCGCCGCTCAAGGTTAGGGAATATTTGGCCAATGGTTTGCCTGTTATTATCGGTTACCGGGACACTGACTTTGCGGCAGTCGTTCCGTTTCTGCTCGAACTGCCGAACGAGGCGGACAATATAGTGAAGCGACTTGAGGCGATTGATGCATTTGCCGCTCGCTGGAAGGGCCGCCGGGTAGACAGGGAGAGCTTAGGACATCTGGATACGGCGGTCAAAGAGGCGCAGCGGGTCGATTATATGAACCGTATTGCATCCGCGAAAGGGAAGCGGCAGTGAGCGGGCAATTATTGATCGTAGGCTTATTAGTCGTATTCGCAGCCGTTTTCTTTACACAGCTTATGACGATGCTCAAGCTGCGAATCGATGCTGCGTACGTAGCCGGATTTGCGATTTGCTTCGATATGTTCGGCTACTTCTACAGCCAGTACGTTCCGATCAACTCGTTCGTGCTGCTGCTCGGCGCGCCTCTGCTGCCGGTTTGCGTAGCGCTGCTGCAAAAGCCTTCGAAGCCTTACGAGCTGCTGACGGAGCCCGTCGCCTGGCTATGGGCGCTATTCCTGCTGTACAGCCTGACTTCGTTCGCTTGGGCGCCATCGCTGTCGAACGGCCTCCTGAAAGAGCAAATTTTACTTATACGCGGAGTTATTCCGGGCATTTATATTTACATCCTTTATAAGAAATACAATCGTTTTTCGTGGACCGTCGTCGCCTTGTTTGGTTTGGCTTATGCGCTGATGCATCTTGCGCTCGGAGGCTATTCTTCTGAATATCCGGGCCGGCTGACCATGCCGGGAGGCAATCCGATTTACGATGCAAGGATCGCCTTTTTCACCATTACAGTTTGTTTATGGGGGCCGCGCATTCCTTTCGTTGTGCGGATCGGGGTCATGGCGGCGGCTCTCCTGTCCGGTTTTTACACGCAGTCGCGGGGGCCGTTAGTCGCTTTTCTTGCGGCGAACGCTATCGTCGGGGCCGTGCTGCTTATTCAGAAATACAGGCGGGGTGAGCTGGCGTTTTTGTCCCGTTACGCTGCGCCGATCTGCTTCGCCGTGCTGGCTGGCTTGTTTGGCTTGTATTTGTACGCTGGTCACGACCATCAATGGCTGGACAAGAGCCGGTTTACGGTGCTGTTTGATAAAAGCCAGCTGCAAGCAGACGCCAATTACTTAGGAAGGATGAAGCTGCAGGAGGAAGCGGAGGCACGGCTGCTGGACAATCCGTTTTTTGGAGCGGGTCTAGGAGCAAGCTCTCCTCCGCTCACGCCAGATCATCCGCATAACGTCATCGTTGAGATGGCGAGCGAGTTGGGCATTGTCGGACTTTTGCTATGGAGCATTGCGCTGTTGTATTCCATATGGAAGGCTTCTAGAAATCGGCTCCTGCTTGTGCTGCTTTTACAGGTGTTGGCTTACGCACAGTTAAGCGGCGACTTCGGCTACAATTTCGAGTATTTACTGATCGCTTTTATAGCGATGGCGCTGGTTTCGCAGACGGCGGGAAAGAAGGATGAACGGTATGAAGAAAGTGCTATTTCTGATCACCGGATTTGATTACGCCGGCGCGGAAAATCAAGTCGTGGAGCTGTGCAAGGGGTTAAAGGCAAGAGGAGACGCCGCGATGATCGTCAGCATGATTGAACCCGTCGCCTATTTGGACGAGTTGAAAAGAATAGACGTTCCGATCCGGTCGCTTGGCATGAGCAAAGGCGTTCCCGATCCTCGCGCGCTGTTTCGGCTGAGGCACATCATCAAAGCGTTCAAGCCCGACATCGTTCACAGCCATCTCGTGCATGCCAATATTATGGCTCGCGTCGCCAGACTGATCGTCCGCATGCCGGTGCTGATCAGCACCGCTCACAATATTAACGAAGGCGGTAAAGTCAGAGAGCTTCTGTACCGGGTGACGGACCCCCTGTGTCAGTTGACGACGAATGTCAGCCAGGAAGCGGTTAATCGGTACGTCGCGATTAAAGCGGCGCCGAAACACAAAATACGCTACGTTCCTAATGGTATTGACATGAATCGCTTTGAGGGCACCGGAAGGGAAAGGGCAGACATCCTTTCGGAGCTTGGAGCTGGAGCCTCCGGGAACGGTTTTATTTGGCTGGCGGTGGGGCGATTTGTTCCTGAGAAGGATTATCCTGCAATGCTTGGCGCGTTTCGCAAAGTGTTGAACCGTTATCCGGACAGCCTGCTGCTCATTGCAGGCATTGGGCCGGAACGGGAAGCAGCCGAACGAATAAGCGAGGAATTGGGGCTGGGTGGCAACGTTCGATTTCTCGGCATACGCACTGACGTGCCTAAGCTTATGCATGGGGCAGACGCTTATGTCATGTCTTCCAGATGGGAGGGGCTTCCGATTGTACTGCTTGAAGCAGCCGCCAGCGGCTTGCCGATCGTCGCGACCGACGTCGGCGGCAACGGCGAGGTGGTGCGCCACGGAGCGAACGGCTACTTGCTTGCGCCGGACGACGAAGAGGAGCTCTCTGGATATATGAAGCTGATGATGTCGCAAACGCCGGAAGAGCGCCGGGCAATGGGCTTGCGGGGGCAAGAGGAAATAAGAAGAAATTACGATATGGAACAAATCAATGAAATTTGGGAGAGCATCTACAGCGAGCAAACGGCGAGGAAGGGCCGGCCGGACGCTTATCGCGTATCGGGCGGGGTGAAATGACGTGGGATTGAAAAAAGCGGCCTATGTCGCAACCGTGTATTCGCATATTAACGCTTTTCACCTGCCGTTTCTGCAGGACTTGCGGGAGAAGGGCTGCGAGGTGCACGTTTACGCTTGTCCAGACCACACGTTCGAGGACGTTCGGGCGACTGGCGTTGACTGCCGGTCCGTGCCGTTCAGTCGAAGTCCGTTCTCGCCGGATAATGTCCGCGCGTTCAAGCAGCTGAAGAAAGCGTTCGAGAGCGAACGATACGACCTCGTTCATGTGCACACGCCGAACGCAAGCGTAATCTGTCGGCTGGCTGCCCGGTTTGCCGGATTGGATCGCATCGTCTATACGGCGCATGGCTTTCATTTTTTCAAGGGCGCGCCGCTAGCCAACTGGCTGCTTTATTATCCGGTGGAACGGCTCATGGCGAGGTGGACGGATGCTCTCGTGACCATTAACCGAGAGGATTACGAGCGGGCTAGCACATTTCCGCTGCGCGGTGAAGCCGTCTATATGCCGGGAGTCGGCATTGATTTATCCCGTTACCGGGAGCTCGAGCCGGAACGTCTGGCGGTTAAACGAAAGGAACTCGGTATCGCAGAGAACGATTTTGTACTGCTATGCGTTGCCGAATTGAACGGCAACAAAAATCAGACGCAGCTGCTGCGCAGTGTACGTCAATTAAAGGATGAGGGCGTGCCGGTCAAAGCGATACTGGCAGGTACGGGCGATAGCGAGGAGTTGTATAGACGGCTTGCCGAGGAGCTGGGGGTGCGGGAAGAGACGCTGTTTCTCGGGTTTCGGAAAGACGTGCCGGAATTGATCAACATAGCCGACGTGCTTGTTCTGCTGTCGCGGCGGGAAGGGCTGCCAAAGGCGCTGCTCGAAGCGATTGGGATTGGGAGGCCGATGGTTGTGACGAACGTGCGCGGCAGCGCCGATCTGGTCCGGCACGGCGAGAATGGCTTTATTGTTCCAATCGGGGATGTTCCGGCTACGACGGAGGCGCTGCTTTCCTTGCATCGCGATCCGGCCGCCCGATTGAAAATGGGAGCTAACGGGAAAAGCGGCGCATCCCAGTACGACTTACAAGCTATTCAGGCGGATATGCGGGGCTTGTATGAGCGGCTGCGGCTTCGAAAGGAACGTCAGCCTAAAAACAAGGTAAATGAGGACTTGCGATGACAAAGTTATTTCGTACGAACGGACTTAAAGTGATTTTGCTGCTGCTGGACTGCCTATTCATCTATTCCAGCTTCCTGCTTGCCTACCGTCTGGAGTTTCTAAGCGGCATTCCGGCGACGGAGCAGCAATCCTTTGTGCAATACGCGCCGTGGCTGGGGCTGCTGACCGTATTCACGTACTATTTTTTCAATTTATACGATTTGGCGGGGAGGCGGATACCTTCCAAGCTGCTATATAATCTCGTGCTGGCGCATATTGTGTTTGTCGCGGAGATGATTGTTCTAAGCTACTGGCTGAAGTCGTTCAGCGTTCCGAAGAGCATTTTCTTTGTAGCCTTAATGCTGCAGCTGTTGTTTGCGTTTACGCTAAGACTCGTGATCTTTGGCGTGCAGTCCACCGTAATCGGCAAGAAGCGAGCTGTGATCGTAATGCCGGAGGGCAATACGGATCTAAACACGATCGGGAAGCTGATCGAGCAAGGGAAATCTTGGTTCGCGGTGGAACGAATCGTTGCCGGCTCAAGGGCTGCTAAGCTGGCGGAAGAGGGCGGACTGGATGAAATCGAGGCGCTTCTGCTATGCGCTGGACTGCCTCCGGAGCTGAAATTAAAGCTGGTGCGGGAAGCCGGCGAGCGTCGGATCGAGGTGCTGCTTGTGCCGGAGTTTTACGAGCTCAACTTGATGGGAGCCGAGCCCCAGCAAATTGACGATTTGATGGTGTATTCGGTCGTATCGCCGCATTTCACGTTTCTGGAGCGATTTACGAAGCGGCTGCTCGACTTACTGCTCGCTGCGCTCATGATTGCGGTCGCTTCGCCGGTGATGTTGTTGATGTTCTTGCTCATCCCTGCTACCTCGAAGGGGAAAGCGTTGTTTGTTCAGGAGCGCGTCGGCCGATACGGGAAATCGTTCCCGCTCTATAAGTTCAGAAGCATGGTGGACAACGCAGAGAAAAGTACAGGACCGGTGCTGGCGAGCGACAGGGATCCGCGCATCACAAGGCTGGGCGCGTTCATCCGAGCTACCCGCATCGATGAGCTGCCTCAATTATTTAATGTCGTTCAGGGGCAGATGAGTCTGGTCGGGCCGAGGCCGGAACGCGCGTTTTTTATCGACCAGTTTGTGAAGGAGATTCCTCACTATACGTATCGGTTAATGGCCAAGCCTGGTTTGACTGGACTGGCTCAGGTTATGGCCAACTATTCGACGTCGCCGTCGGACAAGCTGCGCTATGATCTTACGTATATTCGAACTTATTCTCCGTTATTGGATATCAAGATATTGTTTCAAACGATTATCGTCGTTTTGCAGCGGGAACAGTCTAGAGGGGTTGCTTCGGCGACCCGTCAGGCGGACGTAGAAAGACAGATTAGACAGGCGCTGGAGGAGACGGCGGCGGGGAACGGTTAAAAACGGGGGAAAAGAGATGCGATTCGGTTCACTGAGGCCTGTGGCGATCGGACTCGTGATGGCGATTATCGCCGCATTGGCTTATTTATCACTGTTTTACCCGAATAAGCTGGACGAGGACCCGACGATTCGCCGTTACGAGAACGCCGTTAATGTGAAAAAAACCGGGGCCAAAGGCGACGGCAAGACCGACGATACGAAGGCGATTCAGAAGGCGATCAACGAAGCAGCCGCTTCTGGCAAGATCGTTTATGTGCCCAGAGGGATTTATGTCATCAATCCGGAGAGACCGTTAAACATGCCTTCCGGCACCCGGCTGTACGGCGACGGCAAAGAGTCGGTGCTGCAAGCCGATCCGCACCGGTTCGGCTGGGAGCTGGTCCGGGTGCATGGGAAGCGGATCGACATCCGCCATCTGTTCATGGACGGCAACAATGCCGTCAACCGGGTTGCCGTCGTCCGTGCAGGCAGCCAAGACGTTTCGTTTTCCAGCGTTTTCGCTGCGAATGCAAGCCAGAGCGATGACCCGGGCAGCATTTATTACAATCAAATGGTTGCGGGAATTGTCATTTACGGAGAGACGGAACGCATCAATATCGCTCACTCCGAAGTGTACAACATTTATGCTCGGCATGACACGGAGGGAACCCGCATCGCTCGGGGAATATACGTGACGACGACATGGGGCAATCAGGAAACCGTCGCTCGCGAGGTGAAGATTACCGACAGCGCTGTTCATCACGTCGGCCCCGCCGACAATGGTGACTGCGTTTACTACGAGGACCCGAACCGGCGCGCGGCGGGTTCGGGCGAACGGGCTGAGCGAGCGGAGCCAAACCAAACCGGTGGAGAGAAGAAGGCAGGCAGTGAAGCTGAGCCGGCAGGTGCCGATGAATGGGCTGAGCACGACGAGCAGGTAGCGTCGGTGGATACAGGCAGCCTGCTCGAGAGAAACCAGTTTTCTTTTTGTGCGACCCGAGCGGTTTATATTGGTGCGAACGGCGTAACGGTCGACAACAATCGAATCGACAACCTTTTTCAAGGAGATAACAAATTTGAAGGAGGCCCGCGCGCCGGGCAGAAGGCTCCCGACATGTACGCCGGCATTTCGATCAATGCGGATCATGTCATGGTACGAAATAATGCGCTGGAGGGAGCCGGAAGCTATTACACGGGCATTGAGCTCGGCGTTTATGAAACGGTGCGCAATGTGCAGGTGATCGCCAACCGCATAACGATGGGCAATGGCAGCGACATTACGGGAACGACGTCGATTCGAATCGGCAAGGCTGACGGCTTTGTCGTCTCGGACAACCAACTGACGCACGGAGGAAAAGGAATTTGGACTTGGCTCACTGCTTTGAACGGGGTTATTTCCGACAACGCGATTCGCATGCCTGAAGGGGGAGGCGTTCAGCTTTCCACCTATTTAGAGGAACATTGGCAACGGAAAATCGCTGTAACGGATAACGACATCCAGGCGAGAGATTATACGATTGGAAACGATAGTCGGAACGAGGAAATGACCATAGAAGAAAAAAAAGAGGCGGCTCCTACTTAGGAAGCGCCTCTATTTTCATTTTACGCGCGGTGATGAGGTTGTCGGCTACGATCACATTCGAGTCTTTGTAGCCAAAACGATCATACAGCGAGAAACGGATGCCGAAATCGACTTTGGAAATGTTGTTTTTCTTGATCGAGCCGGCCTGCGTGTCGGTAATCGGAGAAAATATGCCAGTCTGCATGTTGGACAGCTTGTTGTCGTGTACTTTGAAGTTTTCGATCGTGCCGAGGCGGATGCCGTTCGTATTTTTAATGATCGCGTTGGAGCCGTTTGTAATTTTGTTATTGTAGATGACGATATTTTTTAAATCTCCCAGATCGGCTTCGATACCGGCGTAATAGCTGCCAATACCATCAATAACGTTGCCGTGTACGGTGACGTTGTTCGCGTAAATCGAGATGCCGGAGAACATGTCCTGCGGAATCGCGTCCTCGCCGGGGAATAAATATTCATTGTTGTTCAAGAAGCTGTTCGTAACCCGGTTGTCCGATACGGTCACGCCTGGAGCGGCGATTTTGATGCCGCGCTTGGCGACGTTCGAAATCGTATTGCCTTTTACGACCGAATTGGAGAGCTTGTTCGGGTCATCTGGCATATCGAAGTAGACGCCGTCCGCATCGTCCCGGGGACTGATGTCGCTGATTCGATTATTAAGAATGCTGACGCGCTGCGCATAAGGCAAGTCGTCCTGCGCGTAGACCATTACGCCTCTGGCGACCGGACTCTTGTTAAACGCTTTGATGCCGCGGATTACATTCCCCTCCAGTTTAATGTCCGAAGTGCCGCCGTATATCAATACGCCCGTTATGGTGGCGCGATAAGCATGGCTGTCCGGGTCGCTGGACTGTGTCATATTTTCGATGACGTTGTGGGACAGCGTGATGTTCTTGGAGCCTGGATGAATGCCGAAGCCGCGAATGAGCCGATTGCCTCCATTGACCGTCAAGCCGCTGATCGAGATGTTGGAGCCCCGAACGTCAAAGCCTTCGTAGCCGAATGAGCCGTTCCTGGACAACGTTTTGAACCGAATGACCGGATTGGATTTTCCGACAATGGAGACATTGCTTCGGACGTACAGCGGCTCCTCTGTATCGATGACGTACTCGCCTTTCGGTACGACGACGGTTCCGCCCTTCTCGGCCGCTTTGCGCAGTGCGGCGTCGAATGCGGAGGTATCGTTCGTTTTGCCGTCTCCCTTGGCGCCGACCTGCATCACATTAATCGTTGTGCCCGTTCCGGCGCTTTGGAGCGTTTTATGGCCGGAAAATAAAAATGCCATCGCCGCAATCGCCGCTAACGATAAGTACAATTTACTTCTAGCCATACCATACCCCTTGCTTTTACGTTAGATTGAATAAACCGAGAGCTTTGCATTTGTCATATTCATCGGCGATGACATCGTCGAGCTTGATTTCGAGCAAGTTGCACATGGCGGTCGTATAAAACAAATTGCGTCCGAGCTCGGCCTTCAGCACATCCCGGCAATGCTCGCACAACTCGCCCGACAGATGGCTTTGCAGCGTCGACTTGGCTTTCTCGAGGTCCGGCTCGGCGGAATAGTTCTGCTTGCGGGCGTTCAGTTCAATACAGCCGCAATCGGTAATCGCCTTTGATACAGCCCGGTTGACGGATGCGCCGGACTGGCCGAATTTGGATAAGACGTCCAGCAAGCTGCGGTGCCTGAGCAGCAGCTCGGATACTTGCTGCTGAAATTGATCCAATGTGGGAGCGCTCAACGGTCACACCTCTCTCTTCTTTTTGTACAAAAGTTATCACTATTTCCATTATAAGCCTACAGCAGGTCCTTTTCAAAATTAAAAATCATTCACCTGCTACGGTTAGCCCGTCCATTATTGGAACATAATTGTAATGGAGGTGGAATGAAAATGATGGTAAGAAGAATCATTCAATTAATCGGCTTGCTATTCGGAGGGATGGCCGGCAATTGGGTTCATAGCTGGACAAGCGGCGGCGCCATATGGAACCAACCGTCCTTCGACATGCTTCAGCGTTCAAGCTCTTATTACATGAATGTGGCGATCGGCGCAGTGGCCGGCGTTGTGCTGGCTACGCTAGCATCTGGCAGAATCATTCGGTTTTTGCAATCGGGGGCCGATCGGGCGGCTCAAATGCCGCTAAAGGATTTGACGGCTGCGGCCGGAGGCTTGCTGGTCGGCTTAGTGCTGTCGGTATTGCTTTATCCGGCGATTTCGGGACTTGAAGGACCGGGCGTTCTGTTGCCAGCGGCTCTCTCGCTGGGGCTTGGTTATTTGGGAATGCAGGTTGCCTGGCATAAACGGGAGGAACTGGCGGCTGCAACCAGCGCCCTGTTCGAAGCGAGAAAGGCGCCAGCGCCGGAGGAAGAGAACCGCGGGTTCGAGGAGCATAAAATTCTCGATACAAGCGTCATTATCGACGGACGGATCGCTGACATTTGCAAAACCGGCTTTATCGAGGGCACGCTCGTCATCCCGGAATTTGTGCTGGAGGAACTGCAGCATATCGCCGACTCGTCGGATCTGCTAAAGCGGAACAGAGGACGGCGCGGACTGGACATTTTGAACAAAATTCAAAAGGAACTCGATGTGAGGGTTTTGATTTACGAGGGTGATTTTGAAGAAATAAGCGAGGTGGACAGTAAATTGGTGAAGCTGGCGAAAGCATTGCGCGGAAAAGTCGTAACGAACGATTTCAATCTGAACAAAGTTTGCGAGCTGCAGGGCGTTTCGGTGCTCAATATCAATGACCTTGCAAATGCGGTTAAACCTGTCGTTCTTCCCGGCGAAGAAATTATCGTACAAGTTATTAAAGACGGCAAGGAGCATGGACAAGGGGTCGCTTATTTGGACGACGGCACGATGATCGTTGTAGAGGGCGGCCGCGATTATATCGGCACGACGATGGAGGTGCTGGTTACCAGCGTCCTGCAAACGTCTGCGGGCCGAATGATCTTTGCCAAGCCGAAGCTGTTGGAAAAAGCGCTCTAACCCTGTATAGTAGTAGTAATCATGCTGTAACGGGTTAGAGGAGAGAAGAACGGGATGAACAAATGGGGTGCCGTCGTCGTGGCGGCCGGCCGCGGCTCGCGAATGGGCACGGCTGAAAGCAAGCAGTACTTGCCGCTTCGCGGCAAGCCGATCCTCGTTCACACGCTTGCTTTGTTCGAGCGGATGGACGAAATCGAGGAGGTTGCCCTCGTCGTCGGCAGTGCGGATATTGAGCGCTGCAAGGCGCTAGTGCTGGAGCACGGCCTGGCCAAAGTGAAGGCGGTTGTAGCCGGCGGCGACGAGCGGCAGCATTCCGTCCATGCCGGCGTCAAAGCGCTTGCTTCCGAGCTGGAATGGGTGATGGTGCACGACGGCGTGCGTCCGCTGGTCAAGCCCGAGCATATCCGGGGCTGCTGTGCGGTTGCGGAGCGGGTCGGCGCGGCAGTGCTGGCTGTGCCGGTCAAGGATACGATTAAGCAGGCGGACGAAACGGGATTGATCGTTTCTACGCCGGACCGCCGAAGCTTGTGGGCGATTCAGACGCCGCAGGCTTTTCGTCGTGATCTGCTGACGGGAGCGCATGAACGTGCGGAGAAAGATGGTTTTCTCGGTACGGACGATGCGATGGTCGTCGAACGGACCGGCGCGCCGGTTACGATCTCCGAAGGCGATTATACGAATATAAAAATTACGACGCCCGAAGATTTGCCATGGGCGGAATTTCTGCTGGGGAAGCGGGAGAGAGGGGAATAAGAACGATGATTCGAGTGGGACAAGGATTTGACGTGCATCAATTAACGGAGGGGCGCCCCTGCATAATTGGCGGCGTGACAATTCCATACGAGAAAGGGCTGCTCGGCCACTCCGACGCCGACGTGCTGCTGCACGCTATTACGGATGCGGTACTCGGCGCGCTCGGACTTGGCGACATCGGTAAGCATTTTCCGGATACGGATGCGGCGTTTAAGGACGCCGATAGCTTAAAGCTGCTGGAGCAAGTATGGGTGCTTGTCAAAGAGCGTGGGTACAAGCTCGGCAATATTGATTCGACGATTATTGCGCAGCGTCCGAAAATGCAGCCGTACATTCCGCAAATGGCCGAAATTATCGCTAAAGCGCTGGAGGCGGATGTCTCACAGGTGAACGTGAAGGCGACGACGACGGAGCAGCTCGGTTTTACCGGCAGAGGAGAGGGCATTGCCGCTCAGTCGGTTGTTTGTCTGGTGAAGGAGTAAGAGCGCGGCATCGGTATCGTGGGTAGCATCGGACAGCTCGAGACGGGTAGCAAGATCGGTCTGCGTCTGCCAACGAGAGTGGGAACATGCTTATAGGCAGGTTGTGTGCGTTGGCGAGTGAGCGAGTCATGATGGAACTGCGAATCCATCTAAGAGCGCGCCTGTGCATGGTGGTAAGATGCGTGGTGGTAAGAGAGCGGGTAATGACGGATAAGTGCGAAATTGCCAGCGAGTGCGACTAGGCTGAGCTGGGGTACGCCAGACGGCGATAGAGCGGGTTTTAGAGGGATAGCGCAAGCTTGTAAGGCTTGCTACAATAAGACGGTAACACAACGGAAAGCGACGAGAGGGGTTTGGTTTCGATGACACAGGAAGTCCGGGTAAGGTACGCGCCTTCGCCGACGGGCCATTTACATATCGGCAACGCCAGAACGGCCTTATTCAATTATTTGTTTGCCCGCCACCACGGCGGAAAGTTTATTATTCGTATTGAAGATACCGATGTGAAGCGCAACGTCGCTGGCGGGGAAGAAAGCCAGCTTACCTATTTGAAATGGCTGGGCATGGATTGGGACGAGAGCGTCGATATCGGCGGCGGTTACGGTCCGTATCGTCAGACGGAAAGGCTGGACATTTACCGCGAATATTGGCAGGATTTGATCGATCGGGGCCTTGCCTATCGCTGCTATTGCACGGAGGAAGAACTGGAGCAGGAGCGTAACGAGCAGATCGAACGCGGCGAAACGCCTCGTTATTTGGGCCGCCATCGCGATCTGACCGCTGAGCAGCGTGAAGCGTTCGAAGCGGAAGGCCGGGTACCGAGCGTTCGCTTCCGCGTGCCGGAAGGACGCACTTACTCGTTCAACGATATGGTGAAGGGCGAGATCAGCTTCGATACGGCTGAGATGGGCGACTTCGTCATTGTGAAAAAAGACGGCATTCCGACGTACAACTTCGCCGTCGTCGTAGACGATTATTTGATGAAAATCAGCCATGTATTGCGGGGCGAGGATCATATTTCAAATACGCCGCGCCAGTTGATGATTTATGAGGCTCTGAACTGGGAAGCACCGCGCTTCGCCCATATGACGCTGATCGTTAACGAGAGCCGGAAAAAGCTGAGCAAGCGGGATGAATCCATTATTCAATTCATCGAGCAGTACGATGGTCTCGGCTACTTGCCGGAGGCGTTGTTCAACTTCATCGCGCTGCTTGGCTGGTCGCCAGAGGGCGAGCAGGAAATGTTCACGCAAGCGGAGCTTATTGATGTATTCAACTCCGATCGGTTAAGCAAAAGCCCGGCCGTCTTCGATACGAATAAGCTGACGTGGATGAACAACGAGTACTTGAAAAAAGCAGAATTGCCGCGGCTCGTTGACCTTTGCCTGCCGCATCTGCAAAAGGCCGGACGTGTATCGGCCGAACTGAGCGGCGAGGAACGCGCTTGGGTGGATGCGCTTGTCGCGCTTTACCAAGACAAGCTCCGTTATGCGGCTGAAATTGTGCCGCTTACCGAGCTGTTCTTCCGCGACAGCGTAGAGGACGAAGAAGAGGCCGTTACGGTGCTTGCGGAAGAGCAGGTGCCAACCGTGCTGGCGGCTTTCCTTGCACAGGTGCAGGGCGGCGAACTGGCCTTTGACGTAGAAGGTATCAAAGCGATGATTAAAGCGGTCCAGAAGGAAACGGGATTTAAAGGCAAGCAGCTGTTTATGCCGATCCGCGCTGCTCTGACAGGACAGACGCACGGTCCGGATTTGAACCAGACGATTGCTTTGCTCGGCCTGGAGAAAGTAACTGAGCGGCTGAACGGTCGTTTAGGGAAGTAAGTAGCTTACGAGGTTAAGTGTGATGAGCGAACGTTTGCAGCTGGAAGGCAAGCCTGTGTGCTGTAAGGCTCGAAAGAACCTTACAGCGCAAAAATGAGGGCGAATCACCTGCTGTAAGGCTCGAAAGGGCCTTACAGCGCAAAAATGAGGGGGATTCACCTGCTGTAAGGCTCGAAGTGGCCTTACAGAGCAAGAGCGAGGGCGAAACTCTGGCTGTAAGGCTCGAAAGAGCCTTACAGAGCAAAAGTGAGGGCAAACCTCTCGCTGTAAGGCTCGAAAGAGCCTTACAGCGCAAGAACGAGGACGAATCACCTGCTGTAAGGCTCGAAGTGGCCTTACAGAGCAAGAGCGAGGGCGAAACTCCTGCTGTAAGGCTCGAAACCGCCTTACAGCACGCAAACGAGATTGTCCAACGCGCCGAAAGTCGAAATTCCGCCTAACAGCGCGCTTAAACAAATCATCTTGTCACTTTTTTAGCTATTGAGTATACTGTTACTACTACAATCGATGAATCGATAGGCTATGAGCAGGAAAAGTACGTTTTGCAGGATTCACAGAGAGGACGACCGTCATCGCGTTGAAACAGCGGGGTTAGCTGCCCGGCCGTGAGGCGCATGATTGGCTGCGAGTTGTCTAGTCCGAGAAGCGGAAAATGCACCTGGGAGCTTTGTTCCGAGCCGATTCGCCTGATGTTCCGTAAAAGTATGCGTCGTCATAACAAGACGCTGTGCGGCACAAGGGAGAAGCGGGGTAGGCCGCAACGTACGCCTGCGTTAAAGGCATTTCAAGACGGACAGCCGAAGATGGCCCCGAAGAATCGTTGCTTTGCCTATCGGCAAGAAAAGCGTTCGCGAGGCCCCCGACCGTAATTAGCAATTGCCCCGCCTGCGCATGAACATGCGCCCGCGAAGGCAGGAGCGCCGGGCAGCTGTCCAAGCAGAGTGGAACCGCGTCCGTCATACACGAACGCCTCTGCGGCATCGCCAAGTGCGACGCCGCAGAGGCTTTTTTATGTTCAAAGGACGGTGCCGGTTAAAGCGCATGAGCGCAGGCAAGGTTGGGGGAGGAGAAAGCCAAATGTTTCGCCACTTTAGATCAGATATAGAGGCGGTATTCGAGAACGATCCGGCGGCCAGGAGCCGGTTTGAAGTGATTTTCACCTATTCTGGCCTGCATGCCATATGGGCTCACCGGATCGCGCACACGTTGTACAAGAAACGTTTGTTCACGGTGGCGCGTATCATATCGCAGTTCAGCAGGTTCATGACCGGTATCGAAATTCACCCAGGAGCGACAATCGGCCACCGGATGTTTATCGACCACGGCATGGGCGTGGTTATTGGCGAAACGTGCGAGATTGGCGATGATGTCGTCATCTACCAAGGCGTAACACTGGGCGGAACGGGCAAGGAGAAAGGGAAGCGTCACCCGACCATCGGCAACAACGTCGTTATCGGTTCCGGAGCAAAAGTACTAGGCTCCTTCCAGATCGGCGATAATTCGAATATCGGGTCTAATGCGGTCGTCCTTCGCGAGGTGCCGGAAAACTGCACCGTCGTCGGCAACCCTGGCCGCGTCGTCAAGCGGAACGGCGAACGGGTTGGCGATCGGCTCGATCATAAACAGCTTCCCGATCCCGTTATCGAGATGTTCCGTGAAATGCAAAACGAAATCAACGGCTTGAAAGCCGAGATTGAGAAGCTGCGGCAGCCCGCAGCAGAAGGAGAAACGAGAAAATGAGCGTTCATATCTACAATACGCTGACCCGATCCAAGGAAGCGTTTGTCCCACAAGAGCAAAATAAGGTCAAAATGTACGTATGCGGACCGACCGTATACGATTATATTCATATCGGCAACGCCCGTCCGGTTATCTTTTTCGATGTCGTGCGCCGTTATTTGGAGTATGCCGGCTACGATGTCGACTACATTGTCAACTTCACCGACGTTGACGACAAACTGATCCGTAAGGCGGAACAACTAGGCACAACGGTGACAGAGGTTGCGGATAAATTTATTAATGCTTTTTACGAAGACCTGGAATCGTTGGGTGTTCATAAAGCGACGCTGAACCCAAGGGTGACGGAGCATATTCCGGAAATTATTGCGTTTATCCAAGGTCTGGTAGACAAAGGCTATGCTTACACAAGCGAGGGTGACGTTTATTTCCGCACCTCGAAATTCGAGGAATATGGCAAACTGTCGCATCAAAATCTGGAGGAGCTGCAATTCGGCATTCGAATTGAGGTCGACGACCGCAAAGAGAATCCGCAGGACTTCGTGCTGTGGAAAGGTGCAAAACCAGGCGAAATCAAATGGGAAAGCCCTTGGGGAGACGGCCGTCCAGGCTGGCATATCGAATGCTCGGCTATGGCGCGCAAATATTTGGGCAACACGCTTGATATTCATGGCGGAGGCCACGACCTGCAATTCCCGCATCATGAATGCGAAACGGCCCAATCCGAAGCGCTGACGGGTCATCCGCTAGCAAACTATTGGATGCATAACGGCTACGTTCATATCAATAACGAAAAAATGTCGAAGTCGCTCGGCAACGGCATCACCGTTAACCAGTTGGTCAAGCGTGTGAAGCCCAATGCGATTCGCTACTTCATTCTGTCCGCCCATTACCGCAGCCCGCTCAATTTTAGTGACGATTCGATTGCGCAAGCGGAAAATAGCGTAGAGCGCATCGTCAACTGCGAAGTGAACCTGCAGCATCGTCTGTCTGCATTCAGCGGAAATGCACAAAGTGCCGCATCTTCCGAATTAGATGGCCGCATCTCGGAAATCACGGCGCAATTCGAAGCGAAAATGAATGACGACTTCAACACGCCGGATGCGATTACAGCCGTATTCGAACTTGTCGCCGAGGCGAATCAATATATGAGCCGCAGCGATGCGACGGCAGAAGGTTTGAACGCCTTGCTCGCTGCGCTTTCGCGTATGAACGCAGTGCTTGGCCTTGTTCTGGAGAAGGAAGAAGGAGCCGAGCTGCTGGATGACGAGATCGAGCAATTGATCATCGAGCGCACCGATGCGCGGAAATCGAAAAACTGGGCGAGAGCCGACGAAATTCGCGATCTGCTGACCACAAAAGGCATCGCGCTGGAAGATACGCCGCAAGGCATTCGTTGGCGGCGCCTATGAGCGAAGTGACAGGGAAAGAGAATGTGCAAGCGATGCTGCTGTTCCATAAGCCTTCCAAAAAGCCGCCGCTGCTGAACCCAGTCGTCTTGGCCTATATCGGCGACGCGGTGTTCGAGCTGCTGGTACGGCAGTTTCTAGTGTCACAGTCGAACCATAAAATGCACCATCTGCACAAAGAAGCGACGAAAATCGTCTCCGCCAAAGGCCAGCGAAAGCTGCTGCTTGAGCAGTGGCAGCCGCTGCTGACCGAGGAGGAGGCGGATATCGTTCGCCGCGGACGCAATACCAAATCGGGAGCGCCCCCGAAAAATGCTGATCCAGCCGACTATCGCCAAGCAACGGCGCTTGAGTGTCTGGTTGGCTACCTGTACTACGAAGGACGAGTTGATCGGTTGGAAGAGCTGTTTGCTCATGCCGTAGGTACGACGAAGAGTAGTGGATCGAGCGCAGAAAATACAAATGTATCCGATGCGTCGGGTGGGGTAGAGTAAACGGAAGAGGCGACGGCCAACTAGCGAAATCAACACGCACAATGCCGACGAACATGGCAGCCACTAGGGCAGCCAGCGCGAACAACGCGCAAAACGCGGCCGAACCGGCGAGCGATAGGCAGACGGCTCGGCCGCGCCATTTTTAGGAGGGACAAGCATGACAGAAAGCAACAATCAGGAAGAACTGATCGCCGGCAAGCATCCGGTAATGGAAGCACTGCGCTCCGGCCGAGAGATCAATAAAATATGGATCGCCGAAGGCGCGCAAAAGACATTGACGACGCCCATTATGGCGGAAGCGAAGAAAAACGGCATCATCGTACAGTTTGTAGACAAGCGCAAGCTGGACGGTATGGCGCCGGGCATTCAGCATCAAGGCGTTATTGCGCAAGCTGCAGCTTTTGAATACGTAGAGATCGAAGATCTGCTGGAGCGGGCGAGAAAAAGCGGTGAAACGCCGTTTCTGCTGCTGTTGGACGAAATCGAGGATCCGCATAACCTCGGTTCCATCCTGCGTACGGCTGAGTGCACTGGCGTGCACGGCGTTATCATTCCGAAGCGCCGCGCGGCAGGACTGACCGCTACAGTACTGAAGACATCGGCGGGGGCGGCCGAGCACGTGCCAGTAGCGCGGGTGACCAACCTTGCACAGACCATCGACCGACTGAAGGAAGAGGGCATCTGGATAGCGGGGACGGATTTAAGCGCTCCGCAGGACGTATACAAGACGAAGTTCGATCTTCCGCTCGGCATCGTCATCGGCAACGAAGGAAAAGGTATCGGAAGACTGATCAAGGAAAAATGCGATTTTCTCGTCAAGCTGCCGATGCTGGGGCAATTGAATTCTCTCAACGCCTCCGTCGCGGCGGGCGTCTTGATGTACGAAGTGGTTAGACAGCGCCGGAGCTTGTAGCCGATGAGCAAGCGCGATGATATTTTGCTAGTGGATGGCTATAATATGATAGGCGCTTGGCCGGTTCTGGAGAAGCTGAAGGAAATCGATCTCGAGGAAGCGCGGGACAAGCTGCTGGACATGCTGGCCGATTATCAGGGCTATTCAGGCATGACCGTTTACGTTGTGTTCGACGCGCATCAGGTGTCGGGGGTCGGCTCTACCTTTCGGCAGCATAAGCTGATTATCGTGTATACGAAGGAAAAAGAAACGGCCGACGAATGCATAGAGCGGCTCGTGCACGAAATGATGAACAAGCGTCGCAATATTTATGTCGCCACTTCGGACCTCGTTGAGCAGCACGTCATTTTTGGCCAGGGCGCGCTGCGTCTTTCCGCCCGCGAGCTGCTGATCAATATCGAGCAGAACCGCAAGCAAATCCAGCTGACGCTCCGCGAGGACAAGCCCGGCAAGCGCAATTCGCTGGACGGTCATTTGAGCCTCGATGTTCGGACCAAGCTGGAACGGCTGCGCAGGGGCGAGAAATAAAGTATAATGGCGGCTGGTTCATTTGTAACAAAGTTACATTTCTTACAAACGAATCGCCAACAAGTGTCGGTCAAATCGGTTGACGGTGTAAGGTTACATAATGTATACTGGCTCTATATTTATTGGATATTGGGTGCATATGAATCTAGCGGCGTACGCCTCGCAGGCCGGAGGGATAGTTCGTGAGCATCGACCTCAAAGAATGGAGTACGCTCGAATATGACTGCAGTACGGACGAGGATATCGTCGAAGCGGTCCGCAATGGCGACAGCTTAGCTCTTGAGTATTTGATCAACAAATACAAGAACTTTGTTCGAGCCAAAGCACGCTCGTATTTTCTTATCGGGGCGGATCGGGAAGATATTGTGCAGGAAGGCATGATCGGGCTGTATAAGTCTATTCGCGACTTCAAAGGGGACAAGCTGGCGAGCTTCAAAGCCTTTGCGGAACTGTGCATTACGCGGCAGATTATTACGGCGATCAAGACGGCCACCCGGCAGAAGCATATTCCTCTCAATTCGTATGTATCGCTTGATAAGCCGATATACGACGAGGATTCCGATCGTACATTACTCGATGTCATATGCGGGACGAGGGTTTCCGACCCGGAAGAACTGATCATCAATCAGGAAGAGTTCATGGGTTTGGAAGACAAGATGTCCGAGATTTTAAGTGATCTGGAGCGAAAGGTGCTCATGCTTTACTTGGACGGAAGGTCGTATCAGGAAATCGCCGTCGATCTGGACAGGCATGTGAAATCGATCGACAACGCGCTGCAGCGGGTGAAGCGGAAGCTCGAGCGATATTTGGAAGTGAGAGATTTAAGCAGTTGATTGGCGTCATTAACGATAATAGATGCAAGTGAAAGAGAAGGCTGTCTATCCGTCTGTCGGAGAGGGTTCCGGGGCGGAAGGGCAGCTTGTTTTAGTTTTAAAAGGCCGCTATGGTGGCGATACTAGTAGAACGAGACAACCGATTGTCGGAAGCAATTCCAAAATATGCGTGATGCGACGGGGGATCTAATCGTTGACATCAAATATGTCATATGATAAAGTGTTTTAGGTAGGCCTAAAATGTGAGGTTTTATTCGTATTGGGGCCGAATGACAGGACGAGTACGAGAGTAATTCGTCAGGCGTTTTATTTAGTAGCAGTTCGGGAGGTGTACTTCAATGCGGGTTATTATCACGTTGGCATGCACAAACTGCAAACAGAGAAACTATGCGAGCAGCAAGAACAAACGCAATCACCCCGACCGCATCGAGTTGAAGAAGTTTTGCAAGTTCTGTAACGAGCAGACTCCTCATCGCGAGACGAGATAGTCTATTGGAGGTGTGAACGTGGCATTTTTGGCTAAACTGAAGCAAGGCTTCGGAACAACGTTTAGTTTCTTTGCCGACAGCTGGGCAGAACTGAAAAAGGTTCGCTGGCCAAACCGTAAAGAGTTGACAAGCTATTCGATCGTAGTCTTTTTTACGATCACGTTTGTGACGATTTATTTTTGGCTTCTTGACATCGGGATCTCGTCGTTAGTTGAACTGATTGTTTAAGAAGGGTCCAAAGGTGGATTGGAATGGAAAAAAGATGGTACGTCGTACACACTTACGCCGGTTATGAGAACAAGGTAAAAGCGAATTTGGAGCGTCGCCTTGAATCGATGGGCATGGAAGACAAAATCTTCCGCGTGCTCGTTCCTATGGAAGAAGAAGTGGTAGAGAAGGACGGCAAGAAAAAAACCGTTCAACGCAAAGTCTACCCCGGCTATGTTCTTGTGGAAATGGTTCAAACGGACGATTCCTGGTACGTTGTTCGCAATACGCCGGGCGTTACGGGATTCGTCGGTTCGACAGGATCCGGCTCCAAGCCGACTCCGTTGATGCCGGATGAGGTCGAGCAAATTCTGAAGCATATGGGCATGGAAGAGCCTAAGCCGAAGATTGAGTTCGAAGTCAAAGAAACCGTGCGCGTCAAGGTAGGTCCTTTCGCAGACTTTGTCGGAACAGTGGAAGAAATTCTGCTCGACAAGGCGAAGCTGAAGGTGCATGTCAACATGTTTGGCAGGGAAACGCCGCTTGAGCTTGATTACACGCAAGTGGAAAAAGTTTAACGGTTTCCGCCCACGTTTTGTCTGAACTCGTTCGGGCAAAACGGCAATGTTCATCGTATTACAGGTAGGAGGTGTAAAGTCATGGCAAAAAAGGTCATCAAGATGGTCAAACTGCAGGTTCCTGCAGGTAAAGCGAACCCGGCTCCGCCAATCGGTCCAGCCCTCGGTCAAGCAGGCGTTAACATTATGGCATTCTGTAAAGAATTCAATGCGCGCACAGCTGATCAAGCGGGTCTGATTATTCCGGTAGTCATTACGGTGTTCGAAGACCGTTCCTTCACTTTCGAAACGAAAACTCCTCCGGCAGCAGTATTGCTCCGCGTAGCAGCAGGTATCGAAAAAGGATCCGGCGAACCAAACAAGAAGAAAGTCGCTACGGTTAATCGTGCGAAAGTACGTGAAATCGCTGAGCAAAAAATGCCCGACTTGAATGCAGCTTCCGTTGAAGCGGCAATGCTTATGATTGAAGGCACTGCACGCAGCATGGGCGTTACAATCGTTGACTAATTGCGTTGTTTCCGTTCGCGGTTAACGACGCAATAAGGCCTTCGGGCCAAGTGGGAGGGTCATCTATTAAGAGGATGCTCCGCTATACCACAAAGGAGGAAATTACAATGGCTAAACACGGTAAAAAGTATTTGGAAGCCGCTAAGCTCATCAACAGCGAAGCGACTTACGAGTCTTTGGAAGCAATTGAACTCGTGAAAAAAGCAGCGACTGCAAAATTCGACGAATCCGTTGAAGCGGCAGTTCGTTTGGGCGTAGACCCTCGTAAACAAGACCAAGCGGTACGCGGCGTTGTCGTACTTCCGCATGGCACAGGTAAAACTAAACGCGTGCTCGTATTCGCGAAAGGCGAAAAAGCAAAAGAAGCGGAAGCTGCTGGTGCAGATTTCGTCGGCGATGCGGACATGATCAACAAAATCCAACAAGGCTGGTTCGAATTCGACGTCTGCGTCGCAACTCCGGACATGATGGCTGAAGTTGGTAAATTGGGTCGTATCCTGGGTGGTAAAGGCCTCATGCCTAACCCGAAAGCAGGTACGGTAACTTTCGACGTGACGAAAGCCGTGCAAGAAATTAAAGCCGGTAAAATCGAATACCGTCTGGACAAAGCAGGTCAAATCCATGCTCCAATCGGCAAAGTATCCTTCAGCGCTGATCAACTCAATGAGAACCTGAAAGCATTGGTTGATGCACTGAACCGCGCTAAGCCGGCTGCAGCAAAAGGCGTTTACCTGAAAAACATTTCCGTATCTTCGACGATGGGCCCTGGCGCTCGCGTTAGCACGGCTAACTACCGTTAAGAAGATCGGAACCAACATTTGAATATGCATGCCGTAGACAGTAGGTGCCGCAAGGCTTAATTTCCTACCGAGGTGTTATGATATAGTGTTTGGCAGCGTATCGTCCGCAAGGGCGCTGCGCCAGTCGCAAACCATCATGGCCTTCGCAGTCTGCGAAGGCTTTTCTCTTGTTTTGAACCGGGGAAAGCTCATCGATCGTAAACGGGATGTACAATTATTACAGGAGGTGTACAGTTTGGCAAACGCAAATATCATCCAAGAGAAACAACAAGCCGTTGAAGTGATCACAGCTAAGCTTCGTGAAAGCTCCAGCACGGTTGTTGCCGATTATCGCGGATTGAACGTTGCGCAAGTGACTGAGCTTCGCAAACAGCTGCGTGAAGCTGGTGTCGAGTTCCAAGTTCTGAAGAACTCGCTCGTTCGCCGCGCAACTGAAGCTGCGGAATTGACAGATCTGAACGAGATTCTGGTTGGACCTACAGCCATCGCGTTCAGCGGCGACGACGCTATCGCGCCTGCGAAAATCCTTAACGATTTCGCTAAAAAGAACGACGCCCTGAAATTGAAAGGCGGCGTTGTTGAAGGTAAAGTCGTAAGTCAAGACCAAATCAAAGCGCTGGCGGAACTTCCGTCCCGCGAAGGCTTGCTCTCCATGCTCCTCAGCGTGTTGCAAGCTCCAGTGCGCAACTTCGCCCTTGCGGTTAAAGCAGTCGGCGAGCAAAAAGAAGCACAAGCTTAAGACATTTGTCTTTGGCAGCAAGCTTCATCATCGTTTTAACGTCATAACGTCCGACGGGCTTTGTCTCGCGGCGTAAACCAACAACCAATAAAACCATTTCGGAGGTATAACCATGTCTAAAGAACAAATCTTGGAAGCAATCAAAGGTATGACCGTTCTTGAACTGAACGATCTCGTTAAAGCAATCGAAGAAGAATTCGGCGTAACAGCTGCAGCTCCAGTTGCAGTAGTAGCTGGCGGCGGCGCTGCTGAAGCTGCTGAGCAATCCGAGTTCGACGTAATCCTGACTAGCGCTGGCGCTTCCAAAATCAACGTTATCAAAGTCGTTCGCGAAATCACAGGTCTTGGCCTGAAAGAAGCGAAAGACCTGGTTGACGGCGCTCCAAAACCAATCAAAGAAAAAGTAGCTAAAGAAGAAGCTGAAGCGGTTAAAGCTAAGCTTGAAGAAGCTGGCGCAGCTGTAGAAGTTAAGTAATTAACCCCTACGAGCTAATATTATCGGGCCCCTTGAAACGTCACGTTTCAAGGGGTTCGTTTCTTGTTGCGGAATAGCCTGTGAGTTCTAAAATGTTTCAAACGAAGATTGGAAGGTTTATGAACCTGATTCGCTAACTAATGACAGGCGGAAAGCTGGGAAGTATAGCGTTGGCCGATGACAAGGCGGCGATGAGGAGCTGAACTGATTAATTGGCGAATCAGCTTCACAAAAAATAAAGTCCGCAGTTCGCTCAGATGTTTTAGGAGGAAATGACGAATGTCCAATCATTATTACTCTCGGAATCCCGGTGTTGAGCATAACCGCCAGACGCATCAGGCAGAGCTGCGCGGGTACGCGCTCAAGTTCGTGACCGACGCCGGTGTTTTCTCGAAATCGGGCGTCGATTTCGGTACACGGGTGCTGCTGGACGCGATCGAGCTTCCAGCCGGCGCAAGAGTGCTGGACGTCGGTTGCGGGTACGGACCGATCGGCTTGACTGCCGCCAAGCTTGTGCAGAATGGACAAGTTACGATGATTGATATCAACGAAAGAGCGGTAGAGCTGGCGAAAGAGAATGCTAAACTGAATGGCATTAGCAATGTGACCGTGCTGCAAAGCGACATCTATGAAGCGGTAGAGAGCGAGATGTTCGATGTCATTATAACGAATCCTCCGATCCGTGCCGGCAAAGCGACAGTACATCGCATTTTCGAAGAGGGCTATGAGCTGCTTTCGCCTGGCGGAGCGATGTGGGTCGTCATTCAGAAAAAGCAAGGCGCGCCTTCGGCGGAGGCCAAGCTTCAATCGCTATTTTCCGAGGTGAAGGAAGTCACGAAGGATAAGGGCTATCGGATTTATTTGGCAATGAAATAGTCGTTTTTCCTAGGTTGACTTGACTTTCTGAATATGGTAATATTATAAAATGTCAGCATTAAATTGGGCTCAATCTCTTTAGTCAACTAAAATGTCAAGTGTGATTTTTAAGCGCGGAATGCATATTGCAGACGCATTTGACGTATAATGTTTACATTTTGGGCAAAATTACTTGATATGGAACCATTGCGCCCGCGCTGCGCTTGGTTGACTGCCGGAACATGCTCTTTTTTCGAACGCTATTCGATAAGGGCTTTTCTTTATTGGAAAGAATGAAGTAGTGACGCAGTAGATATCGATGCTGTGAGACAGACATGAGGGGTGAGGTTAAGTTGGCAGGACAACTTGTTCAGTATGGTCGGCGCACGCGGAGAAGTTATGCCCGGATCAACGAGGTGCTGGAAGTCCCGAACCTGATTGAAATCCAACAAAAATCGTACGAGAAGTTTTTGGATAACGACTTGCTTGAGTTATTCCAGGACATCTCGCCGATTCAGGACTTTACGGGCAATCTTTCGCTTGAGTTTATCGATTATAGCTTAGGCGAACCGAAATATTCGGTCGACGAATCAAAGGAACGCGACGTGACGTATGCTGCTCCGCTACGCGTGAAAGTGCGGCTCTTTAATAAAGAGACCGGCGAAGTAAAAGAGCAGGAAGTGTTCATGGGCGACTTTCCGCTAATGACCGAAACCGGCACGTTTATCATTAACGGGGCGGAACGGGTTATTGTCAGCCAGTTGGTGCGATCCCCAAGTGTATACTTCAGCACGAAGGTTGATAAGAACGGAAAGAAAACATATACGGCGACGGTGATTCCGAATCGCGGAGCTTGGCTCGAGCTCGAGACGGATGCCAAAGACATCATCTACGTTCGTATTGACCGTACCCGGAAGATTCCGGTGACGGTGCTTTTGCGTGCGTTAGGCTTTGGCACTGACGCTGAGATTCTGGAACTGCTCGGCCATGACGAGTATATTCGCAACACGCTGGACAAAGACAATACGGATTCCACGGAAAAAGCGCTGATCGAAATTTACGAGCGCCTTCGTCCGGGCGAACCGCCTACTTTGGACAATGCGAAAAGCTTGCTGGTTGCACGCTTCTTCGATCCGAAGCGTTATGACTTGGCCAATGTCGGCCGATACAAAATAAATAAAAAGCTGCACATTAAGAACCGTTTGTTCAACCAACGTCTTGCTGAGACGCTGGTCGATCCTGCGACAGGCGAGATCATCGCAGAATCCGGTCAAGTCATTGACCGCCGCCTTCTGGATGAAATTCTCGACAAGCTGGAGAAGAATGTCGGCTTCAAGACTTACCATGTCGCTAACGGCGTGCTTGATGCGGATAGTATTCCACTGCAAGCCATCAGCGTATTCTCTCCGCTGGACGATGCGAAGGTAATCAAGGTCATCTCGAATGGCGTAATCGACAAATCGGTTAAACATATTACGCCTGCCGATATTATTTCGTCCATTAACTACTTTATCAACCTGCTTCACGGTGTTGGAAGCACGGATGATATCGATCACCTCGGCAACCGTCGCTTGCGTTCGGTCGGCGAGCTGCTGCAGAACCAGTTCCGCATCGGCTTGTCCCGTATGGAGCGCGTCGTGCGCGAGCGGATGTCGATCCAGGACGCCAATGCGATCACGCCACAGGCGCTGATCAACATACGTCCAGTTATCGCGTCCATTAAAGAGTTTTTCGGGTCCTCGCAGCTGTCCCAGTTCATGGACCAAACGAACCCGCTGGCCGAGCTTACGCACAAACGTCGTCTGTCCGCACTCGGACCGGGCGGTTTGACACGTGAGCGCGCAGGCTTTGAAGTACGTGACGTCCATCACTCGCACTATGGACGGATGTGTCCGATCGAGACACCGGAGGGA
The DNA here is from genome assembly GCF_042885235.1 of Paenibacillus sp. NPDC058071. Taxonomy (NCBI): domain Bacteria; kingdom Bacillati; phylum Bacillota; class Bacilli; order Caryophanales; family Paenibacillaceae; genus Paenibacillus; species Paenibacillus sp. NPDC058071. Next base: position 63,039 of record NZ_JBHVSK010000020.1, read on the forward strand.
CCGAACATCGGTCTGATCAACTCCTTGTCCTCATTCGCACGCATTAACGAATACGGTTTTATCGAAGCACCTTACCGTTGGGTCGATCCGAAGACAGGCTTTGTGACCGAGCAAATCGCGTACATGACTGCCGACGAGGAAGACAACTACGTTATCGCGCAAGCGAACGCGAAGCTGACGGAAGAAGGCAAGTTCCAAGATGACAGCCAGATCGTTCGTTACAACAAGCAAGCGGACAACATCCTGACGATGCCGTCGGATCGCGTTGACTACATGGACGTATCACCTAAGCAGGTCGTGTCGGTTGCAACGGCGCTCATTCCGTTCCTTGAGAATGACGACTCCAACCGCGCACTCATGGGATCGAACATGCAGCGGCAAGCCGTTCCGCTCCTCATACCGAAAGCTCCGCTTGTCGGTACGGGGATGGAGCATAAGTCGGCGAAAGACTCCGGCGTATGTATCGTTTCCAAGTATGACGGTGTTATCGAGCGCGTATCGGCTAATGAAATTTGGCTGCGCCGCGTTGAGCTGATTGACGGCAAGCCGATAACCGGCGACTTGGTTAAACATAAACTGCACAAATTCATGCGTTCCAACCAAGGAACATGCATCAACCAACGTCCTATCGTACGTAAAGGCGAAGTGATCAAGAAAGGCGATATTCTCGCTGACGGTCCTTCGACGGAACAAGGCGAATTGGCGCTGGGCCGCAACGTAGTCGTTGCCTTCATGACTTGGGAAGGCTACAACTATGAGGATGCGATTCTCCTTAGCGAGAAGCTGGTGAAAGAGGATGTATACACTTCGATCCACATCGAGGAATATGAGTCCGAAGCCCGCGACACGAAGCTGGGACCTGAAGAAATTACACGCGACATTCCGAATGTCGGCGAAGAAGCGCTTAAGAACCTGGATGAACGCGGTATTATCCGCGTTGGTGCGGAGATCGGCGCAGGCGACATCCTCGTCGGTAAAGTAACGCCGAAAGGCGTAACGGAGCTGACGGCTGAAGAGCGTCTCTTGCATGCCATCTTCGGCGAAAAGGCTCGCGAGGTTCGCGACACTTCGCTGCGTGTACCGCATGGTACGGACGGTATCGTCGTAGACGTTAAAGTATTTACTCGCGAGAACGGCGATGAACTGCCTCCGGGCGTTAATCAGTTGGTTCGCGTTTATATCGCACAAAAACGGAAAATTTCCGAAGGCGATAAAATGGCAGGACGCCACGGCAACAAGGGTGTTATCGCCCGCATTATGCCGGAGGAAGATATGCCATTCCTGCCGGACGGCACGCCGGTTGAAGTCGTGCTTAACCCGCTCGGCGTACCGTCGCGGATGAACATCGGTCAGGTACTCGAGGTTCACCTTGGCATGGCCTGCAAACAGTTGGGACTTCATGCCGCAACGCCGGTATTCGACGGCGCGCGCGAGTACGACGTATTCGACGCGATGGAAGAAGCAGGCATGCAGCGCAACGGTAAAACGATTCTGTATGACGGACGCACAGGCGAATCGTTCGAACGTGAAGTAACGGTCGGCGTCATGTACATGATCAAGCTGGCGCACATGGTTGACGATAAAATCCATGCCCGTTCGACGGGTCCTTACTCCCTCGTTACGCAGCAGCCTCTGGGCGGTAAAGCTCAGTTCGGCGGCCAGCGTTTCGGCGAGATGGAAGTATGGGCGCTTGAAGCCTACGGCGCAGCCTACACGCTGCAAGAGATTCTGACCGTTAAGTCCGATGACGTTGTCGGCCGCGTGAAGACGTACGAATCGATCGTTAAAGGCGAGAACGTGCCGGAGCCTGGTGTTCCGGAATCGTTCAAAGTATTGATCAAAGAGCTTCAAAGCTTGGGTATGGACGTTAAGATCCTGAGCGAGAATGAAGAAGAGATCGAAATGAAAGAAATCGACGACGAAGACGACGGCACGGGCGATAAGCTCAACCTGAATCTTGAAGGCGCAGAAGTCGGCGCCGAACAACAATAATGATCACTACTGGCTGCCGCCCCGCTAATGCGGGGCGTTCAGCCGACTATTTGCATGATACAGCCATACATGACGAAGGAGGGTTGCTCCTTGTTGGACGTGAACAACTTCGAGTATATGAAAATCGGGCTTGCTTCCCCCGATAAAATTCGTTCTTGGTCCCGCGGAGAAGTGAAAAAACCGGAGACGATCAACTACAGGACGCTCAAACCGGAGAAGGAAGGACTCTTCTGCGAGAAAATTTTCGGACCTACCAAAGACTGGGAGTGTCATTGCGGCAAATACAAACGCGTTCGCTATAAAGGCGTCGTTTGCGACCGCTGCGGTGTAGAGGTTACTCGCGCGAAAGTGCGCCGCGAGCGTATGGGCCATATTGAGCTGGCCGCTCCGGTATCGCACATCTGGTACTTCAAAGGTATTCCGAGCCGGATGGGCTTGGCGCTCGATATGTCGCCTCGTTCACTGGAAGAGATCATTTATTTTGCATCCTATGTGGTAACCGACCCAGGCGATACGCCGCTTGAGAAAAAGCAGCTGTTGTCCGAGAAGGAATACCGCAGCTACCGCGAGAAATACGGTTACGGCTTCCAAGCCGGCATGGGCGCTGAAGCGGTTAAAAAGCTGCTTCAGGACATCGACGTGGAGAAAGAACTGGAGACGCTCAAGGAGGAGCTGCGCACGGCACAAGGCCAACGCCGTAACCGCGCGATCAAGCGCCTTGAAGTGATCGAAGCGTTCCGCAACTCTGGCAATGAGCCGGAGTGGATGATTCTCGATGTGCTTCCGGTTATTCCACCGGAGCTTCGTCCGATGGTACAGCTGGATGGCGGACGTTTCGCAACGTCTGACCTGAACGACCTGTACCGCCGCGTTATCAACCGGAACAACCGTCTGAAACGTCTGCTCGATCTGGGCGCTCCTGACATTATCGTGCAGAACGAGAAACGGATGCTGCAGGAAGCTGTCGATGCACTTATCGACAACGGCCGCCGCGGTCGTCCGGTTACAGGACCGGGCAACCGTCCGCTTAAATCGCTCAGCCATATGCTGAAAGGTAAACAAGGCCGTTTCCGCCAAAACTTGCTTGGTAAACGGGTTGACTACTCCGGCCGTTCCGTTATCGTCGTAGGGCCGAACCTGAAGATGTTCCAATGCGGACTTCCGAAGGAAATGGCGCTCGAGCTGTTCAAGCCGTTCGTCATGAAAGAGCTGGTCAACAAAGGTCTTGCTCATAACATTAAGAGCGCGAAACGCAAAGTCGAACGCGTAAGCCCGGAAGTATGGGACGTTCTCGAAGAAGTCATCAAGGAGCATCCGGTTCTGCTGAACCGTGCACCGACGCTTCACCGTCTCGGTATCCAAGCTTTCGAACCGATTTTGGTTGAAGGACGCGCAATTAAGCTCCATCCGCTCGTTTGTACGGCTTACAACGCCGACTTCGACGGTGACCAAATGGCCGTTCACGTACCGTTGTCCGCTGAAGCGCAAGCCGAAGCTCGCCTGCTCATGCTGGCGTCGGGCAACATCTTGAACCCGAAAGACGGCAAGCCTGTCGTTACGCCTTCGCAGGATATGGTTCTCGGATCGTACTACCTGACGATGGACAACAAGGATGCCAAAGGCAGCGGCTCCGTATTCGCTACTGTCAATGAAGCGATTTCCGCTTATCAGCGCGGCATCGTATCGCTGCATGCTCGGATCTTTATTCCGGCGCGCGTGCTGAATAAAACTTGCTTCACAGAGCAACAGCAGCAATCGTTGCTGTGCACGACTGTCGGCAAGGTTATTTTCAACGAAATTTATCCGGCTGACTTCCCTTACATCAACGAGGCTACTAAGGTCAACTTGCTGCAAGGTACGCCAGACAAATATTTCGTTTACGAAAAAGGCAGCGATCTGGACAAAATTATCGAAGAATTGCCGATTGCCGGCGGGGTAGGCAAGGAATACCTCGGCAACATCATCGGCGAGTGCTTCCGTATCTACCATACAACATTAACGTCGGTAATTCTTGACCGTATTAAGCAACTGGGCTTCACGTACTCGACGCGCGCCGGTATTACCGTCGCTGTCGCGGATGTCGTTGTTCCAGAAGAAAAAACGGAGATTTTGAAAGAATCCGACGCTAAAGTAGCCGTCGTCATGAATCAGTACCGTCGCGGTCTGATTACGAACGAGGAGCGCTATGATCGCGTTATCGAAATTTGGAGCAAATCGAAAGATATCATTACCGATATCCTCATGAAATCGATGGATCGTTACAATTCCATCATGCTCATGGTCGATTCCAAAGCACGGGGTAATAAATCGCAGATTGCTCAACTCGGCGGCATGCGCGGCCTGATGGCCAACCCGTCCGGCCGGATTATCGAATTGCCAATCAAGTCGAACTTCCGCGAAGGCCTAACCGTCCTCGAGTACTTCATCTCGACTCACGGCGCGCGTAAAGGTTTGGCCGATACGGCGCTTCGTACTGCCGACTCGGGTTACTTGACTCGCCGTCTGGTTGACGTTGCACAGGACGTTATCGTTCGCGAAGATGATTGCGGCACGGATAAAGGCTTTGCTGTCAGCAGAATTCAAGACGGTAAAGAGGTTATCGAGGATCTGTACGACCGTATCGAAGGCCGTTATTCGTTCGAGACTGTTCGCCATCCGCAAACGGGCGAAGTCATCGTGAAGAAAAGCGAGCTGATCGACTCTGCGAAAGCGGATGCGATTATCGACGCAGGCATCGAAAAACTTCAAATTCGTTCTGTACTGAGCTGTCGTGCTCGTCACGGCGTCTGCAAAATTTGCTATGGCCGCAACCTGGCGACCGGCAAGCATGTTGAGATTGGCGAAGCGGTAGGTATTATCGCGGCGCAATCGATCGGCGAGCCGGGAACACAGTTGACAATGCGTACGTTCCATACCGGCGGCGTTGCCGGAGACGATATTACGCAAGGTTTGCCGCGTATCCAAGAGTTGTTCGAGGCGCGCAATCCGAAAGGTCAAGCGATCATTACCGAGCTTGAAGGCGTCGTGAAAGAGATTCGCGAGGCGAAAGACCGCCGCGAAATCGAAATTCAAGGCGAAGCCGAATCGAAGGTCTATCCGATCACGTACGGATCGCGTATCCGCGTGACACAAGGACAGCATATCGAAGCTGGCGACGAACTGACAGACGGTTCGATCGATCCGAAGGATATGCTGCGCATCAAAGGCATCCGCGGCGTTCAGAACTATATTTTGCAAGAAGTTCAGCGCGTTTACCGGAACCAGGGTGTAGAAATCAACGACAAGCACGTTGAGGTTATGGTTAAGCAGATGCTCCGTAAAATCCGTATCGTAGATGCGGGCGACACGACACTGCTGCCAGGCGCGTTCGTCGACATTCACGAGTACGAAGCTCAGAACCGCGAAGCGATTCTCTCCGGACTCGAGCCTGCGGTTGCGAAGCCGGTACTGCTCGGGATTACGAAAGCGTCGCTCGAGACCGATTCCTTCCTGTCAGCGGCATCGTTCCAGGAAACGACTCGCGTTCTGACCGACGCAGCAATCAAGGGCAAAGTGGACCAATTGCTTGGCCTGAAAGAAAACGTCATTATCGGCAAGCTGATCCCGGCGGGTACGGGCATGAACCGTTACCGGAATATCAAACTCGTAGGCGTCGAGGAAGAAACCGAAACGCTCGAAGAGGGCGGAGCGGAAGCGGAAGCCGTAACGATTGAATAGCAACAGTTAAACACATTGGGAGCGAGAGACCACCGCAAGCAGGTCACTGCAGCGGTAGGTCTCCGCTCCTTCCTATGTGTTCGAGCGAGCGCATTTGCGTCTCATTCGGGCCTTCCAGCATTGCCATTTAAAGATCAAGTAAATCAACTTGACACCCATAGGGTGCAGATGATACTATATCGAAGTGTGCCTGATTGTGTGATGTTTTTCCGTATAAGGAAAGGTGATTTCATGCAGTTCAAGGTAGGAGCGAAAGAGACAACGAGGATGCTCGAGCTACGAAGAGCCGTCGAGGTCTACATCGCTCGAGACGCAGATTCCCGGATGAAGGACAAGATCGTTCATCTGTGTGAGCAAGCGGGCGTTCCAGTCAAGTGGGTTGAGACGAAGGCGATACTGGGGGAAACCTGCGGGATCGAAGTCGCAGCGGCCACGGCGGCGCTCGTAAGCGAAAGAGAATAAGGCAACAGCCGTTTTTGCTGGCGAACATTTCAGTATGAGGAACCCGGCAGAAATTTTTATTTGCCCTTTCGCGAACCGCCTGGATCTGTGGACATAAAATTGGGTCTAATGTCTTGCCATATAAAAGACATGAATCATGGGAAGGGGGTGGCAACCATGCCAACAATCAACCAGCTCGTCCGCAAAGGACGTCAAGCTAAAGTGGTAAAATCGAAATCGCCAGCTTTGCAAAGAGGCTTTAATGCCCTGAAACGTGAAGCTACGAATATCAGCGCTCCGCAAAAACGCGGTGTGTGCACTCGTGTAGGCACGATGACTCCGAAAAAACCGAACTCCGCGCTTCGTAAATACGCACGTGTGCGTCTGACGAACAAAGTCGAGGTTACGGCTTACATTCCGGGTATCGGACACAACCTGCAAGAGCACAGTGTCGTGCTGATCCGCGGCGGTCGTGTTAAAGACCTTCCGGGCGTACGTTACCATATCGTTCGCGGCGCATTGGATACAGCGGGTGTTAACAACCGTAACCAATCTCGTTCGAAATACGGTACGAAACGTCCAAAAGTTAAAAAATAAGAGAAGTCCCTTAGTTAGGACGAATCTTTAATACGCTTCTATATGAAGCGACTATCTAAGAAAGGGGGACTTTCTCATGCCACGCAAAGGTCCTGTAACGAAACGCGATGTATTGCCGGATCCGGTTTACAATAGCAAACTGGTAACCCGTCTTATCAACCGCATCATGATCGACGGCAAACGCGGCGTTGCTCAAACGCTGTTGTACGATGCCTTCACGCTGATTCAAGAACGCACGGGTAAAGATCCGATGGAAGTGTTCGAAGCAGCATTGAAAAACATCATGCCAGTACTTGAGGTTAAAGCTCGCCGTGTCGGCGGTTCCAACTACCAAGTACCGATCGAAGTTAAACCAGAACGCCGTACGTCGCTTGGTCTCCGTTGGCTCGTGAACTATTCACGTAACCGCGGCGAGAAAACGATGGAAGAGCGTCTGGCTGCTGAAATCATCGATGCATCCAACAACACTGGCGCATCCGTGAAGAAGCGCGAAGACACGCACAAAATGGCGGAAGCGAACAAAGCGTTTGCTCACTACCGCTGGTAGGATTTTAACCTACACATTTGATTTACTTTCAACATTCGAAAGGAGACAATTCCATGTCAAGAGAATTCTCCTTGAATAATACGCGTAACATCGGGATTATGGCGCATATTGACGCTGGTAAAACCACAACAACTGAACGGATCTTGTTCTTCACGGGCCGTACTCATAAAATTGGCGAAGTGCATGAAGGCGCTGCGACAATGGACTGGATGGAACAAGAACAAGAGCGCGGCATTACGATTACGTCTGCTGCGACGACCGCTCAATGGAAGGGTCACCGCATTAATATTATCGACACCCCGGGGCACGTTGACTTCACAGTAGAGGTTGAACGTTCCCTGCGCGTATTGGACGGGGCCGTTGGTGTTTTCAGTGCGAAAGAAGGCGTTGAGCCTCAGTCTGAGACGGTATGGCGTCAAGCTGACCGTTACGGCGTTCCTCGGATCGCTTACATTAACAAAATGGACATCATTGGTGCAGACTATCTGAATGTTGTTAAAGACATGCGTGAGCGTCTGCAAGCTAATGCTGTTGCGATTCAACTCCCAATTGGTGCTGAATCCGACTTCCTCGGTGTAATCGATATCGTTGAACGCAAAGCGTACAAATATATCGATGACCTTGGTAAAGAGCCAGTGCTTATTGACATTCCTGCGGAGTACGCTGACAAAGTGGAAGAACTTCGCGCGGAGCTGGTTGAGAAAGTTGCAGAATTGGATGAAGAGCTGACAATGAAGTATCTCGAAGGAGAAGAAATCTCCGTCGCTGAACTGAAAGCAGCACTTCGCAAAGGTGTTTGCGAAGTTAAAATCTTCCCGGTTGTTGCAGGTTCCTCGTACCGCAACAAAGGCGTTCAATTGGTATTGGATGCGGTAGTAGACTATCTTCCTTCCCCAGTTGACGTACCGGCAATCAAAGGTACGCTTGAAGACGGAGAAGAAGGATCCCGTCCATCTTCCGACACAGAGCCGTTCTCGGCACTGGCGTTCAAAATCATGACTGACCCTTATGTCGGTAAACTTACTTTCTTCCGTGTGTACTCGGGTATTCTGAAATCCGGTTCGTATGTTCTGAACGCAACGAAGAACAAACGCGAGCGGATTGGCCGGATTCTGCAGATGCATGCGAACAGCCGTCAAGAGATCTCCGAAGTTTACTCCGGTGATATCGCAGCGGCAGTAGGTCTGAAAGATACAACTACAGGGGATACGCTTTGCGACGAGAAAGCAGTTATCGTTCTCGAATCGATGAACTTCCCTGATCCAGTTATCCAAATCGCGATCGAGCCAAAAACGAAAGCGGACCAAGACAAACTGGGCGTTGCTATCTCGAAGCTTGCTGAAGAAGATCCAACCTTCCGTGCTTACACGGATGAAGAAACGAACCAAACGATCATCGCAGGTATGGGTGAGCTTCACCTTGAAATCCTCGTTGACCGTATGCTTCGCGAATTCAAGGTTGAGACGAATGTCGGCAAACCGCAAGTAGCTTACCGTGAAACATTCCGTGAAGCTGCTAAAGTGGAAGGCAAATTCGTTCGTCAGTCCGGTGGTAAAGGTCAATTCGGTCATTGCTGGGTTGAGTTTACGCCGCAAGAGCCAGGTCAAGGCTTTGTATTTGAAAGCAAGGTTGTGGGTGGTTCCATTCCTCGTGAATATATCGCTCCAATCCAAGCTGGTATCGAAGAGTCGATGAAAAACGGCGTCCTCGCTGGTTATCCGATGGTCGATATCAAAGCTACTGTAGTCGATGGATCGTACCATGACGTTGACTCCTCGGAGATGGCGTTTAAAATCGCTGGATCGTTGGCGCTGAAAGCAGCTAAAGACAAGTGTAAGCCTGTCCTGCTCGAGCCAATCATGAAGGTTGAAGTTACGGTTCCAGAAGAGTACATGGGCGACGTAATGGGTATGCTGAACTCCCGTCGCGGTCGCATCGAAGGTATGGATTCCCGCGCAGGCGCGCAAATTATCCGTGCTAAGGTGCCTCTTGCCGAAATGTTCGGTTACTCCACAACACTTCGTTCGGGTACGCAAGGCCGCGGTGTATTCTCCATGGAGCTCTCGCACTATGAAGAAGTACCACGCTCGATCTCGGAAGAGATCATCGCGAAGAACAAAGGTGCTTAATACGCCCTTCAAGTTTGCTTAGGTCGAGTCTTCGCCTGTTCAGCAGGAGAAGATGCGGCCAACACATATAAACTTTAGTTATATTAAGGAGGATTAAGTTCAATGGCAAAGGCTAAATTTGAACGTAACAAACCGCACGTTAATATCGGTACTATCGGTCACGTCGACCATGGTAAAACGACTCTGACTGCAGCTATCACAACTGTACTTTCCAAAAAATACGGCGGTGCTGCAATCGCATTCGACCAAATCGACAAAGCTCCAGAAGAGCGCGAGCGCGGTATCACGATCTCGACAGCTCACGTTGAGTATGAGACTCCTAACCGTCACTATGCTCACGTTGACTGCCCAGGTCACGCCGACTACGTTAAAAACATGATCACAGGTGCAGCTCAAATGGACGGCGCTATCCTGGTTGTATCCGCAGCTGACGGCCCAATGCCGCAAACTCGCGAACACATCCTGTTGTCCCGCCAAGTAGGCGTACCTTACATCGTTGTATTCCTGAACAAATGCGACATGGTTGAAGACGAAGAGCTTCTTGAACTGGTTGAAATGGAAGTTCGCGACCTTCTGTCCGAGTATGAGTTCCCAGGCGACGACACTCCAATCATCCGTGGCGCTGCTCGTGAAGCTCTGCAAAACCCAGATGGTCCTTGGGCTGACAAAATCGTTGAGTTGTTCGAACAAGTCGACGCTTACATCCCAACTCCAGAACGCGACACAGCTAAGCCTTTCCTGATGCCTGTCGAGGACGTATTCACAATCACTGGTCGTGGTACAGTAGCAACTGGCCGTATCGACCGTGGTGTGGTTAAAGTCGGCGACGAGATCGAAATCGTTGGTCTGGCTGAAGAAACTCGCAAATCCGTTGTTACGGGCGTAGAAATGTTCCGTAAACTGATGGATTCCGCTCAAGCGGGCGACAACATCGGCGCACTGCTTCGCGGTGTTGACCGTAAAGACATCGAGCGCGGTCAAGTTCTGGCTAAACCAGCTTCGGTTAAGCCACACACGAACTTCACAGCTCAAATCTACGTTCTGACTAAAGAAGAGGGTGGCCGTCATAAGCCTTTCTTCACTGGCTACCGTCCACAATTCTACTTCCGTACAACTGACGTTACAGGTATCATCAACCTGCCAGAAGGCACTGAGATGGTTATGCCTGGCGACAACATCACGGTTACAGTAGAACTGATCGCTCCAATCGCGGTTGAAGAAGGCACTCGCTTCTCCATCCGTGAAGGCGGCCGTACTGTAGGCGCTGGCGCTGTAGCAACTATCCAAAAATAATTCCGCGCGGCATTAGCCGCATGGAACTTTAGAAAGCTATTCCGAGCTTGCTCGGGGTAGCTTTCTTTTTGTTTTTCCGGCGGCGGCCGACAAAACCAACTTTAGTTGTCTTTTGAAGAGAGAGGGGGTGTGATAAGGTCAAAGAATGAAGAAGTTTGCCGAACAGGCTAAGGAAGGGAAGAACAATAATGAAAAATGCAATCATACCTAGCAGGCGAATTAAACAGGCCATACGGCTTGTTGTTCTGCTGTCGTTTATTTGGGTATCGCTTTCCTTTGGAGTTGGAGGCGGCCAGCCTACGGCTGCTGCGGCAACGCAAACGGTATATACCTTTGATGACCCTATTGTTTGCAATGCGGCACAAACGAGCTGTACCTATCAGGATCTGGTATTGGAGTCGGAAGTTCCAATTACGCAGTCCGACGGCAAGCTGAATGTGAATAAGATTTCGATTCGTAAGGCGAACAACGCGGCATTTTCAGTTGAACGCCTCGTTGTGCCCCAAACCACGTCTTACAGCTTAGAGACATTTCTCGCTGGCAAATCTGTCAGTAAGGGCGGCTGGTATATCGGCGATTATCAATATTATGATGGCTTTCAGAATATTGATCGCATTGTGATCCGCAACAGTTACGTGCCCACTTTTCCTTTTAGTGAGCTTGTGCTCGATATACCGGGCCTTGATCCGCCAACTGGTCTTCATCTAAGCAATGATTCGTTGTTGGCTTGGCAGCCGGTTAACCATGCGGATACTTACAAAATCAAAATGGTTAGCTCCAGCGGAGGTGCTGATGTCACCTATGAAACAGAAGAGCCTTCCTATGATATATTGTCCATTGTTCGCAGCAAGGGAGCGGCAACTTATAGCTTTAACGTAGTTTCGGCAGACAAATCCGGCATTTATCGGGAAAGTCCGCGACACAAGTTTGAATACGTGATTGTGACGGTCGAGCAAGCAGCTCAACCGGTTGGTCTGTTATGGACTGGACAGACTGCTTCATGGGATGCGGTGTCCAAAGCAACCGCTTATTCGGTTCAACTCTATAAGAATGGAACTAGCCTAGGTTCGCCGGTGCAAGCCGATGTAACGCAAGCCATTACAGGCATCGACTTCTCGGAAGCGATATTAGCCGGCGGATACGGGACTTACACTTTTACGGTGAAAGCAATCGGCAACGATAGGCTGGTACTAGACAGTGCCGTCTCCAATCAATCGACGTCAAATATTGTATTAAAGTGGGTGCAACTGACAGGAATCAGCGCTACCAAAGTCTATGACGGTACGACTACGGCAACAGTAGACTACAGCCAAGCAGTGCTCGATGGCGTGGAGAGCGGCCACATTGTATATATTCAGACAGGTGACATGAATGCGCAGTTCGCAGACGCTAAAGTTGGCGAGAATAAGCAATTGTCGCTAACGGGACTTACACTGTCGGGGGCGGACGCGGGTAAATACGTATGGAAGGAGCCAATTATTATTACGGCGGATATTACTCCAAAGCCTATTCAAGCAACCAGTCTAATTGTAAAGGACAAAGTATACGATGGGACGACCGATGGACAGTTGGACTTATCTGCTCTTGCGCTGTCGGGCGTATTGCCCGGCGATGATGTCGAGTTGCTAAGCAAAGATGCGAAAGCGGCTTTTGCTGATGAAAGAGCTGGCGATAACAAGCCAGTATCCATAACTGGACTTGGATTGACGGGAGCCGATGCCGGCAATTATGTACTCGCTCCAGTAACGGTGACGGCTAATATCAAACCGAAGGAAGTAACGGCGACAGGAATCGTAGCAAGCTCTAAACAATATGACGGTAATACAGATACGCAGCTTGATGCCAAGCAAGCCAAATTGGTCGGGACGATTGCCGGCGACGATGTGGAGTTGCTAAGCGATAATGGTCAAGCGGCTTTTGCTGATAAAAAGGCGGGTGACAATAAACCGGTATCGGTAACGGGGCTTTTACTGACGGGAACTGATGCTGACAACTATACACTTACTCCGATAACGGACATCACGGCTAATATTGAACCAAAAGAAATAACCGTTGAAGGAATCGCCGCAAGCTCTAAACGGTATGACGATAACACCGACGCGCAGCTTGATGTCAAGCAGGCTAAGCTGGCGGGCACGATAGACGGTGATAATGTGCAATTGGATACGTCGCAGGCCACGGGGGATTTCGCCGATAAGAACGTCGGTGTCGACAAAACGGTCAGTGTCAGCGGCTTGTCGTTAAGCGGAACTGACGCCGAAAACTATAGGTTGTCCCCTTACGTAACGAAAGCTTCAATTACTGCAGGCGAAGGTGGCGGAGGCGGAGGGACATCACAACCGCCAAAAACGGAAAGCCCTGAGAACTTGCCTTACGAAGCAGATATTCGTATGAATGGCGAGGCTCGCGTTGACAGCAAGATTACGCATTCCGTCATTGACGGTAGAATGCATGTGAATGCGTTGGTCGATGCAGACAAGCTTATCGCGCTTCTTCGAGAAGCGAAAGCGCAGGCGCAATTGACGTTTGACTTCAAAGGAGAGAACATTGCCGAGTGGAAGGCAAGTTTAACCGGACAAGCATTAGCCGAACTGGCTCGTAATAGAGCAGCCGTTACGCTTGAAAGCCGCGAAGGCTTCTACACGTTGTCCTCTGATTTGCTATGGGATGCGATGCGTAAACAATTCCATGATCGAACGGACGAAGAACTTTCTCGGGCAATTTTGGAAATCTCGCTAGGCAATCCGAGCGTACAGCAGTTGCAGCAAGCAGGAGAAGCGCTGACAGCTGCAGGCGCAGCGCAGGCCGACTCCATTCTGCATTACGGGGCGAATGTTCGTCTTGAAGGAAAAGAGTACGAGCTGAGCGATCTAGGCTCATATGCGCAGCATGGCGTGTATCTCGAGCTGCAAGGAAACGAAGAAAGACGGACCGGCGTTGTTCTCGAGTCGGACGGTGCGATAAGACCTGTTCCTACAAAGACACTTGTCAGAGGAGGCCGAACGGCTGCTGTTATGTCCAGCCGAACAAACAGCTTTTACGCTGTTACGCAATTCCATACGGAATTAACTGACATTGACGGACATTGGGCGAAGTCCGCGATTAATGATATGGCTTCTCGTTTTGTTGTAAGAGGCGACGCGAATGGCCGATTCCAGCCGGAACAGCCGATCACGCGAGCGGAGTTTGCGGCAGTCGCCGTAAGGGCATTGGGATTGAAGGCGCAAACGGCGCCTAACGCTTTTTCCGATATAACGAAGGAAGCTTGGTATGCACAGTCTGTGGCGACCGCACAAGCTTATGGACTTATTCAAGGCTTCGAGGATGGCAGTTTCCGTCCGAACGATACGATCACACGAGAGCAAGCGGCGAAAATATGGACATTGGCGCTGGAAGTAACGGGAGTCCGACAAGCGACAACGACCCCTGATCAAGCGGCAGAGCTGCTTTCTGCTTTCAAAGATGCAGATAGTGTCAGTCAGTGGGCTCGCGTACCGTTTGCGGAAGCGCTGCAGGCAGGTCTGATGACAGGCAAATCGGGCGAACAGCTGGACCCGAAAGGTTTTGCTACCAAGGCAGAAGTGGCTGTAATGGCGCAGCGTCTGCTGCAGAAATCCGGTTTAATCGAATAAGGAAAGCATCAATCGAAAAGCAGCGAAAGCGGTTGTTCCGAAACGGAACGACCGCTTTTTTGTGGTGCTAATATTTCCTCTAACATTAGCATTGACGTGATTAGAAAGCGCATTTAATATTAAATTAATAATGTCGACAATTATTGCATAAGATAAAATTCATATTATTTCCATATACTTTATCGGATTAAAGCAACAATGCATTACTGCAACGATAATTTATATAACGAAGGAAATAGTCATGTCGGCAAAGAGATGAGAGGGGTAAATAAAGATGAAGATGAAATGGTTCTTACCGCTTGCACTGGTACTCGTGCTGATCATTTCGGCATGCGGCAGCAAGCCGGCTAACAACGGAAACGAAGGCAATGCGCAATCGGGGGCATCCAACAGCAGTACGGAAGCGCCGAAAGACAGCAAAAAGTATAAAATAGCAATTTCTCAAATTGTAGAGCACCCGTCGCTTGACGCAACTCGTGAAGGTTTCCTGGCCGCACTTAAGGATGCGGGCTTCGTAGAAGGGGAAAACTTGACGGTGAACTTTAATACCGCACAAGGCGACCAATCCAACAACCTTTCCATTGCGACGAAGGTTTCCGGAGATAAAGTGGATCTGGCGCTCGGCATCGCTACGCCTTCCGCGCAAGCGCTTGTACAAGCCTACGATAAAGCCGGCAACAAATCGCCGCTTTTGTTCGCAGCTGTGACGGATCCGCTTGACGCGAAGCTTGTAACGGATCTTTCAGCTCCTGGCGGCAACGTCACAGGCGCATCGGATACGAACCCAGAAGCAGTCGTACAATTGATGGATTTCATCGCTGCTAATTTCCCGGATGTGAAGAAGGTCGGTATCGTTATCAATAAAGGCGAGCCTAACGCGCTTGTTATGTCTGCAAATGCAAAACAAGCATTGGCTAAACACAATATCGAGCTTGTAGAAGCTGCTGTAACAGCTACATCGGAAGTTAAGCAAGCAGGCGAATCGCTGGTAGGCAAAGTGGACGCTATGTTCATCACATTGGACAATGTCGTTGTTGCTGGCGTAGACGCTCTTCTGCAAGTAGCAAAAGCGAACCAAATTCCTTTCTTCTCCAGCGATCGCGATACGGTAGAAAAAGGCGCATTCGCAACAGTAGGCTTCAAATACTACGACCACGGATACCAAGTCGGTCAAATGGCTGCTGAGATTCTGAACGGTAAAAACCCGGCTGAATTGAGTGTAACGGTTCCGGACAAGCTGGACCTGATCCTGAACCTGAAAGCCGCTGCGGACCAAGGCATTACCGTAACGGACGAAATGAAAGCCGGCGTGAAGAACCCAGCCGACAACATTATCGAATAAAGGCAGGTTGGAAGGGGGTGAACGCTCACTTGTGTTCGCCCCGTTCTTTATTTCTGAAGGAGGTGCCCCGGTGCCAGTATGGTTAAACGGCGGTATAGAGCTGGGTCTCATTTATGCGTTAATGGCCTTAGGCGTCTATATCACATTCCGAATTCTTGATTTCCCGGACCTGACGGTGGACCAAAGCTTCACGACAGGTGCGGCTGTTGCTGCCGTTATGATTACGAACGGCGTTTCGCCTTGGGTGGCCAGCTTGGCCGGCTTCGGGGCAGGGGCGGTTGCGGGCGTTCTCACCGGCTTGCTTCATACGAAAGGCAAAATTAACGGCTTGCTTTCCGGTATCATTATGATGATCGCCCTCTATTCGATTAATATGCGAATTATGGGCAAGCCGAATATCGGCTTGCTGGGCAGCGATATTGTAACGGTATTTTCTGGTGTAAAGGTGCTTGTTATTATGCCGATCATTGTCATTGTCGTTAAGCTTCTGCTCGACCTGTTCTTTAAAACAGATATGGGTCTTAGCTTGCGGGCTACAGGCGACAACGAGCGGATGATTCGCAGCTTCGGCACCAATACAGACAATACGAAAATTCTCGGCATTGCGCTTTCTAACGGCCTCGTTGCTTTATCCGGTTCGTTAATTGCGCAGCAAAGCGGCTTTGCAGATATTACGATGGGCGTCGGTATGATCGTTATCGGCTTGGCTTCGGTTATTATTGGGGAAGCGATCTTTGGATCGAGATCGGTATTTCAAGCTACGCTTGCCGTTGTGCTTGGCGCGATCATTTACCGGTTGATTTATGCTCTCGCTTTAAGAAGCGATTTCCTTGATGCTTCCGACCTGAAGCTGATTACAGCCATTATCGTTATTGTCGCGCTAGTCATTCCAACCATGCAGAAGTCGTGGAGACAGAAGAGCTTGGCGCGTAAGCGCACAGCTGAGCTGCTGAAAGACTTAGCAGGGAAAGGGGGCGGACGCTGATGCTGGAGATCAAACAAGTTTCCAAGCTGTTCAACCCGGGAACATTAGACGAGAAGACAGCACTCGTCAATATCGAACTGTCTATGAAGCCAGGCGATTTCATTACAGTAATCGGAAGTAATGGCGCAGGCAAGTCGACGCTGATGAATATTATTTCCGGCGTGATGAAGCCCGATATCGGCGAAGTTCAAATTGATGGGCAAAATATTAGCCATTTGAGCGAGTACGGACGCAGCAAATGGATCGGTCGCGTTTTCCAGGATCCAATGGCCGGTACGGCTCCTCATATGTCGATCGAAGAAAACTTGGCGATGGCGTATATGCGAGGTAAAACGCGCGGTTTTGCGCTAAGCGTCAATAGCAAAAGACGGACTCTCTTCCGCGAGCAGCTGTCTAAGCTCGGCATTGGCTTGGAGAATCGCCTTACCGCCAAAGTCGGATTGCTGTCCGGCGGAGAACGGCAAGCGCTCAGCTTGCTAATGGCAACGTTCACGAAGCCGCAAATTTTGCTGCTGGATGAGCATACCGCCGCGCTTGATCCGGCACGCGCAGAGCTCATTACAACACTGACGGAGTCACTCGTTCGTGAAATGAATTTGACGACGTTAATGGTTACCCACAACATGGATCAGGCGATCCGCCTAGGCAACCGTTTGATTATGATGGATAAAGGGAGAATCATTCTTCAAGTGAACGAAGAGCGTAAAAAGGATTTGACCGTAGAACAGCTGCTCGGCGAGTTTGAGCAAATCAGCGGCAAGAAGATGGCCGACGATCGTGTCGTTCTCGGATAGCTTCTATATATAATAGAAGAAAAACGGTTATACCGATTTGGGTGATGGCGCATGCGCTGGATCCCAGGCCGGTATAACCGTTTTTTTTTGTAGGCATGAAGCGGTTGTTGCCTTCATCGTCAGCCTATCTCTAATGATGCTCAACAAGTCTAGGAGCTGAATATGCTGCTTTGGTCGCTTTTAAAGGCCAGAACGGCCGTTAGACGCGAAGTTAGAGCAGGTAGCTCGACATTAACGGCCAAAATGGCCGTTATCTGCGAAAGAGGAGCTAAAACGCCAAGCTAGAGTTCTACACCGCAGGTCAAATTTGGATTTGAGCTTCACGCTTCAAATCAGGTATGCTGTTCAGGACATGACAGGCCGATCGGCACGGCAGAAAAGGCGATAGAGCGTTTATTTAACCGAGTAAATACGCGTTTCTTCATAATAAGTAGAACATTACGGCGGGTATGGGAAGAATAATGAATTTTCCCTTGCATTTGCCCAATGCTTTCGTTATAATATTGACTGTTGGTCTGTGACGTTGCGATGATGTGAGAGGTTGCCGACACACCCGGCCCCTTTGCCATGGGGCATGTGCCGGGTTTTCTCACGGAGTATGTCCGATAATAAATTGGGCGATAGAAGGAGGGACTTATATGGCAAAGCAAAAGATTCGTATTCGCTTGAAAGCGTACGATCACAGAATTCTTGATCAATCCGCAGAGAAAATCGTGGAAACTGCAAAACGTTCCGGTGCAGGCGTATCCGGGCCGATTCCGTTGCCAACGGAAAAGCAAATCATCACCATTCTCCGTGCGGTGCACAAGTACAAGGATTCCAGGGAGCAATTCGAACAACGCACTCATAAGCGTCTGATCGATATTGTAAACCCAACGCCGCAAACGGTTGATGCGTTGATGCGCCTGGATTTACCATCCGGTGTAGATATCGAAATCAAACTGTAATTTAAGCATAATCGATTATTGAAGGGAAATGAGGTGTCAACATGAAAGGTATCTTAGGCAAAAAGCTTGGAATGACGCAAGTGTTTACGGCTGAAGGTAACGTAGTACCAGTTACGGTTATCGAAGCAGGTCCTTGTGTGGTTCTTCAGAAGAAAGATCAAGAGAACGACGGTTATGAATCCGTTCAACTCGGTTTCTCTGATAAGAAAGAAGCAAGAGCGATCAAGCCGGAAATCGGCCACGCGAAGAAAGCCAATACGGCTCCTAAGCGCTACGTTCGTGAAATTCGCGGTATTACCCTGGGCGAGTATGAAGTTGGCCAAGTGGTGAAAGCTGATCTGTTCGCAGAGGGCGAATTTGTTGACGTAACGGGTATTTCGAAAGGTAAAGGTTTTGCCGGCGTTATCAAACGTTGGGGACAAAGCACGGGTCCAATGGCCCACGGTTCGCGTTACCACCGCGGTCCTGGTTCCATGGGTTCGATCCAAGCGAACCGCGTACCGAAAGGCAAACGCCTTCCAGGTCACATGGGTCACGAAACGGTTACGATTCAAAAGCTCGAAATCATCCGCGTCGATGCAGAACGCAACGTACTGCTCGTAAAAGGCTCCATTCCTGGACCTAAAAACGGATTCGTTAAAGTAAAACAAACAGTTAAGAACTAATTGCTGAAGAAAGGAGGAACAAGAAATGCCTAAAGTTACAGTATACAACGTGAGCGGTTCGCAAGTTGGCGAAGTAGAATTGGCTGACAGCGTGTTCGGTATCGAACCAAACGCTCATGTATTGCATAGCGCTGTTGTCCTTCAGCAAGCTGCAGAGCGCGCTGGGACTCACAAAACGAAAGGTCGCTCTGAAGTACGCGGCGGCGGTCGTAAGCCTTGGAAACAAAAAGGCACAGGCCGCGCTCGTCAAGGCAGCATCCGCTCCCCGCAATGGGTTGGCGGCGGTACGGTTTTCGGACCAACTCCACGCTCCTACGGCTTCAAGCTTCCTAAGAAAGTTCGCCGTCTGGCGATCAAATCCGCATTGTCTTCGAAAGTGATCGCGAACGAAATCATCGTTCTGGATCAACTGACATTCGCGGCTCCAAAAACGAAAGAATTCGCGGCTATCCTGAACAACCTGAAGGTAGATCGCAAAGCACTTGTCGTATTGCCTAGCTATGACGACAATGTAGCATTGTCCGCACGCAATATCCCAGGCGTGAAATTCGTCGCTGCTGACGGCATTAATGTTCTGGATGTATTGGTGCATGACAAGCTTGTCATCACTAAAGAAGCAGTAGAGAAAGTACAGGAGGTGTTTGCGTAATGAAAAACCCTCGCGATATTATCAAACGTCCGGTTATTACGGAACGCACGAGTGATTTCATGGCTGTCAAACGCTATGTGTTTGAAGTAGACCTCCGTGCGAACAAAACGGAAATTAAAGATGCCATCGAGCAAATCTTTAAAGTAAAAGTAACAAGCGTGAATACGATGCGCGTTGCCGGCAAGCCGAAGCGTTATGGTAAACATAGCGGCTACCGTCCTGACTGGAAAAAAGCGATCGTTCAACTGAGCGCTGACAGCAAAGAACTTGAGTTCTTTGAAACGTCTGTATAGAAAAGGAGGGAATCTAAGTGCCAATCAAAAAGTACAAACCGACATCGCCGGCTCGCCGTAACATGTCCGTCTCGACTTTCGAAGAGATCACGACAAGCACGCCGGAGAAATCGTTGCTTGCACCGCTTTTCAAAAAAGCAGGCCGCAACAACCAAGGTAAAATTACGGTTCGTCACCATGGCGGCGGACATAAACGTAAATACCGTATCATCGACTTCAAACGTACCAAAGACGGTATCGTTGGCAACGTAGCTTCGATCGAATACGATCCGAACCGTACTTCCAACATCGCTTTGATTCATTACGTTGACGGTGAAAAAGCGTACATCATCGCACCAAAAGGTCTTAAAGTGGGCGACAAAGTCGTTTCCGGTGCAGACTCCGACATCAAAATCGGTAACGCGCTGCCGCTTGTGAATATTCCTGTTGGTACAGTTATCCACAACATCGAACTGAAGCCAGGTAAAGGCGGACAATTGGTTCGTGCAGCTGGTACGGAAGCTCAACTTCTTGGTAAAGAAGGCGACTACGTTTCCATCCGTCTGACTTCCGGTGAAGTTCGTCGCATTCTGAACACTTGCCGTGCAACGATCGGTTCCGTAGGCAACGAAGATCACGAACTCGTGAAAATCGGTAAAGCTGGCCGTTCCCGTTGGTTGGGCAAACGTCCTGAAGTACGCGGCGTTGTCATGAACCCTAACGATCACCCACACGGTGGTGGTGAAGGCCGTGCTCCAATCGGTCGTAAATCCCCGATGTCTCCATGGGGCAAACCGACGCTTGGTTACAAAACGCGTAAGAAGAAAAAAGCATCGAGCCAATATATTATTCGTCGTCGCACGAAGTAATAATCGCTTGTTTGCAAGCCGCGTGACAAAAGGTCGCGCCACGTTTCCGCGAAGGGAGGACTCCGAATGGGTCGCAGTTTGAAAAAAGGTCCATTTATCGATGGACATTTGCTCAAGAAGGTTGAAGAACTGAACGAGAGCAACAAAAAAGTGGTTATCAAAACTTGGTCCCGCCGCTCGACAATTTTCCCGCAATTCATCGGACACACGATTGCGGTTTATGACGGTCGCAAGCACGTGCCGGTTTATGTAACGGAAGATATGGTTGGACACAAGTTCGGCGAATTCGCGCCAACTCGTACGTACAAAGGCCATGACGATGACAAGAAAACGGGCAGACGTTAATTTGCCTGATTAATCTTTTATTGAAAGTTGAGAGGAGGTTCATCCATGCCAGAAGCTAAAGCGCACGCTAATCATGTACGCATTGCTCCTCGTAAAGCACAGCTGGTTGTCGATTTGATTCGCGGCAAGCAAGTTGGTGAAGCGATCGCGATTTTGCGCCATACGCCGAAATCTGCATCTCCAATTGTTGAAAAGCTGCTGAACTCTGCTATTGCTAACGCTGAGCATAACTACCAATTGGACGTGAACAAACTGGTTATCACGCAAGTATTCGTGAACCAAGGTCCGACAATGAAACGTTTCCGCCCTCGTGCAATGGGACGCGCAAGCCGGATCAACAAAAGAACCAGCCACATCACATTGGTGGTATCTGAAAAATAAGGAGGGATAACGTGTGGGTCAAAAGGTAAATCCGGTCGGTTTGCGTGTAGGGATTATCCGTGATTGGGAATCCAAATGGTACGCAGGCAAAGACTTTGGCGATCTTCTTCTTGAAGACGTGAAAATTCGTGAGTACCTGAAGAACAAACTGAAAGATGCGGCAGTATCCCACATCGAGATCGAGCGCGCGGCTAACCGCGTTAACGTGACGATCAATACGGCTAAGCCGGGCATGGTTATCGGCAAAGGCGGTTCCGAAGTGGAAAACCTGCGCACGGAGCTTGGCAAAATTACGCAAGGCAAGAAAGTACACATTAACATTTCCGAAATCAAACAAGCAGATCTGGACGCTATTCTCGTAGCTGAAAGCATCGCGCAACAACTTGAGCGTCGCGTTTCGTTCCGTCGTGCACTGAAACAAGCGATCCAACGTTCGATGCGCGCAGGCGCTAAAGGGATCAAAACCGCAGTTAGCGGTCGTCTCGGCGGTGCTGAAATTGCTCGTTCGGAAGGCTACAGCGAAGGCACTGTTCCTCTTCATACGCTGCGTGCAGACATTGACTATGGTACAGCAGAAGCTCATACAACTTACGGCCGCATCGGCGTAAAAGTATGGATCTATCGCGGTGAAGTCCTTCCAGCTAAGAAGAAAGCTCCCCAGGAAGGAGGCAACTAATCATGTTGGTACCTAAACGCGTCAAACACCGCAAACAACAACGCGGTCACATGAAAGGCCGTGCCAAAGGCGGCACAACGGTAGCATTCGGCGAATACGGTCTTCAAGCGCTTGAGCCTTCATGGATCACGAACCGTCAAATCGAAGCGGCTCGTATCGCAATGACTCGTTACATCAAGCGTGGCGGTAAAGTTTGGATCAAAATTTTCCCTGCTAAACCGATCACCCAAAAGCCTCTTGAGGTTCGGATGGGTAGCGGTAAAGGTAACGTTGAGAAGTGGGTTGCAGTCGTTAAACCAGGCAAAGTGATGTTCGAATTGGCTGGTGTATCCGAAGAAGTCGCTCGTGAAGCGATGCGCCTCGCGTCCCACAAACTCCCGATCAAAACGAAGTTCGTGAAACGCGAAGAAGTGGGTGGTGAAGCAAATGAAGGCTAATGAATTTCGCAACCTTACCTCTGCTGAGATAGAACAAAAAATCACTGGTTTTAAAGAAGAGCTTTTCAACCTTCGTTTCCAACTGGCTACCGGCCAACTGGAAAGCCCGACACGCATTCGTGACGTGCGCAAGAACATCGCTCGCGCTAAAACTATTTTGCACGAAAGAGAACTCGGTATAGCAGCTAACTAAGCTGAACTCGAACAGAGTCTCCGAGGTTTCGAGGAAGGAGGAAGAACATGAGCGAACGCAATGCCCGCAAAGTTCAAATCGGTAAAGTTGTCAGCGACAAAATGGACAAAACGATCGTGGTTGCAGTAGAGACCTACAAAAAACACGATTTGTACCATAAACGCATTAAATACACGAAAAAATTCAAGGCACATGATGAGAACAACGAGGCGAAAATCGGCGATACTGTGAAAATCATGGAAACTCGTCCGCTTTCGAAAGACAAGCGCTTTAGACTCGTAGAAGTCGTTGAAGTGGCTGTTGTCCTTTAATGTGTAAGGAACTAAGCATTTGCCCGGAAGGAGGACGTTGAAATGATTCAACCATTTACTCGTTTGCGAGTTGCCGACAACTCTGGCGCGAAAGAACTGATGTGTATCCGTGTTCTTGGCGGTACCGGTCGCCGCGTTGGCGCCATTGGTGATTTGATTGTATGCTCCGTCAAACAAGCAACACCAGGCGGCGTTGTCAAAAAAGGTGATGTAGTAAAAGCGGTTATCGTTCGTACGAAGCGTACGGTTCGTCGTAAAGACGGTTCCTACATCGCATTCGACGAGAACGCAGCGGTCATCGTTAAAGAAGATAAGAGCCCACGCGGCACGCGTATCTTCGGACCAGTTGCCCGCGAGCTGCGCGATAAAGATTTCATGAAAATCGTATCGCTTGCTCCTGAGGTTATCTAATACAAGCCCCGTCGGGGACCCCGATATAGCATAAAGCGTTAAATGCCTGAAAGCTTAAGTGAGCAGGAGGTGTAATCAATGCCAAGACTGAAAAAGATTCTTGAATCGCATAACAACAAGCTGCACGTCAAAAAAGACGACACGGTCATCGTTATCTCCGGTAAGGACAAAGGTAAAAAAGGCCGCGTTATCGCTGCGTATCCGCGTGAAAATCGCGTACTCGTAGAAGGCGTCAACCTGGTGAAGAAGCATGCTCGTCCGTCGCAGGCGAACCCGCAAGGCGGCATTCTCGAGCAAGAAGCGCCGATCCACGCTTCGAACGTGATGCACATCGATCCGAAGAGCGGTAAAGTGACTCGTATCGGCTACAAAGTGCTGGACAACGGCAAGAAAGTCCGGATCGCTAAACGTTCCGGCGAAGTGATCGACTAGATAACCGTAGGAAAGGAGGTCCATTGTAAATGGCAGCAAGATTGAAAGATCGTTTTCTTAACGAAATTACGCCTGCTCTGATGCAGAAGTTCAACTATACAACGGTCATGCAAGTTCCGAAAATCGAGAAAGTCGTTATCAACATGGGTGTGGGTGAAGCAGTAGCTAACTCCAAAGTGCTTGATGTGGCTGTCGAGGAACTGCGCATTATCTCCGGTCAAAAACCGGTTGTAACACGTGCGAAGAAGTCCATTGCCGGCTTTAAGCTTCGCGAGAACATGCCAATCGGGGTTAAAGTTACATTGCGCGGCGAGCGCATGTACTACTTCCTTGACAAGCTGTTCAACATCTCGCTTCCGCGCGTACGTGACTTCCGCGGTGTGTCGACTAAAGCATTCGACGGTCGCGGTAACTACACGCTTGGCTTGAAAGAACAATTGATCTTCCCAGAGATCGAGTATGATAAAGTCGATAAAGTTCGTGGTATGGACATCGTTATCGTCACTACGGCAAAAACGGACGAAGAATCTCGTGAACTGCTTACCCAAATGGGCATGCCGTTCGCGAAGTAATCCACTTTTAGGAGGTGTAATACCCAGTGGCAAAAACTTCGATGAAAGTGAAGCAACAACGTACACCGAAATTTAAAGTGCGTGCATATACGCGCTGTGAACGTTGTGGCCGTCCGCACTCTGTACTGCAAAAGTTTAAAATTTGCCGGATTTGTTTCCGCGAGTTAGCATACAAAGGCCAGATTCCTGGCGTTAAAAAAGCAAGCTGGTAATCAGCCTAGTTCGGGAAGGAGGTTAACACAAATGGTTATGTCTGATCCGATTGCAGATATGCTGACGCGCATTCGCAACGCGAATGTCGTTCGTCACGAAACCGTGGAAATGCCCGCTTCGAAAGTGAAGAAGCAAATCGCTGAAATCTTGAAGCGCGAGGGCTTTATCCGCGATGCTGAATATATCGAGGACAACAAACAAGGGATTATCCGTATTTTCTTGAAATACGGCCCTAACCAAGAGCGTGTCATCACTGGTTTGAAACGTATTTCGAAACCAGGTCTGCGCGTTTACACGAAATCCACTGAGATCCCTCGCGTATTGGGCGGTTTGGGAATTGCGATTATTTCCACGTCCAAAGGGGTTATGACCGATAAAGAAGCTCGCCAAGGCAAAGCTGGCGGCGAAGTAGTTTGCTACGTTTGGTAAGTAACAAGTCACAACGATAGGAGGTGTAACAATGTCCCGTATTGGTCGTAAACCAATCCAAGTGCCTAACGGCGTAAGCATCAACTTGGACAACACAGTCATTACCGTTAAAGGACCTAAAGGTACGCTTTCCCGCGAACTTCATAAAGACATGAAAGTGAATGTTGCGGAGAACGAAATCGTGATCGAACGTCCTTCCGATAATAAATTGCATCGTTCCCTGCACGGAACGACTCGCAGCGTCATTGCTAACATGGTGAACGGCGTTACCGAAGGGTTCTCGAAAAATTTGGAGCTCGTAGGCGTAGGTTACCGTGCGAACAAAACTGGCGATAAGATCGTTCTTAACGTTGGTTACTCTCACCCGGTTGAGATTACTCCTGAGCAAGGCATCGAGTTCGAAGTGCCAGCGAACACGAAAATCACTGTTCGCGGTATCGACAAAGAGCGCGTAGGTGCTGTTGCTGCTCAAATTCGTTCCGTACGTGAGCCTGAGCCGTATAAAGGCAAAGGTATCAAGTATGAAGGCGAACGCATCATCCGTAAAGAAGGTAAAGCTGGTAAGAAGAAATAAGCAGTCTAATTGGGCTGCTTAAAATAGCGGTATAAGGCAGAAGGAAAGGAGTGAACCTTGAATGATTACCAAAGGCGATAAAAACAAGGCACGTCTGAAAAGACATCTGCGTGTTCGCAAAAAAATCAACGGTACGGTTGCTCGTCCGCGTCTCTCGGTATTCCGTTCGGCCAAACACATCTACGCTCAATTGATCGACGATGTGAATGGTGTAACGCTGGCATCGGCATCCACTGCGGATAAAGAACTGGCGACAGCGATCGGTAACGGCGGCAGCGTTGAGGCTGCTCGTAAAGTTGGCGCATTGGTAGCTGAACGCGCAAAAGCGAAAGGTCATACTCAAATCGTATTTGACCGCGGCGGTTACTTGTATCACGGCAGAATTCAGGCGCTGGCTGAAGCAGCTCGCGAAGCAGGTCTGGAATTCTAATTTACTTAAAAGGAGGTTAAACGACTTGCGTATAGATCCGAATACGTTAGGTGAACTAACTGAAAAAGTTGTCCATATCAATCGCGTAGCGAAAGTAGTTAAAGGCGGACGCCGCTTCAGCTTTAGCGCGCTCGTAGTTGTCGGCGACGGCCAAGGCCATGTCGGCGCAGGGATCGGTAAAGCTGGCGAAGTACCTGATGCAATCCGCAAAGGTATTGAAGATGCGAAGAAAAACCTGATCCGCGTACCACTCGTAGGTACGACTATTCCTCACCTTGTGCTTGGTCACTTCGGCGCTGGTGAAGTTCTTCTGAAACCGGCATCCAAAGGTACCGGTGTTATCGCCGGCGGCCCAGTTCGTGCAGTACTTGAACTGGCTGGCGTAGGCGACATTTTGACGAAATCCCTCGGTTCTTCGAACTCCATGAACATGGTTAACGCAACGCTTGAAGGTCTTTCCCGTCTGAAACGTGCGGAAGATGTTGCGAAGCTTCGCGGTAAAACTGTCGAAGAGCTGTTAGGTTAAGGAGGGGAATAAGATGGCAAAATTGCAAATCACCCTCGTTCGCAGTTTGATTGGTCGCAACGAGAAACAACGCGCGACGGTCGAAGCGTTCGGTCTTCGCAAGATTCGTCAATCCGTTGTACTGAATGACAGCCCGGCTGTTCGCGGTATGGTTAACTCCGTTAGCCACTTGATTAAAGTCGAAGAAGTGTAAGAATAGATCGAAGCAAGCAGAAATCAATAAGGAGGTGCAAGAACGATGAAATTGCATGAACTCGCACCAGCACCAGGCTCGACTCAAGCTCCTAAACGCAAGGGTCGCGGTATTGGCTCCGGTAACGGCAAGACATCCGGTAAAGGTCATAAAGGCCAAAACGCTCGTTCCGGCGGCGGTGTACGCCCTGGTTTCGAGGGTGGTCAGAACCCACTCTATCGTCGTCTTCCTAAGCGCGGTTTCAACAACCCGTTCCGTAAAGAATATGCCGTAGTGAACATTGAAGATTTGAACAACTTTGCAGCAGGTACCGAAGTCACTCCAGAAGTTCTTCTTGAGCAAGGGATTGTAAAAAATCCGTTGGCGGGCATTAAGATTTTGGGCAATGGCGAAATTAAGGTTCAACTGACTGTTAAAGCAAGTAAATTCTCTCAATCTGCGGTAGAGAAAATCCAGGCTGCCGGCGGTAAAACCGAGGTGATCTAATTGTTCAAAACCGTGTCCAACATTTGGAAAGTGGAAGATTTGCGCAAGCGGATTTTGTTCACCCTTTTCATACTGCTTATCTATCGTATCGGTTCCTTTATTCCGGTACCGGGTGTTAATAAAGACGTATTCAAACAGGTTGACCAAGCCGGAGCGGATATGTTTGGCTTGCTTAATACGTTTTCCGGGGGCGCTTTGTTCCAATTCTCCATCTTCGCGATCGGGATTATGCCGTACATTACGGCGTCGATCATCGTACAGCTTCTGTCGATGGACGTTATTCCGAAATTTGCGGAGTGGGCGAAGGAAGGCGAGAACGGTAAACGCAAGCTCGCTCAGATTACCCGTTACGGTACGGTTATACTCGGTTTGGTGCAAGGTTTCGCAACAGCAATCGGCTTCAACCGTCAATACGGTTACGAAATGGTTCCTGGCGCGAACTTCGTTGATTACGTGCTCATCGCGATCATTTTGACGGCAGGTACTTCCTTCCTCATGTGGCTCGGCGAGCAAATTACCGAACGCGGCATTGGCAACGGCATTTCGATCCTCATCTTTGCAGGTATCGCAGCCGGCATTCCAGGTCACATTCGGACGATCTACCAAGATCAATTTGTCAACGCTGACGGCCAACTGTTCTGGAACATTGGCAAAGTGGTTCTGATCGTTCTTGCGATCGTAGCCATTATCGTAGGCGTCATCTTCGTTCAGCAAGGCATTCGCAAAATTCCGGTTCAATATGCTAAACGCGTAGTTGGACGGAAAATGTACGGCGGTCAATCGACGCACATTCCAATGAAAGTGAACGGCGCAGGCGTTATCCCGGTTATCTTCGCGGTATCGCTGCTCATGTTCCCGATCACGATTGCTCAATTCTGGGCGGGGAAACCTTGGGCGAACTGGATTATCAACAATATGTACTACGATAAGCCGCTTGGCATGGTGTTGTACGTATTGCTGATTATCGGTTTCACCTTCTTCTACACCTTCGTTCAAATTAATCCGGTGCAAATGGCCGATCAAATGAAGAAGAACGGCGGTTACATCCCAGGCATCCGTCCTGGCAAACCGACTTCCTCTTATCTGACTCGCGTTATGTCCCGTATTACTTTGTCGGGTGCGATCTTCCTAGCGGTGATTTCCATCCTGCCGGTGGCCTTCGGGACACTTGCCGGTTTGCCGCGTACGGTGCAGCTTGGTGGCACCTCGCTTCTGATCGTTGTCGGTGTTGCTCTGGACACGATGAAGCAAATCGAGAGCCAGTTGATCAAACGCCATTACAAAGGGTTTATCAATAAATAACAATAGGTTCTGATCGGGCTTCCGCGGTTCGCTCCATGCGATCGTTGCGGAACCCGCACGAGCCTATTGTGCTTAAAGCGAGGAAGACGGCAATGAACATTTTATTCATGGGCCCTCCGGGTGCCGGTAAAGGGACGCAAGCGGAGCGAATCGTCGAAGAGTTCGGCATTCCGCACATTTCGACGGGCGACGCATTCCGTCTTGCGATGAAACAAGGCACTCCGCTCGGTCTCAAAGCGAAGGAGTATGTCGATCAAGGGCTGCTCGTTCCTGATGAGATTACGAACGGGATTGTGAAAGAACGTATTGCTTTAGAAGATTGCAACAAAGGGTTCCTGCTCGACGGTTTCCCGCGCACGCTGCAGCAAGCCGAAGCGCTTGATGCGATGGTGGCGGAACTCGGTCGCAGCATCGACCATGTGGTAAACTTGAAAGTAGATCGCGGCTTGCTGCTTGCCCGTCTGACGGGTCGTCGCATTTGCAAAGCTTGCGGATCGACTTATCATGTGATGTTCAACCCGCCGAAACAAGAAGGCGTCTGCGACAAATGCGGCGGCGAATTGTATCAGCGGTCGGACGATACGGAAGAGAAAGTTGGCACGCGGCTGGACGAATACATTTCTAAAACCGCTCCGCTTCTTGACTACTACAGCAATAAAGGTCAGCTTCGCGAGGTCGACGGCGAGAAGGAAATCGATGCGGTTACGGCCGACATCATCTCCTGTCTGCGAGGTTCATTGTAATGATTAATTGCAAATCCGAATCGGAACTGCGATTAATGAGGGAAGCCGGCCGCATTGTTGCGGAAACGCATCGGATCATGAAAGAAGCGGTAAAGCCTGGAGTTACGACTCAGGAGCTTGACCGGATCGCCGAGGCGTACATTCGAAGCAGAGGCGCGGTTCCATCCTTCAAAGGTTACAATGGCTTTCCTGCCAGCATTTGCGCTTCTGTGAATGACGAGCTGGTGCACGGTTTCCCGGGGCCAAGAACGTTGAACGAAGGCGATATTATAAGCATAGACATCGGAGCGCAGTACGAAGGCTTTCATGGGGATTCCGCTTGGACCTACGCGGTCGGCGAAGTTTCCGAAGAAGTGAACCGTCTGCTCGAGGTATCGGAGAGATCGCTGTACGCAGCGCTTGAACTGATCCGCCCGGATGTCCGGCTGTTTACAATATCGCATGCGGTGCAACAGGTTGTCGAAGCAGCCGGTTACTCGGTCGTACGCGAGTTTGTCGGACACGGAATAGGTCGGAACCTCCACGAGGAGCCGCAAATTCCGAATTACGGCACTCCGGACCGCGGTCCCAAGCTGAAGCCGGGCATGGTGCTTTGCATCGAGCCTATGGTCAACATCGGCGAACGTTACGTTCGTACGCTTGAAGACAACTGGACGGTCGTAACGGAAGACGGCAGCTGGTGCGCTCACTACGAGCATACAGTTGCTGTAACGGAGGACGGTTTTGAAATTTTGACGAAACTGCCAGAGGGTGTGTGATCCATGATGGAGAAGCTGCCCCAGGTTGGTCAAATCGTTAAGGTGCTTCGGGGGAAAGATGAGAACAGCTATGCCGTTGTCATCGCGATTGTAGACGAGAGATTCGTTATGATCGTCGACGGCGACAAGCGGCGATTCGATCAGCCCAAGAAGAAGAACGTTCTGCATCTCGAGTTACAACCCGTAATAAGCAGCGAAGTTACGAGCAGCTTGCTTGAATCGGGCAGAGTGACCAATGCCAAGTTACGTTATGTGATTCAGAAGTACGCACATGCGAAAGGAGAATGACGGTGGCAAAAGAAGACGTCATTGAGGTCGAAGGTACGGTAATTGAGCCGCTGCCGAATGCCATGTTCAAGGTGGAGCTGGAGAACGGTCATCAAATTCTCGCACATGTTTCCGGCAAGCTCAGAATGCACTTTATTCGTATTCTGACTGGAGACAAAGTGGTTATACAGTTATCGCCTTATGATTTATCGAGAGGGCGCATCACCTATCGGAAGTAGACCGGCAGCGGTTTGCTCTTCGAAGAGATTCGGGAGGTAATCACAATGAAGGTTAGACCTTCGGTTAAGCCGATCTGCGAAAAATGCAAAGTCATTCGTCGCAAAGGCAACGTTATGGTGATTTGTGAAAATCCGAAACACAAACAAAAACAAGGATAAAAGGAGGGACAACGGCATATGGCACGTATAGCTGGTGTAGACTTACCGCGTGATAAACGCGTAGAGATCGCCCTGACATACATTTTCGGTATTGGCAAAACGACTTCGCAAAAAATCTTGGCTGCTTCCAACGTTGACGTGAACACTCGTGTTCGCGATCTGACGGAAGATGAGCTGGGCAGACTGCGTGAATCGATTGACAAATCCGTTAAAGTGGAAGGCGACCTGCGTCGTGAAATTTCGCTTAACATCAAACGCCTGATCGAGATCGGTTGCTACCGTGGCGTTCGTCACCGTCGCGGCTTGCCTGTTCGCGGTCAACGCACGAAAACAAACGCTCGTACGCGTAAAGGTCCTCGTCGGACTGTAGCTAATAAAAAGAAATAATAAAGGGGTGAAATCGAACAATGGCTAAACCTAAAAAAGTCGTTCGTACGAAACGTCGCGACCGTAAAAATATTGAATCTGGCGTAGCGCACATCCGCTCGACATTCAATAACACAATCGTAACGATCACTGACCCGCACGGCAATGCAATCTCTTGGGCAAGCTCCGGTAACCTCGGTTATAAAGGTTCCCGTAAAAGCACGCCTTTCGCAGCGCAAATGGCAGCGGAATCCGCAGCTAAAGCAGCGATGGAGCATGGCATGAAAGCTGTCGAGGTTATGGTTAAAGGTCCAGGCGCAGGCCGTGAAGCAGCAATTCGTTCGCTTCAAGCAGCTGGCCTCGAAGTTAACCTGATTAAAGACGTAACGCCAGTTCCTCACAACGGATGCCGTCCGCCGAAACGCCGTCGCGTATAGTTGATTCCGCTGTGGTATCAAATAACTGCAACTTGTGAATAATGGTTGTGAAGGTTTGGCATACTACGAGATTTGACTGAATAAACGGAATGGTAACGGAGCGACGTTTGAAGGAGGGTACTATTAGTGATTGAGATCGAAAAGCCGAAAATCGAAACCGTCGATTTGAGCGATGATGGAGCTTACGGACGTTTCGTCGTAGAACCGTTGGAACGCGGATACGGTACGACGCTGGGAAATTCGCTTCGCCGAATTTTGCTGTCGTCGCTGCCTGGCGCAGCTGTAACATCTGTTCAAATCGACGGCGTACTTCACGAGTTCTCTACGGTTCAAGGCGTGATTGAGGACGTAACCGAAATCATTTTGAACCTTAAAGGCCTCTCGTTGAAAATCCACTCTGATGAAGAAAAGGTGTTGGAAATCGACGCTGAAGGCGATGGGATCGTTACGGCTGGCGACATTCGAGCTGACAGCGATGTCGAGATTTTGAACCCTGATCTTCATATCGCGACCTTGGCCTCCGGCGCGCGGCTCCATATGCGGATTTTTGCCAATCGTGGACGCGGATACGTGCAAGCGGATCGCAACAAACGGGATGACCAGCCAATCGGCGTTATTCCGGTGGACTCGATTTACACGCCAATTACGCGTGTAAATTACAGCGTTGAGAATACTCGTGTTGGTCAAGTGACTAACTACGACAAATTGACGCTTGAAGTGTGGACCGATGGCAGTATCCGGCCGGAAGAGGCGGTAAGCCTCGGAGCTAAAATTTTGACTGAGCATTTGGACCTGTTCGTTGGTCTGACTGACGAAGCCAAAGATGCGGAAATCATGGTCGAGAAGGAAGAAGATAAGAAAGAGAAAGTTCTGGAGATGACGATCGAGGAACTGGATCTTTCCGTACGTTCTTACAACTGTCTGAAACGCGCGGGCATCAACACTGTTCAAGAGCTGATCACGAAATCCGAAGAGGACATGATGAAGGTCCGTAACCTGGGCCGCAAGTCGCTTGAGGAAGTACAAGAGAAGCTGGAAGAACTGGGTCTTGGCCTTCGTATGGAAGAATAGTTTAAGAGCTAACATCTAGTACAGACTAAGGGCAAGGGAGGGGAAATCAAGATGGCATATCAAAAATTGGGCCGTGACGCAAGCGCGCGTAAAGCTTTGTTCCGCGACCTCGTTACGGATCTGTTCCTTTATGAGCGTATCCAAACAACTGAAGCGAAAGCGAAAGAAGTTCGTTCGATCGCTGAAAAGCTGATCACGAAAGCGAAGAAAGGTGACCTGCACGCTCGTCGTCAAGTCGCTGCTTACGTTCGTCGTGAAACAGTTGACGGAGAGCAAGACGCAATCCAAAAATTGTTCTCGGAGCTGGCCACCCGTTACTCGGAACGTGCGGGCGGATACACGCGGATTCTGAAACTGGGACCTCGCCGCGGCGATTCTGCGCCTATGGTTTATTTGGAACTGGTTGACCGTGCGTAACACTGTTGTAAAAGGCTGAAGCCGCCTTAGGGCGGTACAGCTGCTTCGCAGTGGAGGATGAGGGGCGCTTTGCCGCGCTTACCTTGTCTCAGAGAAAGGGTGGACCCTTGCGGCCACCTTTTTTTATTGCCCCGGCTGCTTGCGTCTTCGCGTTTTGTTGATTGCATTAAGCGGATTTGAACGATTATGTTTCAGGGTACATGGTTTACCGAAGAGCTTTAAGTGGAGCTTAAGGCGCGGAATAAAAGGTTGAGCTGGAGAAACGAAGTGCTCGCTTTTGTGAAAGGATTCCTACCTCCTTAAAACAAGTTGAAGAGGAATCCATGAACAATGGCGATCGGAAGCCAACCTTTTATGCAGTGCCCGCTGGCGCTCCATCATAAGCGTTTGCAGGGTAATCGTTATTCTTAACACTTTAATATTCAATCCTGTTAGTTTTTTATGCTATCAATCCCAAAACTACATGCCGCAATCGGGACAATAAAAACGATAACACAGTGGTTCACACGGGGAGAGGGGGGAATCGGATGAGAAACATATGCGCGACGGTCAGCTACGACGGAACCCACTTCAACGGCTTTCAATCACAGCCCTACGGAAGAACCGTGCAGCAGGAGATTGAGAAAGCGATTCAAATGCTGGCGGGCGAGGAGATTATTATTCTCGGTTCTGGAAGGACAGATGCGGGCGTTCACGCGCGCGGTCAAGTCTTCAACTTCTTGACGGAGTCGACGATTCCGGCGGAGCGGTGGGCGATTGCGCTCAATACGCGGCTGCCGAAGGATATCGTTATATTGGAGGCGCACGAGGTTCCGGAAGATTTCCATTCGCGGCGCTCGGCCAAACGGAAAACGTATCGGTATTCGATCGATACAGGCAAGTTCCCGAACGTCTTCGAGCGCGCTTACGCTTTCCATCATCCGATGCCATTGGACGACACGGCTATGCAGGAAGGGCTGAATCATCTGCTCGGCGAGCATGATTTCACTTCGTTTACATCCATTCATTCGACGAAGCCGCATCATGTTCGCACCGTCTACGAGGCTTATTTCGAACGGCAAGGCCCCATGCTCCATATGTATATTACCGGAAACGGTTTTCTCTATAATATGGTGCGTGTAATCGTTGGTACTTTGATCCATGTCGGTCAAGGGAAGCTGAAGCCTGCGGATATGAAACGCATCCTCGAAGGGCGAAAAAGAGCGCTTGCGGGACCGACGGCAATGGCTCACGGACTCATGTTGATGCAAGTCAATTATTTGGATGAAAAGTAAGAGAAAAATCGCCGAAGCTGCTTGATTTAAGGCACTTTGTATAGTAGAATATAACTTGTGCTTTCTTAGTGGCTCTCCCACAGCCCCGACTAAGAACGGCGCAAACTTGGCAAACAACAATTGAATGTTAACAAACGTGAAACGTTAATTAATAAACTTTACTGTAATCGAATCAAGGAGGATCATCCATGCGTACCACCTATATGGCTAAGCCAAATGAAGTTGAGCGTAAATGGTACATCATCGATGCGGAAGGCAAAACGCTTGGTCGTCTTGCTTCTGAAGCTGCTAGCCTCATTCGCGGCAAGCACAAACCGCAATTTACGCCTCATGTTGATACTGGCGATTTCGTCGTAGTTATCAACGCTGAGAAAATCGTTCTGACTGGTAAAAAAATGCAAGACAAAAACTACTACCGTCACTCGGGTTACTCCGGCGGTCTGAAAGTTACTCCAGCTCACGAAATGATCGCTAAAAAAGCGGATCGCGTGATCGAACTGGCTGTTCACGGCATGCTGCCAAAAACTCGCCAAGGCAACGTAATGAAGCTTAGACTCAAAGCATACGCTGGTTCGGAACATCCGCATCAAGCACAAAATCCAGAAGTTTACGAACTTCGCGGCTAATAAGGGGAGGACAGTTTCATGGCTCAAGTACAATACTATGGAACCGGTCGTCGTAAACACTCTGTTGCACGTGTACGTCTTGTGCCGGGTGAAGGACGAATCATTGTTAATAAACGCGATCTGAACGAATATTTTGGTCTGGAAACGCTGAAGCTTATCGTTAAGCAACCTCTGGTTCTTACTGATACGCTGGGCAAATACGATGTTCTCGTAATTGCTAACGGCGGTGGCATGTCCGGTCAAGCCGGCGCTATCCGTCACGGCATTTCCCGCGCTCTGCTGAAAGTGGACGGCGAACTCCGTTCCTCGCTGAAACGCGCAGGATTCCTGACTCGCGACCCACGTATGAAAGAACGTAAAAAATACGGTCTTAAAGCAGCTCGTCGCGCGCCACAATTCTCGAAACGTTAATATTTGTTATCAAGAGGCTGTCTTGCCGATCTTCGGATCACAAGGCGGCCTTTTTTTATTTTTCAGAATGGTAATCGATCCCCGGTGCATCCTCGCAATTAGATCCGCATATTTTATTGGTCGAGGGTTTCTATTACTGTCCAACAGTCATTCCGTGCACATCGGACAGTCTTTTGCCTACTTTTTTTCAAAATGAATAAAACTTCTTGCTCAAATGGCGTGCTGGCAGTATAATTTAATTAATATCTTATTAATTCACTAGGAATTAAAGACGGAGGGCATGGACGATGAACTTGTTTGAAAAAGAAGCGCTGGTCAAGCAAAAAGCAGAAGAACTGGAGAACGCTACGCCGGAGCAGATACTGGCCTATGCGGTTGAAGCCTTTCCCAATATTACATTCGCCTGCAGCTTTGGCGCGGAGGACGTCGTTCTCGTCGACATGCTGCAAAAGATAAGCCCGAAAACGGATATCTTCTACTTGGATACCGATTTTCACTTTAAAGAAACGTACGAAACACGCGACAGACTGGCCGAGCGCTATCCTGGCATTCCATTCGTAGAAGTGAAGCCGCTGATTACGCCAGAGGAGCAGGCCGAGCAGCACGGTCCTGAACTGTGGAAGGCCGATGCGACCGCTTGCTGCAACATTCGCAAGGTAGAGCCGCTTACTCGCGTGCTTTCCCAATATGATGCTTGGATTACCGGCATTCGCCGTGATCAGGCGCCGACACGCGCCAATGCCAAGAAAGTCGAATATGATACAAAATTCGGTTTGATCAAATTCAATCCGATCGCTCATTGGACATCCGACGATGTGTGGAATTACATCCGTGAGAACAATGTAGTTTACAATCCGCTGCACGACAATCATTATCCGAGCATCGGCTGCGAATATTGCACCCGTCAAGTGATGCCAGGCGAAGATCCGAGAGCGGGACGCTGGTCGGGACAAGAGAAAACGGAATGCGGTTTGCATAAATAAGCGTCTGCGTAAGAGAAGGGGGAAACCAAGCAATGAGTCAAATATTGCCGCATGGCGGCGTGCTCGTTAACCGAGTCGCCGAAGGTGAAGAGCGGGAGCGGCTGTTGAAGGAAGCGGCAGGGCTAAACGCAATTACGATTAATGCTTGGACGGTGTCCGATCTCGATTTGATCGGCGTTGGCGCTTTCTCGCCGCTCACTGGCTTTTTGAACGAAGCGGATTATCAATCGGTTGTCGAACGGATGCGCTTAGCCGACGGTACGGTATGGAGCATTCCGATTACGCTTGCCGTTGAGGCTGGGCTGGCTTCGTCGTTAAAGATTGGCGAACGAGCCGCTCTTGTTGGTGAAGACGGCGTTACGTACGGTCTAATCGACGTGGAAAGCATCTATACCGTTGATCAGAAGAAGGAAGCGGTCCACGTTTTCAAGACCGACGATTTGGAGCATCTGGGCGTTCAGAAGCTGCTTTCCCGTCCGAATACTTATGTAGGCGGCTCTATCCTTGTATTGAATCGTCCTCAGCCTGATAAATTCGGTGAATTTTACTTCGATCCAGCAGAGACGCGTCGTCTGTTCGCGGAGAAGGGCTGGAAGACGGTCGTCGGCTTTCAAACGCGCAATCCGGTCCACCGGGCGCATGAATACATTCAGAAGATGGCTATGGAAATTGTAGACGCCTTGTTTCTTAACCCGCTCGTGGGAGAAACAAAGTCGGACGATGTACCGGCCAACGTACGAATGAAAAGCTACTTGGCGCTTCTCGAGAACTACTATCCGAAGGATCGCGTTTTTCTCGGCGTCTTTCCGGCGGCCATGCGCTATGCTGGACCACGCGAAGCAATTTTTCATGCGCTCGTACGTAAAAACTACGGATGCAGTCATTTTATCGTCGGTCGCGACCATGCGGGCGTAGGCGATTATTACGGTACCTATGAGGCGCAAGACTTACTGAAGACGATTCCTGCGGAAGATCTCGGCATTACGCCGCTTTATTTCGAGCACAGCTTCTTCTGCAAGAAATGCGGCAATATGGCAACGACGAAAACATGCCCTCACAGCAAAGAAGACCATCTGGCGCTTTCCGGCACGAAGGTGCGAGCTTTGCTGCGTGAGGGCATTTGTCCTCCTCCAGAATTCTCGCGTCCGGAAGTGGCGCAAATATTAATTGAGGGCATGTCTCAGCAACAGGTAGGTTAATCGGTTAAATGCCTTTATTTCTAATGAAAAGTATCTCATAAAGAACCGTCTCGTCCCATATAAATGATAAAGCATGAGGCTTATCCAACTTCGTTGCCAAGCCGACCGCGCAATCACTATATGAGGACGGGGTGGTTTTTTTATGCGCCAAAATAAACGCAGACGGCGATTTGTCATATGGATGACGTATAAAGGAATGCTGAGGATTGCGGCGGCCGCTGTCGCTCTCGTTCTGACTTGGATCGTATTTACGCAGAACACCCCATCGATAAGGACGTCAACCTACTGGACGCTGCCGCTGTCTGGTAAAACGATTGCAATTGACGCCGGACACGGCGGCGCAGACGGAGGGGCCGTCAGCAAGCAAGGCGTCGTCGAGAAGGATCTCAACCTGGCGATCGCGCTTTATCTGAGGGATTATCTTCAGCAGGCCGGTGCGGTTGTACTAATGACCCGAGAAGGCGATTATGATCTGGCGAGCGAAGGGACGCGCGCCTTCTCCAAACGGAAAACGGAGGATCTGATCAGCCGGGTGAATCAAATCAAGGACAGTACAGCGACTATGGCAATCAGTATTCATATGAATAGTATTCCGCAAGAAAAATGGTCGGGCGCACAGACGTTCTACAATCCGAGCAATCACCCGGACAATCTGACGCTGGCGGCGCTCATTCAAGACGAAATCAAGCGAAACCTGGAAAATACGACCCGGATCGCAGCGACTGAGAATAAAGTATATTTGCTGAAATCGCTTGATCATATTCCTGCCGCGCTCGTCGAGGTCGGATTTCTGTCCAACCCAGGCGAGGCGTCACGGCTTGCGAATACCGAATACCAGCGCAAAGTGGCCGCCTCGATTTATCAAGGCATTTTACGTTACGCATCGGGAGAGAAGATAGCCGAGCCTTTAAACTAAATCGCTTTTTTGTGATATAATAGGGCGGATAAGCAATACAGAATCGCAATGAAGCAGTTATTGCATAAAGGTGGGACAATCGCTATGTTAACGCGAGAACAAGCATTAGAATCCGTGCAGGCCGTCACGGCACCATATAGCGCGGACAAGGTCCAAGTCCGCGATGTCGTTGTGAAGGAGCGTCAAGTATCGGCGACGGTGCTGCTGGCGGACGAGAGCGTGAAGGAGCAGCTCGAGCCCGCTCTGCGCGAGGCGCTGACGGCAATCGGCGCGGAAACCGTACATTTTCGTTTCCGCGAGCTGGCGTCGGAAGCTGCACCGAAAGCGGCTCAGTCCGCCCCAGCCTCTGGCGCTGCGGTGCAAGGGCACGGTGCTGGATTGAGCAGTTCGCTGCTCGACCCGAACAGCAAGGTTGAATTTATTGCCGTAGCCAGCGGCAAAGGCGGCGTCGGCAAATCGACGGTAACCGTTAATCTGGCAGCCGCGCTGGCCCGTCAAGGCAAACGCGTCGGTATTATGGACTGCGACATCTACGGATTTAGCGTACCGGATATGATGGGCATTGAGACGCGCCCCGAAGTAGTGAACGATCGCGTCATTCCGATCGAGCGCTTTGGCGTTAAAGTCATTTCCATGGGCTTCTTCGTTGAAGATAACAGTCCAATCGTTTGGCGCGGACCGATGCTGGGCAAGATGCTGCGCAACTTCTTCTCCGAAATTGAGTGGGGAGAGCTGGATTATTTGCTGCTCGACCTGCCGCCGGGAACAGGTGATGTGGCGCTGGACGTGCATCAGATCATTCCGCAAAGCAAAGAGATTATCGTAACGACGCCTCACGCGACCGCGGCTTTCGTAGCAGCGCGTGCAGGTGCGATGGCGATTAAAACGAATCACGAAATTATCGGCGTTGTTGAGAACATGTCGTACTATAAGTGCGGCAAGTGCGGCGAACCGGAATATATTTTCGGACGCGGAGGCGGGGCGAAGCTGGCGGAATCGCTGCATACCGAACTGCTTTCGCAAATCCCGCTCGGAGCGCCGGACAATCATATTTCCGAACCTGACTTTTCGCCTTCCGTTTACAAAGCGGATACGGAGACTGGACAGCTTTATCTGGAGCTGGCAGACACCATAATCACGAAATGCGGCAAATAAGCAAGATATAGCAAAAAGCCTCGGCGCAATAAGGCCGAGGCTTTTGTGTCCCATATTATTCGCTGCCGCTTCCTTCCGAATCGTCGGAGCCGCTCGAGCTTTCCGAGCCGCCTTCTCCGCCGCCTTCTTCTTCCTTCTTCTTTTCTTCGTCTTGTC
Organism: Paenibacillus sp. NPDC058071; assembly: GCF_042885235.1. NCBI lineage: Bacteria > Bacillati > Bacillota > Bacilli > Caryophanales > Paenibacillaceae > Paenibacillus > Paenibacillus sp. NPDC058071. Next base: position 102,998 of record NZ_JBHVSK010000020.1, read on the forward strand.
CGCCGCTTTTTTCGACCTTTTCGTTAGGCTTCGGCTTTAATTCTTCTTGTACAGCCTTCTTCAATAAATCGAGCACTTCCAAACGGAAGAGCGGGTTCTGCATCGATTCCTGCATAATCGACATCACTTGCTTCTTGTACTGGGTGCTTTGCAGTACTTCCAAAATCATTTTGTCCATTTCCGGTGTTTTGAGCACTTTTATAAGCTGCTCCTGATAAGTCGGGTCCTTTAGAAGCTGTTTGTGGATTTCTTTATTTTCCTTATTTACCGCTTTAGCGAATTCTCCCGCGAAACGAGTGTCGGTCATTAACGTTCGCAACACCTTGTCGTATTCGGGTGCGACGAGCACATCTTTTACCGCCAGACGAACCTGTTCTTGATCTTGCACGGATAACAGCTTCGAGGAGCTGCCGTTGTAGCCGGACATTTGCTGCGCCGATTCCTGTAACGCTTTCTGTGCATCCTCCGTCTTCAAAATATCGATAACCATTGATTTCATATCTTTATAGCTCATCTGCTGCTGGCTCCCGCCAGAGCTCTCGGCGCCGCAGCTTGTCAGTAATAATACCGCGGCAAATACAGCCGCAACTAGGGCCAATCGCATGCGCATGCTCCGTTGTTCTCCCTTCTAGGCTAGAACTGCCTGTTAGATATGGGATAGTATGCGTAAATGTTCACGGGATTATCATGATCGAGGAGTTAGCTTTTTATTGCGAACGTGGTAAAATAAAGGCTGATGTACAGCGTATGCCATAACTTTTATATAGGTTTTAGGGAGGAGTTCGTAACGTGACAATACGCAAGTGGTTTTTTCTTTTCTGGAGTTGTATGGCGGTGGGCGCTGTCGTAACTGCTGTTAGCGGTTCCATTATGCGCTTGACCGATAGTGAATTCGCGGTGATGGGCCTTGAGGCGGCGGGCTTTAATGCGCTGATGATGCTGATGGTCGGATTGATGATCGGCGCGTTCAGCCAAATGGGCTTCTTCGCTTATTTGACGCTCAATTACATAGCGCTAAGCGTATTCCGCAAAAGTTATTTATGGAATGCTTTGCAGGGCTACACAACCTTGTTTGCTGTCGGGGGCCTTGGTTATTTGCTGTATGAGCAGCGCACGAACAACTGGTTTTTCTGGGTGCTGCCGTTAGTGCTGGCATTGGGATCGATCGGTATCGCTTATTTGAAAATCAAACAGACGAACCGCAGCGCTTTTATCCCGACGCTGTTCCTGATGTTCTTCATTACGTTTATTGAGGCTTGGCCGGCGCTGCAGGGGGAGACGAACATTTCGGCCATCATATTTATGATGATACCTTTGTTTGCCTGCAACGCTTATCAAATATTAATGCTGCCTCGCCTGCTTCAAAATGCAAAAACCGACTCTGCCGCAAGCGCAAAGCCGGTCGCCTAACATTCTTTTTTAGAAGGAATCCACTGCAACCGCCATTTTTTGGCCCAGGGAAGTTGAAGAAGTCCGATCCTGCACTTCTTTGCCTTCCGTCTCCGTTTGGGAGATCAGCTCGGATACCGATACGAAATCGTAGCCGTCGGAGCGCAGCTGGTCGATAATGGCCGGCAGCGCTTCATGCGTATTTTTGGCCGAATCGCTTGCGTGCATGAGGATGATATCGCCATTATGAGCACGGCTCGTCACCCGTTTAATAATTTTTTCGGTGCCGAGATTCATCCAGTCCATCGAGTCAGTATCCCATTGAATCACCTTGTAGTTCAATTCCTCGGCAATCCGCAGCACCCGTTTATCGAAGTCACCGTTTGGCAGTCGAATCAATTTCGGCTGTTTGCCTGTCACATCCGATAAAATAGAGTGGGCAGTCCGGATTTGCGTCCGGATCTCGTCGTCGCTAAGCTTACTGTAATTATCGTGCTTGTGTCCGTGACTGCCGATCTCGTAGCCAGCATCGACAATTCTCTTCACAATGTCCGGGTGCTGCTGGCTCCAGGGGGCCGATAAGAAGAAGGTGGCTTGGGTAATTCCTTTTTCCTTCAGCACATCCAGGATCGGCACCGCTCTTTTCTCACCCCAGCTAATGTCGAAGGTAAGCGCGATCACCTTTTTCTCCGTCGGAACGCTGTATATGGCAGCCGGCTGCTGCGGGGCAAATACAGTGATGTTGTCCCTCTCTGCGTAGATCACGCCGATCGAGAAGACCAGCGCTATCGCCAGCAGGAAATAACGTTTGATTTTTCGTCCGTTCAGCACATAAAAGAAATTCATCTCGGGCAGGCTCTCCTCTCTATTGAAAGCTTGTTCTAGTACAATCTATGCTCGTACCGAAAACTTATTCATGCTTGTTCGAGCAATCGGACAAACGGAAAGAGGAGGACTACTTTGTTCAAACGGCGCGAAATTATGAATCATTTTAAGCTGATGCGTCCCTATACCGCTTTTGCGGTCATCCTATTCCTAGCGGGCATTGTCATCGGAGGAAGCAATCCGGCATTTTCGAATTATTTAGAGCAGCAGCTGTCTGCCTTAGGCGGCATCGCCAATTCTCTGCAGAGTAAGGACAACCCAACGCTGGCGTTTATTTTGTTTATTTTCTTCAACAATGCGATCAAATCCGTGTTCGTTATTTACATTGGCGCTTTGTTCGGAGTCATTCCGCTCTTCTTTTTGCTTGTGAATGGTATGGTTATCGGTTTTTTATTGAAGCATGTGGCAGAAACCGGTGGAGCGGGAGAGGTGTGGACAGTCATCGTTGGTCTTGTGCCTCACGGGATTATCGAAATTCCGGCGATCATTGTCGCTTGCGCTTATGGGTTGAAGTTTGGCGTTTTGATGTGGAAAATGATTTTGGCCGCGATATTGCCGACACGCAAAGTATCGGATGCCGCAGCTCAAATTGAAACCTTCCTTGTGCGCAGTGTTCCCGTCGCTATTATTATCGTTGTAGGTTTGCTTGTTGCTTCCGTTATTGAAAGCACCTTTAGCATTTGGCTAATGAATTGGATTAGAACGTTGTAATAAATTTCCGAATTATTGTGCATAACAGTAAAGCGGCGCCTGAGATGCGAATGCGCAGGGCGCCGTTTTTTGTTTACCCATATATGAAGCCAACGCAGCGTATGTCTATCGGCAAGGCCACATGAAAGCTGCGAACGTACTTTAGGAGGAAGCACAACGGACATGCTAGGGATACTATTCAACGACAAAGAATGCAAAGAACTCGATTACGTGCTGCGCAAAGAGCTTGATGAAATGCTGCTCGATTTGAATGACAACCGACTGGACGGAGATATTAAGCAAGCGATCTCCCGACGGTATAAAATCATATTCCGGATGTACGCGCGGATAGCCTCTCCGAAAGAGCTGTCGCGCTACGCATTAAACATGCGAAATTACAGGTAGAATTTTCAAATAAAAAAAGTTTAAAAAAAGCTTGTCAAAACGAATTAGCCTATGGTATATTCTAATTCCGGCCGAGAGACACGAGGCTGGCGAGGCAAGCAGACAAGCTTTTGAAGAGCTTTCGAAGCTCGAAAAAAAGTTGAAAATAAAGCTTGCATCGAAACAACGGATGTGCTAAGATAACAAACGTTGTTGAAAAAAAGATTGTTCTTTGAAAACTGAACAACGAGCGAAACTGCCCTGTTAATCCTAACGGATTAATGGAAAAGCGATAAAAAAGATTGAGCA
>NZ_JBHVSK010000021.1:0-106554 GCF_042885235.1 Paenibacillus sp. NPDC058071
GGCGGATATCTCCCATGACACACCTCGACCTTTTTTGTTAGTTTTATTGTATCAGGTCGCTGTTACAGCGTGTCTACTTTTTAGTCTACATCCACGATGCGGTCTGTAAGGCGCTTTCGAGCCTTACGGCACTGTTTCGTGACCGCGACGCAGGCTGTAAGGAGCTTTCGAGCCTTACAGCGTCGTTTCCACGCGGCGACACAGTCTGTAAGGCGCTTTCGAGCCTTACAGCTTCGTTTCCACGCGGCGACACGGGCTGTAAGGCGCTTTCGAGCCTTACAGCGTCGTTTCCACGCGGCAACACGGGCTGTAAGGCGCTTTCGAGCCTTACAGCGGCTTTTCGACGCGGCGACGGGGTCTGTAAGGCGCTTTCGAGCATTACGGGCGCTGTTTCGTGGCAGCGATACGGGCTGTAAGGCGTTTCCGAGCCTTACAGCCCCATTTCGACGCACCTGCAACTCACCTTACACATGCATACACTCGTGCAAGTACCCCGCCACGAGCGCCAGTAGCAACAACAACCCGGCTATCGCCGTGGTAGATAGACAGCTACAACTACCGCTATTTATCAATAGCGTATCTAGACGACAACTACGTCCGCCACACACCAAGCCACACCACTCACGCAACCTCCCAGCAACAACAAAGCGGGCTGGGCGCTCAAGTTTAACCTGAGCGTCCAGCCCGCTTTTCCGCCGGTCAGCGGAACATGCCCCACAGCTTTAGCAGATGGAACGTATTATTCGGATCTATTTTTTGACCCAGCACAAACGCGATAATTTGCTCCTCCTGCGTTTCCGTAAGCTGCTCCTGCAAAATAACGGCCGCGGACTTCACCAGCTTTCTCACTTTTACCCGGTCCTGCAAATCGTACTTTGTGACGTTGCCAAGCAAAAAGCGTATCCGATCCTTCATAACCGGATTTTGCAATTTGAACTTGACGCGTTCGACTAACTGCGGCTTAATGCCGTATTTCTGGTAACTCATCGACTAAGACACCTCCAGCCGGCATTCCGGTTCAATCGTTTAACTATATGCCGGAAAGCGGACGATGTTGCTTAGTCCAATTGTTCGCCTTGAAATATTTGATCTCTCTGCAAATAAACCCGCAGCCGCTCATAGACCGGTTGCGTCCAGAAATCATCCTGACCAACCAGATCGGCCGCGTCGTCGCGAGCTGTCTCCAGCTCCTCGTAGTCGGAAGCCATATCGGCGATCCGAAATTCCGGCAGGCCGCTTTGCTTCGTGCCGAAGAAATCGCCCGGACCGCGAAGCTCCAGATCACGGCGCGACAGCTCGAAGCCGTCGTCCGTTTCAGTCATCGCCTTCATTCGCTCACGCCCATTCTCTGACTTAGGATCGGCGACGAGAATGCAATGCGACTGATGCTGACCGCGGCCAACCCGCCCGCGAAGCTGATGAAGCTGCGACAGGCCGAACCGTTCCGCGTCCATAATGATCATTAGCGTTGCATTCGGCACGTCGACACCAACCTCGACGACAGTCGTCGCAACCAGCACTTGAATTTCGTTGGCGCCGAACAAGCTCATCGCCTCATCCTTCTCCGAGGAGGTTAGACGGCCATGCAGCAAACCGACTTTATAGTTCGGAAAAGCCTGCTGCATCTGCACATAAAGGTCGATTGCGTTCTGCACGTCAAGCTTGTCCGACTCTTCAATCAGCGGACAAATCAGGTATGCCTGACGGCCCTGACTAACCTCGCTTTGAATAAACTCCAACACCCGGTCCATCGAACCTGGCTTCACCCAATACGTCTTAATCGGCTTTCGCCCATGCGGACGCTCCCGAATCGTCGAAACGTCCATATCGCCAAACGCAGTAATGGCAAGCGTCCTTGGGATCGGCGTCGCCGTCATCGTCAGCACGTCCGGATTCAAGCCTTTGCGGCGCAAGACGCTGCGCTGATTGACACCGAAACGATGCTGCTCATCCGTCACAACGAGACCGAGACTGCGGAAAAAGACGTCGTCCTGAATAAGCGCATGCGTCCCAACGACCACGTCGGTCATGCCCATCTGCAGGCCAGCCAACAGATCGCGACGACGGCGCGCCGGCATGCCGCCCGTCAGCATCGCGACTTCAATGTCCGCATCGGCGAACAGCTTCTGCAAGGAGCGCATATGCTGCTCGGCCAATATTTCCGTCGGGACCATTAGCGCCCCCTGATGTCCCGCTTTGACGGTACAGTAAAGGGCGATCGCAGCAACGACCGTTTTGCCGGAACCGACATCCCCCTGCAGCAGCCGGTTCATCGCCGAAGGCTGGCGCATATCAGACAGTATTTCGTTCACGACCTTCTTCTGTCCGTCGGTCAACTCGAACGGAAGCGTCCCGGCAAACTGACGAACCGTTTCTCCAGACACATGATGGGCAATGCCGCCCGGACGCTTCCGGTTAACGGCACGGTAAGCTTGCAGCTTCAACTGAAACAGAAACAGCTCTTCGTACACCATCCGTCTGCGTGCTTCCTGTCCTTCCCGCACGTCACCCGGCTGATGGATAAGCTGAACTGCTTCCCGCCGAGGCATGAGCTTGTGACGCTCCGTCAGCTCATGCGGCAGCACCTCTTCGATCATCGTGCCGAATTGTACGAGCGCTTGCGCGATTGTCTTCCGCATCCAAGGCTGCGTGATCCCCCCGCCGACCGAATAAACCGGCTGCAGTGTGTCCGATTTCACGCCGCTCGCCTTGTCGGCAAACTCCGATTCCGACACCGTCATCTGCAGGCGATGCTGCTCCCACTTGCCGGTCAGCATAATTTCCCGGCCGGCAGTCAACTGGTTTTGCAAAAAGTGGCGGTTAAACCACACGGCCGTCACCAGCATATGATCGACCTCGATTTTACATGTAAGCCGGGATTTGCTTCTTCCATATCGTTGAAGAATGCCCGCTCCCCGAACGATGCCTTGCACAGTAACCTTCTCGCCGTCTTTCACTTCGGCAAGCGAACGAATCCGGTAATCCTCGTACCGGTAAGGAAAATAGTCCAGCAAATCGGCGACGCTGTGAACGCCAAAGGCGTGAAGCTCTTGTTCCTTGGGAGCGCTCACGCCTTTGATTTGCCGGACCGTTAGTTGATCCAGCGTCATAATTATCTACCTCACACTCTATGCATAAACACGGCGGACGTGCCCGGGCCAACATGGACCCCGATCACCGCTCCGATCGTCGTGAAATCGACGGATTGTACGTTAAACCTACTCTTCACCTGTTCGCAAAGATCCATCGCGATCGCGTCGCCATGCGTCCAAGCGATTGTAATCGCTACCGGATCGCTGCCGAACTTCTGATCCAGCATATCCAAAATGCGTTGAATCGCTTTTTTCGTTCCGCGCTGCTTGTCCACGGAGTAGACCGTTCCTTCAAGATCCAGCGACAAAATCGGTTTAATGTTCAAAATCGAACCAATCAACGCGGAAGCCCGTCCGATGCGTCCGCCTTTATGCAAGTACTCAAGCGTATCGACAAGGAAATAGAGCTGCGTGTCCCGCTCCAAACGGTCGATTTCAGCTAAAATCTCTTCCTTTGTGCGGCCTTCCTTCGCCATCCGAGCCGCCTTTACCGCTCGCATACCCGCTCCATAAGAAGCCGATTTGGAGTCGATAATGGTAATGTCCGCTTCCTCATCCAGCATGGAATGGCCGATGACCGCAGATTGATACGTGCCACTTAGCGCTGCCGACAAATGAACCGATATAATGGACGCGTCCGGATCTTCCTTCAGAATGCGCTCGTACGTTTCTAGAAATTCCGAAGGCGACGGCTGCGATGTCCTCGGCAAAACCGGCGATACAGCCAGCTTCTCGTAGAACTGCTTGTTGTCAATCGTAACAGTATCTAAGTACGTTTCCTCGCCGAATAGCACCTTAAGCGGAATCATCTCGATTCCGAGCTCTTCGCGGACTTGCAAAGGAATATCGCAGGTGCTGTCGACAACGATTCGAATGTTCCCCATAACGCTCATCCTCTCCTATTAAATGATATCGATCTATTCTACAGCAAATAAATAAGGGTATAACGGTTGTCCACCGGTTTGTACTTCCACCTCGACGTCCGGATAGGCTTCCGAAATCCAAGCGATTAAAGCTTCGGTCTCGGACGCTTCAGCGTCTTCGCCGGTCAGAATGGTCAGCAAATCGCCGCCGTCCGCCATCATTTGCGCAATGAGCTGGCGGCATGTCTCGGCCTGCTCATTCGAGGCCGCAACAATCGCCTTTTCTTTAATGCCAATGTAATCGCCTTCGCGAATGACAACCTCGTCTATGGTCGTATCGCGCACCGCTTGCGTTACCTGGCCAGATACGACATGCTCGGCCGCATTTTTCATCCAAGCGGCGTTGCGCTCGGCCGACTCCTCTTCCTTAAAGGCGAGGATAGCTGCCAGCCCTTGCGGAATTGTCTTCGTCGGAATAACAGTTACATGGCGCTCGCTTAGCTCGGCCGCTTGTTCGGCGGCAAGAATAATATTGCCGTTGTTCGGCAACAGATAAATATGCTCCGCAGGCAGCGCTTCAATCGCTTTCACGAAATCCTCGGTGCTCGGATTCATCGTCTGTCCGCCGGAGAGCACGATATCGACCTCATTGTCGAGGAAAATATTCGCGATTCCTTCTCCGAGCGCAACCGCGATAATACCGAACGGCGCCCATTCATGCACCTGGCCAGGAGGCAAAGCGTCGGCGGATGATCCGGCAAGCAGCTGCTGAGACGAAATATCCCCAGTCAGCGCGTAATCGGCCACCGGTGCGAACGTTTCCGCAGCAGCCGTCTCATGCTCCAGCAAATCTCTGTGCTGCTCTCTCATGTTCAAAATATGAATATCGGTCAGTTCACCGTAAGGAATCGCGTAATTGAGCACATCCCCCGGTTTGCGAGAATGAACATGCACTTTAATAATATCGTCCTCGGCAATGACGAGGATGGAATCGCCGTCTTTTTCAAGCAATTTCTTGAAAGCGTATTCATCAAAAAACGGAGCTGTTTTCCCGCCCAATGTCCGATTGATAAAGAATTCCATATCATATAAAAACTCGATTGCTTCCGTCGACAGCTTCGATTGGGCTGAAGTCGCGGATTGCGGTACTGTCAGCCTTGGCTCAACGACCGGACGGGCAATCGCCACTTCCTCCGGGGCTGCCGCCTCTGATTGAATCAAATCGTTATCGTATGCGTCGCCGGCTTCCGTCAAGCTGCGAAGAAAACCTTCATAAATGAAAACGAGTCCTTGTCCGCCGGAATCGACAACCCCTACCTGCTTTAAAACCGGCAGCAAATCGGGTGTCCGCTTCAGCGCTTCATTCGCTTTGGCATGAACTTCTTGCATCAGTTCGATCACATCGTTCGTTCGGCGGGCATATTGCACGGCATGCTTGGCCGACTCTTTGGCAACGGTCAGAATGGTGCCCTCCACCGGCTTCACGACCGCTTTATACGCCATATCTACGCCCAGCTGAAGCGCGGCCGCAATTTGCGTCGTTCCCGCTTCTTCGTGCGCGGCAAGCGATTTGGCGAACCCTCGGAACAATTGGGACAAAATAACGCCAGAATTCCCCCTTGCTCCCATCAGCAAGCCTTTGGAAAGCGCCTCTGCCGCTTTGCCGAGATGCGCGGACGGCTTGCTGCGCAGTTCGCGAATCCCCGATACGATCGTCAGATTCATGTTCGTGCCCGTATCCCCGTCAGGCACCGGGAATACATTCAATGCATTGACCCGGTCTACGTTTCGCTGTAATAAATCCCCACCGAGAAGTGCCATGGCGGTAAAATCAGATCCGTTAATGGAGCGCTTACTCAAACGACAATTCCCCTTCCTGCTACAATATCACCCTTACATCTTGAACAAATATATGGACTTGATCCACTTGAAGGCCTACGACTTCGTTCAGCACATATTTCACCTTGGTTTGGATATTATGCGCAACTTCCGAAATTTTCGTCCCGTAGCTTACTATAATATGCAGATCGATATGAAGCTTATCGTTTTCTCTGCGCACCTCGACGCCTCTCGACATATTCTCTCTGCCGAGCAGTTCGGCAATTCCGTCCTTAAGCTGTTTACGAGATGCCATACCGACCAGTCCATAACATTCCATCGCTGCAGAGCCTGCAATAACGGCAATGCAATTGTCAGTTACAAATATTTGTCCTAGTTCGGTGCTCAGCTGCTGTGGCATGGAAATACACTCCTTTACATAAGTATTATGGACTATATCCCATTGTACTATAATTGGCACCGATATAGAAGGGCGGCATGCAAAACCTTGATATTTATTATCTCACAAATCATATACGGCAAAAAGGCCGTTCGTCAACGAAAAGTTAATATCGCACACACATTTTAAGTTGCTGAACCTAGACAATTATGATACGATATTCAAGTGTGTTTATATGCAGGCATATTCCAAGCGCCCTTGCCGGGCGCGCCAGTTCGGATGCGGATCGCCGCATAGGACAACTTGTTGTCCTTCACCGAAGGCGAAATCGGAATATTGACCATGCTTAAGAAGAGCGCCGTTCTGCGGCCGCTCGCAACTCATGCAACAATGCCATTATTTTTGCCCCGGCGTAACCGGACGTTCACCGCTTTCTGCGGCGATAGCTTCCCAGGTTTCGCTTGTAGAATAAGCAGAAGCGGCGACAGCCGTTTTGCTAGGAGCAAAACTTTACAGTGCATGCGAACGAAGCAAGCTTTTGAAGGAGGTGTACTCATGTCCCGCAAATGTTTCATTACAGGCAAAGCGCCTGGAACAGGCAACCACGTTTCCCACGCTAACAACAAAAACCGTCGTACTTGGGGAGTAAACGTGCAAAAGGTCCGCATTTTGGTTGACGGCAAACCAAAACGCGTTTACGTCAGCGCACGCGCCCTGAAATCCGGCAAAGTGACTCGCGTATAATAGGAGCCGCATATCGCGGCAGACGAAAAGCACCTGAGCGTTCAGGTGCTTTTTTTTGTGCAGCTTCGGCTTAGACGCGCGACCGTTCCGCCTCGAACTGCCCGATGCTTGCCCACGATCCGAATTGTGAAGGAGGCCGCAACAACATGGCTAATTTTTCTGGAAGGTGTTCAATATTGCTTTAACGAACCCGCCCAAAAATTTCGGCAGTTTGATCGTGTAAAATTTCATGCCCTCTCCCTCCCTAGACACGCTCATGAGACGCAGAATATCCTTCATTTCCGTAACAACCGTCCTGTTAGCCTCTCTTTCGCTTGCGAAACGCCCGTTTGCGCACAAAAAATGGCTACACGAACCTTTGTTCATGTAACCATCCTATGCGAAATTCGTTTGTCCTATTCCATTGAGGAATCGTCTATTCTTTAGCGAATCAGCCCGCCGTGCCCGCCATTTCATTGGTCATATAAAGCCAAAAAGCCATCATAATTACGGTACTGAAATAAGCGAGCAGCGTGCAAATAATAAAGCTGATCCGAATGCTCCATCTCTCGTATTTCTTGAAGAAACGAATCATAAAATAGAGCGCCACAAGCGAGAGAACAAATTTGAGAACCGACTCAATCAACGTGAAGGCGGCAAGCAACACGCCGCAAACGGCCGCGTACAAAACGATCCACAGCGTGACTTTCCATAGCGACAACGGCTCTTCCGAATCATAATTGCGGTCCTTCACCGGCTACGCCTCCTAACGAAGCGCTGCAATTGCAGCCGCTCTGTCATTCTCGGCGAATACGGCGTTGCCGGCTACAAGCACGTTTGCTCCAGCTTCGGTGACGAGCTTAGCCGTCTCGCTGTTAACGCCTCCATCCACCTGCACATGAACGTGCTGCAAGCCTTGCGAATCAAGCAGTGCGCGAAGCTGACGCAGCTTCTGCAGCGATTGCTGGATAAATTTCTGTCCGCCAAAGCCAGGGTTTACGGTCATAATCAGAACGAGATCGATATCGCCCAAGATCGGCTCGATTTGGGACACCGGCGTTGCGGGATTGAGGGCGACTCCGGCCGGGAGACCGAGCTCCTTAATTTGATAAATCGTGCGGTGCAAGTGCACGCAAGCCTCAGCGTGAACGGTAATACGGTCCGCTCCCGCAGCCGCATAGCTGGCAATCGACAGCTCCGGACGCTCGATCATCAGATGAACGTCGAACGGCAGCTTTGTCGCCGCACGTACCGCGCTAATGACCGGCGGACCAAACGTCAGGTTCGGCACGAAAAGGCCGTCCATCACATCGATGTGAATCCAATCCGCTCCGGATCTTTCCACGTCTTGAATCTCGCTGCCCAGCTTGGCGAAATCCGCGGACAAAATAGAAGGTGCGATTATAGCCATATCTGTTAGTACCTCCGCTTTTTCTCTTTCATTTCCGTCAGAAACTGTACGTAATGGCGATGGCGGCTCTCTGCGACGCCGCCGTCCTCGACGGCCGCAAGCACCGCGCAGCCAGGCTCGTGCACATGCGTGCAGGCCCGGAATTTGCATGACGGCGCAAGCTCGCGCATTTCCTTAAAGCAGTAGCCCAAATCCTCAATGCCGAGCTCGGTGAAATCGAGCTGGCTAAAGCCCGGCGTATCCGCCACGTAGGCGCCGCCAACCTCGATCAGCTCCACATGGCGCGTCGTATGCTTGCCGCGCCCGAGCCGGTTGCTGATCTCGTTCGTCTCCAGTGCGAGTCCGGGCACGATCGCGTTGAGCAGCGAAGACTTGCCGACGCCGGATTGTCCAGCGAATACGGCGATGTGACCTCTCAGCCGCTCGTGCAGCGCCTCAACGCCTTCCCCGCGCCGAGAGCTTGTGCCGTATACCTCGTAGCCAATCGCTCCGTAGATGCGCCGCACGTCCTCCGTTGCCTTTCTCGCTTCCTCCGTCTCATCGCCCTCGGCCTCTAGATCCCGCTTGCTCAAACAAAGCAACGGTTCGATGCCTGCATGCTCGATATGCACAAGAAACTTGTCGAGCAGCTGCAGGTTGAGCGTCGGCTCGGTAACGGAAAAGACGAGAATGGCCAAATCGACGTTAGAGACAGGCGGCCTGATCAGCTCAGAAGAACGGGGCAATATTTCTTCCACCGTTCCTTCGCCGTTTTCGGTCAAGCTGTACAGCACCTCGTCGCCAACAAGCGGGTTGATCCCTTTTTTCTTAAAAACGCCTCGCGCTCTGCACTGTACGGTCGCCCCGTGCGGATCGGCTCCGTCCGGCAGCACATAGTAGTAGCCGCTCAGCGCTTTGACGATCCGGCCGCTTGGCGAACCGGTTTTCAAGTTTTTCACGCTATTGCTCATCATCTGGGTTGTCTCCGTGATCTTCACCCGTCCCTTCCTGCGGTTCTCCGATCGTCGGCACTTCCGTCGGCGTAGGAGGAGGCGGCGTCGGCTCGGTGCCAGGCACGTTCATATTGGATGTCTTTGTTCCATTCTTGACATCAGCGTAGCTGATCTTTTTCTCATCGACAAACTGGCTGTCGCGGTACACTTTGACGCTCGCTTCCGCATCAGGCGATAAAATAACGCTGACGGTAAAAGTTTGCATCTCGGTAATTTGCCGCTTGCCCCATTCCATGTTTTCTCCGGTAGAGTCGGAATATACGATGCGAATTTCACTTGTCTTGCCTGCAACCGCCGGAGCGATCGTTACGTTGAATTTATGCTCGAGCGCATCCTTCGGGGGACCGGAGCTGACGGTGATCGACACCTCCGTGCCCTTCGTCAGCGGATCCTGAAACTTGAATTTACCCGTATCCATGACGAGCCCCTTCTTCATCGCATAGCTCGGCTCGGTTAATATATCCGAATCCTTCAGCACCAGATCGACGGCGCGAAGCATATCTTTCGCTTCGGCAACCGTTTTGCCGATTAGATTCGGCATCGGAACGGTCTCTCGTCCTTTGCTGACCATGAACGTCAGCTTGAGCTCTTTCGGATCGAACTCGGTTCCCGCTTCCGGCGTTTGCTTCAAAATCGTTCCCGGGTCCTGCTCGCTGAACACTTCATCCACGCTGAAGACAGACGGGTCACTGACATCGACGCCGAGTACTTTCAGTTCATCTCTCGCCGTCTGAATTTTTTTCCCAATATAGCTGCCGAGCCTTTCCAGCTCGATCCCTTTGCTAACCCATAGCTCAATGTAAGAGCCCTGCTTGACGCGCATTTTGGCCTTCGTCTGCTCGTACACCTCGCCGGCCGGAAAGTCGGACATGAACTCTTCATGAATGGGCTCCTGCAGCTTAAGGCCTGCTTCCTCCAGCTTGACCTTTGCATCCGCCAGTTGTTCGCCGACGACGTTAGGCACGTCCACCTCGGGAACGTCCAGCATGTTCAGAATGGCTCTAAAACCCCAAATAATAAGCGCGAGAGCAATAAGCGTCACGACAACGATCGTTACCGGCCGCTTCCAGCCCTTCTGCTTCGGACGTTCGGACAGCCCCTCTTCCTTTCGCTTACCGTCGTCTTGCGTTTGAGAAGAAGGAGAAGCAGGTCCAGGCTGCCATTCGCCAACCGACGAAGACGAGGAAGGCCGGAAATCGGACGGCCGCAGCGCCGGCATGACCCGAGTCGCTTCCATATCGCTGTCGCCGTCAAACGTCGCTTTCGGCTCGTTCAGCCGCGAAGGCTTCAGGCAGCTGTCCAAATCGATCAGCATCTCGTGCGCCGAGTGATAGCGCTCCGCCGGATTTTTTCGCATCGCGCGCAAAATAACATTTTCCACGCTTTGCGGAATATGCGGATTAACAACTCGCGGCTCCTCAAACTCCTCCTGCAAATGCTTCAGCGCTACGCTGATCGGGCTTTCACCGAGAAACGGCAGCTTGCCGGTCAGCATTTGATAGAGGACGATGCCGAGCGAGTACAAATCCGACTTTTCCCCAGTGCTGACGCCTTTTGCGTGCTCCGGAGAGAAATAGTGGACCGAGCCTACGACGGATCCGGTCTGCGTAATGGTAGATGAGGTAACGGCTCGTGCAATGCCGAAATCGGTTACCTTCACTCTGCCGTTTTTACCAATCAATATATTATGAGGCTTAATATCGCGATGGATAATGCTGTTCTGATGAGCGTGATCCAGTGCGTCGCAAATTTGCAGCGCAATACGCACCGCTTCGTCGGCTTGCAGCGGCGCTCGCTCTTGAATAATTTCGTTCAAATTATTGCCTTCGATATATTCCATGACGATATAATGCGTGTCGTCTTCCTGCCCGACATCGTAAATGCTGACGACATTCGGATGGGAGAGCGACGCCGCCGATTGCGCTTCGCGCCGGAATCTGCGGATGAATTCCTCGTCGTGAACGAATTGCTGGCGCAGCACCTTCACCGCGACATTGCGATTCAGCAGCACGTCATGGGCTTTGTAGACAAGCGCCATGCCGCCACCGCCAATGCGGGTCAGTATTTCGTAGCGTCCGCCCAGGTTATGTCCGATCATCCGTTGTCACCTCCCGGATTCGCTGCCTTCTGGCCGTGATGAAGCAGGACGACCGTAATATTGTCGTCTCCGCCCGCGTTCAGCGCGAGTTCGATCAGCCGATCCGCCTTCCCGTCCAGCGTACGGCTGTCATCCGTAACAATGCGTTGCAGTTCATCGTCGCCAACCATGTTGGTCAAGCCGTCGCTGCACAGCAGCAGAACGTCGCCTTCCTCAAGCGCCTTGGATAATACGTCGACTTCAATCTCGGCGTCTGTTCCAACCGCTCGCGTAATGACGTTTCGGCGCGGATGATGAGCTGCTTCCTCCTGGCTCACTTGGCCGGATTTGACCAGCTCGTTCACAAGTGTATGATCGTCCGTCAATTGCACGATGCCGTCCGCGTCAATATGATAGACGCGGCTGTCGCCGATATGGCCGATTACCGCTTCGTCTCCAATAACAAGAGCAGAGACGATCGTCGTCCCCATGTTGGAATACTGCTCGTTGCGGGAGGCCATATCATAGACGATGTCGTTCGCTTTGACAATCGCTTGGCGAATAAGCATCTTGCCTTCCTCCACCGTCAAGCCTTCTTTGCCGGCGCCGTTCTCAATCGCTTCACGAAAGCCGTTTACCGCCAGCTGACTGGCAACGTCACCGGCCTTGTGACCGCCCATGCCGTCGGCAACGATCGCCACCGTTACGCCGTTTACCAGCGTTCCCGCCCAATTGCGGTCTTCGTTAATTTGACGTACCCGTCCAACATCACTTCGGCTTGCCATTCTCAACCGTCATCACCTCGCCCGAGGATTCCATATGTTTCGCCCGTAACTGGCCGCATGCGGCCGCAATGTCGTGACCTTGCTCTCTGCGAATCGTCGCGTTGATCTTGTTGCGTTCCAAAACGCGTTGAAATTCGAAAATGTCTTCCCGCGGCGTGCGTACGTAATTGCGCTCCGGCACATGGTTGATCGGGATCAGATTGACGTGGCAGAGCATGCCTTGCAGTTCGTCCGCCAGTTCCTGCGCATGTTCGGGTTGGTCGTTGACACCGCCGATCAACGCGTATTCGAACGTAATACGGCGGCCCGTCTTGGCGATGTGGTTGCGGCATGCCGCCATAACGTCTTCGAACGGGAAGCGGCGGTTAACCGGCATCAGCTTCGAGCGAAGCTTGTCGTTCGGCGCATGGATAGAGATAGCCAGATTGATCTGCGTATTCTCTTCCGTAAACTTATACATGCTTGGCACGATGCCGCTCGTCGAAACGGTAATATGGCGCTGGCCGATATTAAGCCCCTTCTCGTGAATCATAATGCGCAGAAAAGCCATCGTCGCGTCGTAATTCTCGAACGGCTCGCCCGAGCCCATGATGACGATACTGGATACCCGCTCATCCGTCTCGTCCAGCATTTGCTGCGCGGTAACCACTTGCGCGACGATCTCGCCCGCCGTCAAGTTCCGCTTCAGCCCGCCGAGCGTCGACGCGCAAAACGTACAGCCGATCCGGCAGCCGACTTGCGTTGTAACGCAAACGCTATTGCCGTAATCATGCTTCATAATGACAGTCTCAATTGCGTGGTTGTCGTGCAGACCAAACAGAAATTTGACCGTTCCGTCCTTGGACTGGAACTTTGTAATTTCCGACAGCGTGACGAATTGGAATTGGTCGTTAAGTTTCTGGCGCATTTCCTTCGGCAGATTGGACATATCGTCAAAGCTTTTGACGCGCTTCACGTACAGCCAGTCAAACAGTTGGCCGCCACGAAACACAGGCTCGCCGTTCTCCTTCATCCAATCTTGAAGCTGCTCTAGCGTATAATCGTAAATTATCGGTTTCATTATTGTTATCACACCTGACTCTCAAATAGCGCGGCTCTCGTGCCGCTGATGATTTATTTTACCACAAACGCCTATGCACAGCCACAAGACGCCCTAAGGGCGTCTGCGCAGGCGGGCGATATAGAAGCCGTCGCTTCCGAAATGTTGCGGCAGAAGCTGGATCGACCCTCTGAACGAGTCGTCTGCAATGCCAGCCGTACGCAGCGGTGCAAGCACCGCTTCCGGCCAATCGGCGTCGAACTCAAACTCTGGATGCCGCTCTAAAAACTGCTCTACCTGTTCCTCATTCTCGGCTCGCTCGATCGTACACGTACTGTATACGAGCACGCCGCCCGGCTTTACGAGGCCCGAAGCGGCCTCCAGCAGCCGCCGCTGGATAGCTGCGATTGCAAGAACGTCTTCTTCGGATTTCGTCCATTTAATTTCCGGCTTGCGGCGAATAACGCCGAAGCCGGAGCACGGCGCGTCGAGCAGAACGGCATCGAACGAACCAGGCGCAAACCGATCCGGCAGCTCGCCGGCATCGCCCGTAATCGCTTCGACGTTCGTCAGCCCAAGCCGCTCCGCTTGTCCTTCGATCAGCTCCCGCTTATGCGGATGAACATCGTTGGCCCATACTTTGCCCTTGCCTTCCATTAGCTCTGCGAGATGCGTCGTCTTGCCCCCCGGCGCGGCGCAGCAGTCAAGCACCTGCATGCCCGCTTTCGGTGCGACGATCTCGGCGACGAGCATCGAGCTCTCGTCCTGCACGGTCCACAAACCGGCGCGATAGCCGTCGGTATCGGCCATATTGCCGCCACGCTTGACGGCTACGCCGTAAGGCGCGACGTCCGACGGAGCCGCTTCGAAGCCTTGCTCTGTCAGTTGAAGCAGCGTCTTCTCCCTCGATTCGCGCAGTCGATTGACGCGCACGCTTCCGTGAGGAGGCTCGTTGCCTGCGGCGCAAATGGCTTCGGTCGTTTGCTCGCCGAATGCGCCGAGCCAGCGCCGCACGAGCCATTCCGGATACGAATGCCGAAGCGACAGCGCTATTGCCGCATCACGATCCGTGATCGCGGATGCCGTCAATTCGCTGCGGTTGCGGTCTATGCTGCGGAGAATGCCGTTGACCATTCCCGATATGCCTTGGTGTCCGCGCCGTTTGGCGATCGTCACCGCTTCATTCACCGCCGCATGGGCCGGTATCCGGTCCAAGTAGAGAAGCTGATAAGCGCTCATGCGAAGCAGCTGATGGACCCACGGCTCCAGCTTTCGAAGCCCTTTGGCCGCAAAGTGAGCGAGCCAATGGTCTAGCGTCAGCTGCCGTTGAATCGTGCCGTACACGAGCTCCGTTGCCAGCGCCGCGTCGGCTCGCTGCAGCTGCGCGTCAGACAGCGCCCGATTGAGCTGTAAATTGCTGTACGCGCCCGTCTCCGATACTCGGAGCAGCGTGTCCAGCGCTATTTCACGCGCCGTTTTCTTTCTAGGCGCGGCGGGAGCTGCGCCCGCCGGCTTGCGGAACGGCCGACCGCCGTTCGGGCGACCGTTCCGGCTATTACCTTTCCGTTGGTTCATTGCGCGCCACCTTCGCTTTGTTCGCCGTCGCTTGAAGCTTGGCCAAACTGTGTTCCTGCTGGCAGCTTCGCGCCTTTCAGCCATTCAGATACGTCCATTGCCCGCTTGCCTGAAGGCTGAACGATCAACAGCAACAACTCGCCGCTGCCAGTCTGTACGCGTATGCCTTTATCGCTCGCTTCCAGCACAGTACCAGAATCATGCTTGCCGGCTGCTGATGCTCCGTCTGCCGGCTTGGCGCACGTCCACACTTTGAATACCTCGCCAGATAGCGTCGTGAAAGCGCCGGCCATTGGCGACAGCCCTCGCACTTGGTCGTAAATTTGGCGGGCGGTACGGCTCCAATCGATCCGTTCGTCGTCGCGCGTCAAATTCGGCGCGTAAGTAGCCAGCTCATGCTGCTGCGGCGTACGCGCCGCATCACCGGCCGCGATGGCAGGCAATGTCCGTGCGAGCAGCTCGGCTCCCGCGAGGCTCAGCTTCTCGAAGAGCGTACCCGACGTATCGTCGTCTTCAATAGGCACTTCGACTTTGCTGATCATGTCGCCGGTATCGAGACCGGCCGCCATATACATGATCGTCACGCCCGTCACTTTTTCCCCATTAATAATCGAACGCTGAATCGGTGCGCCTCCGCGATACTGAGGCAGCAGCGAACCGTGCACGTTAATGCATCCGAGAGGAGGGGTGTCCAGCACCGCTTTCGGCAATATTTGCCCGTATGCGGCGGTTACGATCAAATCGGGCTTCAGCGCGGCGATTGCCTCGGCCGCTTCCTCGCTGCGCATCCGCTCCGGCTGCAGCACCGGCAGACCGAGCGCAAGCGCCGCTTCTTTGACCGGCGGAGGCGTAAGCACCCGCTTGCGCCCCTTCGGACGGTCCGGCTGCGTCACGACCGCCACAACTTCGTAGCCGTTGTCTAGCAGCGTATGAAGAGAAGGGACGGCGAATTCCGGCGTCCCCATAAATACAATTCGCATCTACTCCCCGCCTTTGCGCGGTCTGTCCGAAATATCGTAGATCGATTCGGCGAGATCGGTGAACAGAATGCCGTTCAAATGATCGACCTCATGCTGGAAGGCGCGTGCCAGAAAGCCGGTCGCCTCTACCGTGAACGGCGTGCCGTCGGCGGATTGCCCGCTTACGACGACGCGATCCGCGCGGCGAACGTCGCCGTTCAAATTCGGGATGCTGAGGCAGCCTTCCGGACCGAACTGCTCGCCATCCTGCTCGACGATGACCGGATTGACCATCTCGATCAAACCATTCTCCTCATCGCCGATATCGACAACGATAACCCGCTTCGAAATGCCGATTTGCGGCGCAGCAAGGCCGACGCCGTCCGCGTCGTACATCGTCTCCGCCATATCCTTCAGCAGCTTAGCCAGATTCGAGTTGAATTTCGTCACTTCTTTGGCCGGTTCGCGAAGCACCGGATCCGGATCTTTTACAATAATACGTATTGCCATGGAACATTCCCATCCTTTGCAACAATATATTCGATTTTATAATATGACTTGCGGGTCGACGTCGATGCCGAATTGCACCTGTTTTTGCGGCGGCCCCTCCATAAAAGGCGCCGTAGCCTCGCGCAGCAGCGCCGGCACGTCGATGTTTCCCCGATATTTTATCACACATTGAAAACGGTAGCGATCTTTGATTCGAGAAATCGGCGAAGCGACCGGCCCAAGTACGTCCAGCGCTCGCGGCAGTCCGCCCTCAAGCGGGCCGAGCACGCCCTCCGCTTCCGCAAGCTCCCGCAGTCTTGCAGCGAATCGCTCGCCCGTCTGCGTCAGCAGCGGCAGCTGCTCATGCGACATCGTGACGAGCGCCAGCCGGCAAAACGGCGGATAGCCGAGCACACTTCGATGCTTCAGCTCTTCGCGGAGAAAGGCGTCATAATCGTGGCGTTGCGCCGTTGCGATGGCGTAATGCTCCGGCGTGTACGTCTGAACGACCACTTCCCCGGGAAGATGATGCCGGCCGGCTCGACCGGCCACCTGCGTCAGCAATTGAAACGTACGCTCGCCCGCCCGAAAATCCGGCAAATTAAGCGAAGTATCCGCCGCAATGACGCCGACGAGCGTCACGTAAGGGAAATCCAACCCTTTGGCAACCATTTGCGTGCCCAGCAGGACGTCCGCCTTGCGGGCGCCGAATTCCCCAAGTAGCTTCTCATGCGCATGCTTCTCCGACGTCGTATCGACATCCATCCGGATGACCCGAATGCCTGGGAATAGCTTCGCAAGCTCTTCCTCCACCCGCTGCGTTCCCGTACCAAAGTAGCGGATGTGCTCGCTCTCGCAGGAAGGGCACACACGCGGCTGCGGCTCGGCATGCCCGCAATAATGGCAGCGCATGAGCCGCGTCTTCTGATGATAGGTGAGTGAAATGTCGCAGTGCGGGCAGGTCGCCGTATAACCGCAGGAGCGGCACATGACGAACGTCGAGTAGCCGCGGCGGTTGAGCAGCAGCACCGACTGCTCGCCCCGCTCCAGCCGCTCGGCGAGCGCCGCGTGCAGGCGACGGCTGAACATGGAGCGATTGCCTTCCGTCAGCTCGGCGCGCATGTCAACCACTTCGACGGGCGGCAGAGGCCGTCCGCCCACTCGCTCCGGCATTGGCAGCAGCGACGGCGGCTTGTCTGGAGACAGGGACCGACTTGCCGCAGCATAAGACTCAAGCGAAGGTGTCGCTGAGCCAAGCACGACGGCCGCGCCATGCTGCCTGGCACGTTTGACAGCGACGTCGCGAGCATGATATTTCGGGCTTTCCTCCTGCTTATAGGACGATTCATGCTCCTCGTCAATAATAATGAGGCCAAGCTGTTCGAAAGGCGCGAAAATCGCCGACCGTGCTCCGATCGCGACCTGCACCTGGCGATTTCGGATTTTTCGCCATTCATCGTAGCGCTCTCCGTTCGACAGCCGGCTGTGCATGACGGCGACGGCGTCGCCGAATCGGCCCTTGAAGCGCTCAACCATTTGCGGGGTCAGCGAAATTTCGGGAACGAGCACGATCGCCTGCTTGCCAAGCGCGAGGCAATGCTGAATCGATTGCAAGTACACTTCGGTTTTGCCGCTGCCCGTTACGCCGTGCAGCAGCATCACCTGCGGCTCGCCCCGCGTAACGGCATCGGCGATGCTTTCGAAGACGTCTTGCTGCCCTTCCATCAACGGCAGCGGCTCCGTCTGCCGAAACTCTCGGCCGGCATACGGATCTCGCTGTTGTTCCTCCTCGCGCAGCTCGATTAAGCCTTTGGCGGCGAGCGCCTTCACGCTCGCAGCAGAACCGCCTGCCTCCGCCAACAGCTCGGCGAGCGGCATTTGCTCGTTCTTCTCCAGAATGAACGCCAACAGCTCGCGCTGCTTCGCGGCTCGTGCCGGGTAAGATGCAAGCTCCGCCTGCGCCGCCTCCCGATCCTGCGGCGGGAAAACGGTCAGCACTTTGCGGATAGATACCCGATCGCGAATGGACGATTGCTCGAGCAGGATTTGCTCTCTCAGCGCCGTCTTAATGGCTCCGGAGTAGAGCGGAAACCGGCTGAGCAAGGCGTCCAGCTTGGCCTCGCCTTGCTTGTCCAGCCAGGCTGTCAATTCGGCGGGCAGGGGCGAAGCCAGGCCTGCTCCGGATAAAGAAAGATCTGGGTTCAGACGAATGACGCGCTCGGCTTTTCCTTTCAAAGCCGCTGGCACCATCGCTTGCAGCGCCGCCGTCCACGAGCAGCAATATTTGTCGCTGACCCATTTCGCAAGCTCGACCAAATCCGGCAGCAACGGAGGCTGAGCGTCAAGCAGCTCAGCCACTGGCTTTAACCGCTTGGCGTCAATGTCAGCCCGCTCCGTCAGCTCCGTAACAAAGCCCTGCAATACACGCCCGCCGAAAGGTACGCCAACGCGGCTGCCGATTTCAATCCAATCAGCCATTTCTTCAGGCACTTCGTAGTCGAACGGCCGATCCGTCTGGCGGCTCGGCACGTCGACAATGACTTTGGCGATCATTCCGCCTGACCTCCATCGCCGGCAGCGGCTGCCGTCAGTTTGGCTGCTGCAATTTCCATAATACGACCCGCAGCCTCGCGTTTCGTCAGCATCGGCAGCGAGGCGATCAGCCCCTCGGGTCCATACAGCTGCACGATATTTGTATCGCCGTTAAAGCCGGCTCCTTCTGCGCTGACGTCGTTCGCAACGACAAAATCGCAGTTTTTGCGCGTCAGCTTGTCCATCGCATAACGCTCCACATCCTCCGTTTCAGCCGCAAAGCCGATCAGCAGCTGCCCTTGCCTCTTGCGCGAGCCGAGCGTTTGCAAAATGTCAGTTGTCCGTTCCAGCTCGACCGTCAAGCTTTCGCCTGTCTTCTTCATCTTCTGGTCAAGCTTCCTAACGGGACGATAGTCCGCTACGGCAGCCGCCTTCACAATGATATCTGCGTCGTCCGACCGGGAGACAACCGCCTCCAGCATTTGCTGCGCCGATTCCACCCGGACGACCGTCATGCCAGCAGGCGGCTCCGCCGTTGTCCGCCCGGCGACGATCGTCACGTCGGCCCCCATCGTCCGCGCCGCCTCAGCGACGGCGAAGCCCATTTTGCCTGACGAATCATTTGTCAGGTAACGAACCGGATCGAACCGCTCAACCGTACCTCCTGCCGTCACAAGTACTTTCTTGCCCGCCAGCTTGCCGACGCGACCGAAAAACATCTCGACCGCCTTCACGATATCTTCCGGCTCTGCCAGCCGTCCTTTCGCCACATAGCCGCAAGCGAGCTGACCTGTGCCAGGCTCCACGAACATGACGCCGCGCTGAGCGAGCGTCTCCATATTGCGGACAACAGCAGGATGCTCGTACATATGGACATTCATTGCCGGCGCGACAATAATCGGACTCGTTGCGGCCAGCAGCGTCGTGCTCAGCATATCGTCGGCGAGACCGTTCGCCATCTTGCCGATCGCATTCGCCGTCGCCGGTGCGACCAAGATCAAATCCGCATGATCGGCTAAGTTGATGTGAGCGACGACCGATGGGTCCCGCTCCTCGAATGTATCGATGTATACCGGATGGCGGGACAGCGTCTGCAGTGTCAGCGGCGTAATGAACTTTGCCGCCGATTCCGTCATAATGACGCGAACGTCGGCTCCAGCTTGCACCAGCTTACTGCAGAGCGCGGCTCCTTTATACGCCGCAATGCCCCCGGTAATGCCGAGAATGATCGATTTGCCTTTTAGCATAATTATATCCCCCGTTACAGTGCCGTTAATCATGTATCTACCGAACAGTGCGTCAGGTCAGCCATAAGCCGACTTCGAAAAATAGCGTTTTTCCGCCCGCCTGTTCGCGCTTTTTCCTATCATACCATATGGACCCCCGATTTGTAGCCTCGCTCGTCGAACCGTCTGTACAAATAGACCGGCCGTTAAATTGGCAATCTGTCTCGTAAATCCGTATACTAGAGGGTGGAGCTTTTGAATCGTTATTTCTTTCTACTATTTATTTCGCAGAGGTGAACTTCATGGACGAACTGCAACAAGCCTACCGGACGCTTGGCCTGCCCGACAGCGCTTCCAAGGAAGAGGTGGAAAAGCGTTACTCGCTGCTTCTGCGCCAAGCGCGCGCCAGACAAAAGCAAGCGGAGAGCGGAGAACGTTCGGAAGGCGAGGACGCGTTCGACTTTGACAGTATTACGCGCGCCTACCGTTTTATTTTAGCTCACGAGGACAAGCAGGCGGCGGAACAATTCAATCAGCAGGAATACGGCAAGTATAAAAAAATGGCCGGAACTGCCGAGAAGGTCGATCATTTTTGGCGTTATTACAAATTTCATGTTTTTGGCGGAATTGTCCTCGTCGCTCTAATTATTTACGGCATAACCGCCTTTATCGACCATCGAGAGGAACAAAAACGGCTGGCCAGCCTGCCTCCAGTCGATCTTGAAATTATGTTTTTGGGCGAATATTTTATTAGCGACGGCAATGGCGGCACGGGCAAGGAGGCGGAGCTCGAAGAAGCACTGCTCGCGCAGTTCCCGGACTGGAATCGTTTCACTGTCAAATTGATTTATGCGCCGATGGACGTGAAGGATCAGATGGATATCGCCTCTCAGCAGAAGGCGATGGTTATGCTCGCCACGGAGAAACCAGACGTCTATATTCTGGACAAAGGAACGTTCAACTGGATATCGCCGCAAGGCCCGTTCCTCAATCTCGACGAGGCCGGTCAGAACGCGGGAGAAAAGCTGAAAGAAGCGCTCGGCACAGACGCCGCATTCAAGCAAAAAACAGAGGATGATACGGAAAGTCGTACTTATGGCATTGAAATTAGCGGCAGCAAGTTGCTGAACAACCTTCCTGTCGTCGCCAAGGACAACTACATCGTGGCCATTCGCGTTAACAGCGAACGACAGCAAAAGGCGCTGGAATTTATCGAGCGCTTCCTCGAAACGAAATAAGGATGCTAAAAAAGGGATGTCTCGCGGATCGACTTTGATCCGGGACATCCCTTTTGGCTTGCTCTTTCTTTACCGAACAACGATCGGCGCTTGACTACACGTATTTCATGAGTATGCTTTCCACATGATGCAAATGCCGTTTCATGCATGCCGCCGCTTCGTCCGCGTCTCCAGCCAGAACGGCATCGTAGATAGCCCTATGCTCGGCGTATAGCCGTTCGGCCACCGAGCGGTTCGCGTAAAGCTCGACGCGGCGCACCTCATGAATGGCCGTCTCCATCTGGCTTGTAATGGACTCGAACAGGCGAACCATAATCGAATTGCCGGTAGCATTGGCCAGCGTGGCGTGAAACTGCAGATCGGTGCGCTCGCCAAGCGCGTCGTCGCCGATCGACCGCTCCATCTCTTCCACAATGACGCCGAGAGCGGCAACGTCCTTGTCTGTCCGCTTGATCGCGGCAATCGAGGCATTGGACACCTCTAGCGCCTGACGCGCTTCCAGCAGCTCCAGCAGTGTCTCGCGATTAAGCCGCAGCGACTGCAGCTCCGGCAGCTCGACCTCAGCCGGGAGCGTCCCGATGACCGTACAGCCGCCCCCTTGTTTGATCTCGATCAGCCCCATCGCCTTCAAGGCGCTAAGCGCCTCCCTCGTCGTCGAACGGCCGACGCCGAATCGTTCCGACATTTCTTTCGTCGAGGGCAGCTTGTCGCCGGGACGAAGATCGCCCTCAATAATCAACCGCTTAATCTGCTCCGTAATTTCTTCGTAATGGTTCCGCTTTGTCAGCTTCGTCACTTGCATCTCGCCTAATCCTCCTAGCCCACAAGAAGAGCGTAAACGACGCCCGGCCCGTGAACCCCGATAGTCAGCGCATTTTCGATGTCCGAGGAACGGCTCGGGCCGGAAATAAAATGAATGCCCGCAGGCAGACGCTCGCGGCCGGCTTCGTCGAAGCCGATCAATATTTCACCGAGGCGCGTTTTCAACCGCTCAAGCGGCAAAATGATAAACAACACGGTAGGCAGAAGACTGACGGACCTTCCCTTGTCGCCGGAGGAAAGTACCGTTACCGAACCGGTGTATGCGGCCGCGTGATCGGCGACGACAACCCCAAAATCGGCTTCAGCGGCGCGGGCTTTCCAATATTGCTCGGAATCGCTGTTCCAAACCGATATTTTCGCGTCCGGCAGCGCCTCTTCGAGACCCATGCCGTTCAGCTCCGGCTGATTTTGCCGCACAATGTAATGGGCGCTCAATTCCTCCGCCTTTTTCGCGATAAAGCATTTGGCCTCCTCCAGATCGGTTAGCCGCTCAACAAAGCCGCTGGCCGCCTTGAAGTTGGCTGTAAACCGTTCGATCCGTTCTTCCTCCGTCCATTCATACGCCTTCCAGAAGTCGGGAGCTCCGCGGAACGGATGGGACGGCGCTTCCATTACGCGCGGCCGGTTCAGCTTCTGTGCGATTTCGTTCATAAACGCATTCTGCTTCGTTCGCGATTCCTCTTCCTTGCGCTTCAACCACGCTTCATAAGTTTCCGTATCCGTTTCAGCCATGTCAGTGTCCGCCTCCTTTCCCGTTCTCCCTGTCCGCGACGAGCGCTTCCATACGCTGCTTGGCCGCTGGGTCTAGCTCCTGGAGACCGTGCCGCAGCTCCTCCTCCAGCGTATTCCAGCGCTGACGGAACGTCTGCTTCGGTATGCTCGGCGTAACTCGGTAGCTGTTCCAGCCTTTAAGCGGGCCGAGCTTCGTCCGGATTTCGCCGTTGCGGACGACCAGCTTCTGGCCGAGCTGTCCGATACGCAGCAGGCCTCTGAATCGCTTCGAGTCGCCGAGGGCGGTCGCGAACCCTTTCATGCCGATCGACTCGGCCGCATTGCCGTGCCCGCCTTCCTGCTTGCGACGACGAAGATAAACAAGCATATCGTGCAACGGTATTTTGACAGGGCAAGCCTCGTAGCACGCGCCGCACAGACTAGACGCGTTTGCGATATCGTCCCATTCCGCTACATTACTCTTCAACGCCGGAGTTAGCACCGCGCCGATCGGACCGCTATACGTGCCGCCGTACGCATGACCGCCGATATGACGGTAAACCGGACAAGCGTTCAAGCACGCGCCGCAGCGGATGCAGTTAAGCAGCTCCTGGAATTCCGGATCGCCAAGCTGCAGCGAGCGGCCATTGTCAACAATGATGATATGCATCTCGTCTGGCCCGTCTGCGTCAGCTTCGCGCCGCGGCCCTGTAATCCCAGACATATAGGCGGTTAGCTTCTGGCCGGTGGCCGAACGGGGCAACAACGTCGCCATCACTTCCAGATCACTCCAAGACGGGATGATCCGTTCCATGCCCATCAGTGTAATTTGCGTTTTCGGCACGGTCGTCACCATGCGTGCATTGCCTTCGTTCTCGAACAACACCATTGAGCCGGTTTCGGCAATCGCGAAGTTGCAGCCCGTCATGCCGATATCGGCTTCGAGAAATTTTTCGCGCAGCTTTTTGCGGACGAATCCGGCCAGTACCGACGTTTCCGGCTCTAATTCCTGCCCCGCTTCTTTGGAGAGCAGGTCGGCGATTTGAAACCGGTTTTTATGAATGGCCGGAATAATGATATGGGACGGCGCTTCTCCCGCCAGTTGAATGATATATTCGCCGAGATCGGTCTCAATCGCTTCCACGCCGATCTCCTCCAGCTTCTGATTAAGATGAAGCTCCTCGGTTACCATCGACTTCGATTTGACGACTGTTTTCGCCTGCTTGTGCTGTGCGATTTCAAGCGCAACCTTGACAGCATCGGCCGAAGTCGACGCAAAATGGACGTGCACGCCGTTCGCTCTCGCATTATCTGCAAACAGATTCAAATAGTAATCAAGGTGGGCAATCGTATGCAGCCGGATTTGACGGCCGCGTTCCCGCCACTCTTCCCAATTGCCGTGCTCTGCGGAAGCTGCCTTCTTGCCGTTGCGCAGCCGTTCAGTCGTAAACTTCACCGCTTTAATCAGAAATTCGTCGTTCAGCGCCAAATTGGCGCGCTCCTTGACGGTTGATGCTCCCCCTGCCGTACTCATGCCTGCTTCACTCCTTCGTATAAAAGCTCAGCCAAATGCATCACCTTCACCGGTTCGTTGCGATAGCGCAAATTGCCGGCAATATTCATCAGGCACGCCATATCGAGACCGACCAGCACTTCCGCTTCCGTCTCCAGCACGTGGTCGGCCTTCTCCGTTACCATCGCCCCGGAAATATCGGCCATTTTCACCGCAAACGTACCGCCAAAACCGCAGCAGTCCTCGGCGTAAGGCAGCGGCACAAATTCCAGCCCTTTCACGTTTTTCATCAATTCCATCGGCTCATCCTTAATGCCAAGAATACGTGTGCCGTGACAGGACGGGTGATACGTCACTTTATGCGGGAATACGGCCCCAATATCTTTTACATCCAACACCTGCACAAGAAACTGGGTAAATTCGTATGCTTTCTTTTGCAGCTTTTCTGCACGGGCCAGCATTACAGGATCATGCTCGAACAGCTTTGGATAATGATGAATCATGCCGGTACAGGAGCCGGAAGGCGCGATCACGAAATCGCTGTCTTCAAAGGCTTCGATAATCGTCGTTGCGGTCGCTCTTGCTTCCTTCCAGTAGCCGCTGTTAAACGCCGGTTGACCGCAGCACGTCTGAACGGGCGGGAATTCCAGCTGAATGCCGTAGCGAGCCAATATCCGTGCCATCGCTTCCCCAACTCGAGGATAAATCGCATCGCTTATACAAGTGATAAATAACGAAACTTTCACAGCAAGCACCTCGCATTATTATCAGGTTATCAGACAAGTTGATTAAAAATAGGATTGCAGCGCGCCCCTTCCTCTCCCGCGGCGGACGGTGCCTCCGCGGGAGAAAACAAGAGAAATGGGCATTATTATTACATCTTCATTTGCATGAAAGCTAGTTCTTTTAATATCTTTTAGACTACCGTTACTTCAATTGCGCGCTCTGCCAGCTGCTCGACCGTCTGCTGCGAAACGCTTCGGTCGGTAACGATCCGGCTAACGTCGCCCAAGTCGGCCACGTGCGTGAACGCCTGTACGCCGAACTTGCTCGCATCCGCTAGCAGAATGACTTGCTCGGCAATGCCGATCATTTTATGCTTGATGCGCGCTTGCAGCTCATTGGATTCGCTAATGCCTTTGTCCAAATGAACGCCCTTGCAAGACAGGAACAGCTTGTTGACATAGTAGGAATCCAACGACCTTTCAGCTAACGGCCCTACGTACGACAGCGAACGGGATGCGAGCAAACCGCCTGTGGAAATGACCTCGATCTTCTCTTTTCCGCTAAGCTCGACCGCCACTTTTATCGAATTGGTGAGCACCGTCAGCGGAATATCCGGAAGATGGGCTGCCATGTACCAGGCAGTAGAGCTGGCATCCAGCAAGATGCGATCCTTTGGCTGAATAAGCTTAATCGCTTCCTTTGCAATCCGCCTCTTCTCTTCCGCGTGCATGATCTCGCGCTCCGAGTACGGGGTTTCCGGCTGCTGCTCACGAACGCTGACCGCTCCCCCATGCGAACGGCGAAGCCTGCCTGCCTGCTCGAGCCGATCCAGATCGCGCCGAATCGTTTCCTCTGTAACCTGGCATAGCTCGCTTAATTCGGACACCCGAATGCTGCCCCTCTCGTTCACCAATTGAACGATCTTCTCATAACGTTCCGCTACCAGCATAGTTACCTCTTCCAATCTCCGAATGAATAATTTCGCCAACAGACACGACGAGAACAGGCTTTTAACCAGCATCCCATTGTTAATGGAAAGCGTTTTCGCTTCAGCTGGCGAATACAACCCGCCCTACAATTGTAGGCTTCTCCTCACCCGAGGTTCATGAAAAAGCGGGCAATGGAACCGTGCATTCTGGACGAATCGCTTTATCTTCTAACATCCATTTTAATGCCAAGCCATTCAATATACAACGCACAATTACATTCGGTTTCTATCAATAGGCAGTCATGACTGCCATTTTCACTTTTTATCTACCTGTTCCAACACGGAACGGAAACGGGCAGGAAAGCGGCTGCGGCTATATGCCGCGCGCTCTCTTGCCCTGTTTTAAGTGATCTTTTGCCGTTATCGCGTAAATGCAGCCGGTACGCCGCCGTCGATTGTCAGCATGCAGCCCGTCGTTTTCGCCGATTTCGACGAAGCGAAGAATGCAACCCCTTCTGCAATATCTCTTGGATAGATGTTGACGAGCAGCGTCGTCCGTTTGCGGTAATATTCCTCCAACTGATCGGGTTCGATGCCGTAAGCGGCAGCGCGCTCATTGCGCCAGTTGCCGTTCCAAATAGCCGAGCCTTGAAGAATAGCATCCGGCAAAATCGTGTTGACACGGATGCCGAATTCGCCGCCTTCTGCTGCAATGCAGCGCGCCAAATGTGCTTCAAGCGCCTTAACCGAGCTATACGCCGATGCGTTTTTGCCGGCGTAAACCGTATTTTTGGAAGCGATGAATACCATGTTGCCGCCAACGCCTTGCGTCTTCATTACTTTGAACGCTTCACGCGCCACGAGGAAGTAGCCTGTGCCGAGCACGTTCATGTTCAGGTTCCATTCTTTAAGCGATGTTTCGTCAAACGGGCTCGAAGTCGCTAGGCCCGCGTTATTTACAATAATGTCCACACCGCCGTACGCGATAGCTGTTTCTTGATAAGCGGCGATAACCATTTCTTCACTCGTTACATCCATCTTAACCGCGATTGCACGGTTTTCACCGAATTTCTCGTTAATTTCGGCGGCTACGCGTTCCGCGCCCTCGAGATTCAGGTCGGCCAGCACGACATGCGCGCCTTCCGATACGAGACGGCGAGCTGTTTCACTGCCGATGCCGCCGGCTCCGCCCGTAATCAAAGCGACTTGACGGGAGAACTCAGCTTCGGCTGGAGCCAGGCTCAGCTTGTAAAGCTCAAGCGGCCAATATTCAACATTATACGATTCGTTCTCGGACAGCGATACGAAATCCCCGAGTGCCGTCGCGCCGCGCATAACCGCAATCGCACGATGATACAGGGCGCCGCTTACTTTCGACATCGCCCAGTTTTTTCCTGTATTGATCATGCCGACGCCAGGGATCAGTATGACGCGCGGTGCCGCTTCGAACATGACGTCGCCTTCGTTTTTATTGCGTTCGAAGTAAGCTTTATATTGTTCTTTATAAGCTTCGACGGCCGCTTTCACCTTCGCTTTCAAGCCTTCCACATCGTCAGCGTTCGGCGTCCAGTCCACGAAGAGCGGAACGACCTTCGTATGAACGAGATGATCCGGGCAAGCTGCACCAACTTGCGACAGCTGCGCCGAGTTCGCGCCGCCGACGAATTGAAGCACGTCAGCTTCGTCGTCGAACGTCAAAATCATTTTTTTCGCATCGCTCACCGCGCCGCGAATTGTCGGCATGACTTGCGCCGCAATGCTTCTGCGGACGTCAGCCGGAAGCGTCTCATGCTTCACGCCGCCAAACAGCTTGGCTTCGTCTACGCGAGCTTCGATGAAAGCCTCAGCCTCGCTGATGATTTCAATCGTTTTCGCGTAGCACTCCTCTTGCGTTTCGCCCCAAGTGACGAGACCGTGCTTCTCCATCAGAACGAGCTCGGCGTTCGGATTGGCCAGTACGCCTTCGGCGATCATTTTCGACAGCGTAAATCCTGGACGAATATATGGCACCCATACGAACCGGTCGCCAAAAATTTCTTTCGCGAGCGCCTTGCCGTTATCTGCGCAGCAGAGGCTGATGATCGAGTCTGGATGCGTATGGTCGACATGCTTGAACGGCAAGAACGCATGGAGCAGCGTTTCGATCGAAGCGCGAGGGTGCTTGGAGTCGATCATACAGTTTACGAGATAGCCTACCATTTCCTCGTCGGACATTTCGGGGCGTTCGAACAGCGGCCGGATGTCGTCCATGCGGAGTCCCGTAAAATTGCCCGCTTTCATCGATGCCAGGTCAGAGCCGCTGCCTTTTACGTACATAACTTCTACGTCACGACCGCGGAAATCTTTGACGATGACTTTACTGGACGTGTTGCCGCCGCCCCAGTTGCATACGCGCCGGTCTTCGCCGATTATATTAGAACGATATACGAGCGTTTCAAGTTCTTCTTGAAGAGCCGATACTTTCGTTTGATCCCACAAGCTTTGTACCATTTTGATACCCTCCGTTTTGTGTTTGTTTTCTTTTAATATAAATGATTTTATTTGTTTGTTTCTGCTTGAATTGATATTATCATATTTGTTTGTTTTTGAATAGACATTTTTCAAACACAAACGGAAATATATTTTAGCATGGTATAGAAAAAGATCAAAGAAAGCAAAGCATGTGATTCTACGCTAACTTACGTTTCGGTGATAATCGAAATGCTGTCTGTCATGATTTGCTTTTGGTTTGTTGTCGCAGTTGTTATGAGAGGGAAAGTGTGATCGGGGGCTACTGTTTCGGGTTTTGATGGTGTGGGTCTGGTAGATGAGGTCTGCTGTTGCGACTAGTGTGAGGTACGGTGGAGGTGGTCTGTTGTTGCGGTTAGTGTGAGGCACGGTGGATGTGGTCTGCTGTTGCGACTAGTGTGAGGCACGATGGAAGTGGACTGCTGTTGCGATTGGTGTGAGGTACGGTGGATATGGTCTGCTGTTGCGATTGGTGTGGGTGGGCACGGTAAATGTGGTCTGTTGTTGCGGTTAGTGTGAGGTACGGTGGAGGTGCTGTTGTTGCGGTTAGTGTGAGGCACGGTGGAGGTGCTCTGTTGTTGCGGTTAGTGTGAGGTACGGTGGATGTGGTCTGCTGTTGCGACTAGTGTGAGGTACGGTGGATGTGGTCTGTTGTTGCGATTGGTGTGGGTGGGGCACGGTAAAGTGGTCTGTTGTTGCGGTTAGTGTGAGTCCAGTAGTTTGTACTGCTATTACGCGTGGCTCGTCGATAACTACTTGCTGCCATTGAAACTGCTGTTGCAGCAGCACTAGGCATGCTCTCGTACCTGCCTTCAATTAACTTTCGAGTCGGCAAGCCACGCGATCGAGCATACCTTGGAAAATAAATGCATTTCGGACGTTATTTCTGCCCTCATTAAGCGTTTTAAGATAAATAAATGCATTTTGGCAGTTATTCCCTTCGCTTCCCCCTCTTCAGCCCGCGATTGCCTCTAAATAACTGCATTCCGGACGTTATTTCCCGTTTTCGGCCCGAACATGTCCGAAATAAATGCGTTTCAGCAGTTATTCCCCGGAACCTTCCGCGTCTCTCCGGCTGACATGCTTGTTACTTGTGCATTCGCAGCACAACGCGGAACCTCAACATTGTCTCCAACCTAAAAAAAAGAAATGCCCATATGAGGCACTCCTTTTTAGCCATTCCATTCCATTCGTTCCGTACACGGACCGAACCTTACTTGCTATCGTTGCCGTTTGCTTCGACTTGTACGATATCATGATAAATTTCTTCCAGCGCAACGCCTACGAACTTGCGCGATTTCGGGCTGCGAAGCTCCGATTTGTCGCCGTTGCGCAGCATGCGAGCGCGTCTCGAAGCCGCTACGACGAGTGAATATTTGCTATCGACTTTCTTAACCATTTCGTCAATAGAAGGGTATAACATCGATAATCACCTCTCCTGTTCCTACTTACTTCAACGCCTTTGGGAGCTCGGCCAAATGGGACAAATAGCGGTCCCCACGGCAATGCTCAGCAACAATTATGCTTTGAATGCGGTGGCAAGCCGATTCAATTTCATCGTTCACGACCGCATAGTCATAGTGACGAAGCAAATTGATTTCTTCGACAGCCACAGACATCCGGTGGTTGATCGTATCCTGCGTCTCGGTGCCTCTGCCGGTAATCCGCTGCTTCAGCTCGTCAAGCGAAGGCGGCATCAGGAACACAAACACGCCTTGAGGAAACTTCTCCTTCACCTTCAGCGCGCCCTGAACCTCGATTTCCAGAATAACGTCCTTGCCGCTTTCCAGCGTCCGCTCGACGAAATCGCGAGGAGTACCGTAAAAATTGCCGACGTATTCTGCATGCTCCAGCAATGCATCGCGAGCGATCATGTCCTGGAACTGCTCTCTTGATTTGAAAAAATAATTGACGCCGTCAATCTCGCCTTCCCTCGGCGACCTGGTCGTCGCCGAAACCGAATAAACGAGCTCTGGCACCTTCTTACGCAAAACGGAACAAACCGTTCCTTTGCCCACGCCGGATGGACCCGACAATACAATTAACAATCCTTTATCCATATGACTCCCCGTACCCGTACTATTCGTCGTTATCGTCATCCTTGGTCGACAATCGATGAGCCACCGTCTCCGGCTGCACCGCCGACAGGATGACATGGTCGCTGTCGGTAATGATGACGGCGCGCGTCCGCCGCCCATAAGTCGCATCGATCAGCATATGACGATCTCTCGCCTCTTGTATAATACGCTTGATCGGGGCCGATTCCGGACTCACGATCGAGATGATGCGATTGGCCGACACGATATTGCCGAAACCAATATTAATAAGTTTAATAGCCAAGTAAGATCCCCCTCCGGTCTTCCTCGTGCAACTGCCCGAAATAACATTTCATAGCTAATAAAAGTTTGGTGGATGAATCCGATTCACCTGCCAAATAAAGTAAGAACCATTGCACTATTGTTGACGAAAAAAGTCCGGAGCATACGCTCCCGGCACCGCATCGCGCGTGCCTCGCGGAGCTGCGGCTTTTCCTGACCGTTACGAACCGACAGCGGTCAGCAGCCGTCCATCGGAATATATTTTAATTGATTTTGAAGCTCTGAACAAGAGAAAAAGCGAAAACATGCGAAAAATGCCGCTTTTCTCTTGTTTTACGGCTTCTTTGTCATTTTCGCGCCCCTGTTTTCCGCCATACGTATTCCGTCAACTGGACGGCCATATCGTAAAACATAAAAGGCGTCATTAAATAGATTCCTTTGAAATGAGCGGTCATAACGTCGAGCAGCTCCTTGGAGATGCGCACGCCTTCCGCCCGGCCCGCTTCACCCTCGAGACCGGCCATCCGGCGGCGCACTTCATCCGACAGCTGAATGCCTGGCACTTCGTTATGCAAATATTCGGCATTTCGACCGCTCGCAAGCGGCATCAAGCCGATAAACACCGGAACAGGCAAATGCTTCGTAGCGTCGGCGATCTGTTCGATCAAAGCCGGATCGTATACCGGCTGAGTCATAATATAGTCCGCGCCGGATTTAATTTTACGTTCGAGCCGCTGGACAGCCTTGTCCAAATGCTTGACGTTCGGATTAAAAGCAGCCCCTACAACAAACTTCGCTTTCTGCTTCAGCGGCTTGCCGGAAAAGGCAATGCCTTCGTTCAATTGCTTGATCATCTTGATCATCTCAAAAGACGTCAGATCGTAAACCGAGCTGGAGTCCGGCAAATCGCCAAACCGCGCCGGATCGCCCGTAACGGCAAGCACATGATCGATGCCAAGCGCGTCGAGACCCATCATATGCGACTGCGTGCCGATCAAATTTCGATCTCGGCAGGCGAGATGGACGAGTGGGCGAAGGCCTACTTTCTCCTGCACAAGCGCAGCCAATGCCAAGTTGCTCATCCGCGTTACGGCAAGCGAGTTGTCCGCCATCGTAATCGCATCCGCACCGCAAGCTTTCAATGCAGCCGCGCCAGCCATAAACTTCGTGATATCGAGATCACGCGGCGGGTCCAGTTCCACAATTACGGTATGCCGCTGCTGTACAAGATCAACGATGGAAGGCGTTCCCGATACGCCGTCTGCATCCGCTCCTGATGCCTCATTGCTCGAAGCAGTCTGTTCGGAACGTTCGCTCGTTACCAGAATCGATTCCGGCTGTGGAGCAACAGCAACGGATACCGAAGCAGCCTCATCGCCTGCTATAGGCACATAATTTTGCAGCGCCTGCGCCATTGCGGCCACATGCTCCGGCGTCGTGCCGCAGCAGCCGCCGATAATGCGCGCGCCGCGATCGGCGAATCGGCGAGCTGTCTCGGCAAAATAATCCGGGCCTGCCGAGTAGCTGTACTTGCCGTCCACGTAATCCGGTATGCCCGCGTTCGGAAATACGGACAACGGAAGCTCAACGGGTCCGCCGATTGAATCGATGGCCCGCAGCAGCCCGTTCGGACCGGTCCGGCAGTTGAAGCCGACTACATCCGCACCGGCTTGCGTCAGCCTCGTAAACGCTTCGTGCAGCGGCGTACCGTCTTGCGTACGGCCTACATCCTCCGCCGAAAACTGGCAGATGACCGGTACGTCCGACAGCTTGCGTGCTACGCTCAGCGCAAGCAGCATTTCGTCAAAATCGTAGAATGTTTCGAGCAGCAGCCCGTCCGCGCCTTCTTCCAAAAGCGCAGCCATTTGCCGCTCGTACGCCTCTCGCAGCTTTGCGGTTCGAACCTGCTTCAGCTTGCCCGCGCGAATGGCGCCGACTGCACCGACGACGTAAGCGTCCGAACCGATGGCCGACCTGGCAATGCGTACGCCGGCACGGTTAATCGCCTCCGTCTCGCCATCAAGTCCATGGAAGGCGAGTTTCTCAGGATTAGCCGAGAACGTGTTCGTCTCGATCACCCGTGCTCCCGCTTCATAATACTTGCGATGAACGCTTTCGATCACTTCCGGACGGAGCAAATTGAATTCCTCGTATGAAACGCCGACAGGGAACCCCATCTGATACAGATAGGTTCCCATCGCGCCGTCTCCCGGCAGTATGCGCTGCTTCAGCGCCTCTCTTAAGTTAGCCTTCGCGTTTGTCATACCCGCTGCCGCCGCCTTATAACGTGCCGCGGAATACTTCCGCAGCAGGTCCCGTCATATATACGTGGTTATCCGCTTCGTTCCATTCGATCAGCAGATCTCCGCCTTTGAGCGATACGGTCGCGGTACGGTCCGTGTGCCCGTTCAGCACTGAGGATACCAGCGTCGCGCAAGCGCCCGTTCCGCAGGCAAGCGTCGGTCCCGCGCCGCGTTCCCATACGCGCATATCGGTATGCGTGCGGGAGTTTACCGTAACGAACTCCACATTGATTTTACGTGGGAAAAGCGGATGCGTTTCAAGCTTCGGTCCCCATGTCGCCAGATCGAAGTTGACCGCGTCATCAACATAAATGACGCAATGCGGATTGCCCATCGACACAGCCGTAAAGCGGAATTCGCGGCCGTCAACCTCGATCGGGTGCTCGATTACGCGCTCCGCATCAACCGTCGTCGGCACTTGCAGGCCGTTCAGAATCGGCTGGCCCATATCGACGCGCACCGTCTGCACATTGCCGTCTACGATGGTCAGCTGCACCTTCTGCACGCCGGCTCCGAGCGTTTCAATCGTAATCTCTTCTTGATTGGTCAAGCCGTTATCGTAAACATATTTTGCCACACAGCGAATCGCGTTGCCGCACTGCTCTGCTTCCGATCCGTCCGAATTGATAATGCGCATGCGGAAATCGGCTTTTTCCGAAGGTAAAATATAGACAAGTCCGTCGGCTCCAATGCCGAAGAAACGATTGCATAAGTCGGTCGCCAACTGCGCCGCGTTGTCAGGAAGCTGTTTCTCCCCGGCAACCACGATAAAATCATTGCCCAGACCGTGCATTTTCGTAAAATTCATTCACTAGCACTCCCTTTGCTTCATCACTGCGTCAGCTATGAAAAGCTATCATTTTTTCCTATTAGCATACCGCAAAGCAATGAGAAAGGCTATTCATAAATTACATCAACATTTGTACTTTCTGCATCATCCTATCATCGAACAGACGCCTTCGGATGCAGGTTCAGCTTGGTCGGTTTGTTTTTGGCTTTTCTCGTTCCAAGCACGCTGCCGATGCCCATCAGGAAGGTCGGAATGCCCGCGGCTACGAAGACGAGGCACCATTCGCGGAAACCAAGCGGCACCGTCTTGAAGATCGGCTGCAGCGCGTCAATGTAGAGTACGCCGAGCATCAGCACAAGCGAGGACAGCACAGCCAGCACCAGGTATTTGTTCTGGAAAGGATTGCGGTGGAAAATCGAACGCGAGCTGCGGCAATCGAACACGTGAATCAGCTGCGCCAGCACGAGCGTCGCGAATGCGACCGTCTGCGCCTTAACGAGATTGCCTCCCGATCCTTGCAGCGTAATCCAGAATGCGCCGAGCGTACATACGCCGATCAGAATGCCGCGGCTGATGATTTTCCAACCCAGCCTTCTAGCAAAAATGCTTTCTCTCGACGATCGCGGACGCTGCTGCATCAAATCCTTCTCGGCCTGGTCAACGCCGAGCGCCATCGCCGGCAAGCCGTCCGTCACCAAGTTGACCCACAAAATCTGAATCGGAACGAGCGGCAGCGGCAGCCCTGCCATCATCGCAAGGAACATCGTTAAAATTTCGCCTACGTTCGAAGCGAGCAGGTATCGGATAAACTTGCGAATATTTTCGTAAATGTTTCGTCCTTCCTCGATAGCCGACACAATCGTAGAGAAATTGTCGTCGCTTAATACGAGAGCGGACGCTTCCTTCGATACGTCGGTGCCCGTAATGCCCATCGCAATGCCAATGTCGGCCGCCTTAATAGCCGGAGCGTCGTTGACCCCGTCTCCCGTCATGGCTACGACATGTCCTTGCCGCTGCAGCGATTTTACAATCCGCAGCTTGTGCTCCGGAGAAACCCGTGCGTAGACGTACACGTTATCTACTTGTTTGTCGAGCTGCTCGTCGCTCATCGCTTCAATCTGTTTGCCGCTGAGCGCAGCGCCTCCGCGAGGCATAATGCCGAGCTGTGCAGCGATTGCCTCGGCCGTCAGTTGATGGTCGCCGGTAATCATCACCGTCTTGATGCCGGCGCGGCGGCAGGTGGCGATCGCATCCCGCGCTTCCTTGCGAGGCGGATCGATCATGCCGGTCAAACCGACGAATACGAGCTGATTTTCGGCCTCCGATTCGTTTGCGCAGTCGTCGCCGCTTCGCAAGTCGCGATAAGCCAGTCCGAGCACCCGCAGCGCGGATTGCGCCATTTCCTCCGCCGCCTCCGAGCATTTGCGTTTCAGCGTTGCAGTGAACGGCACGACCTTGCCATCCCACAGAACGTAGCTGCACAAGTCAAGCAGAACGTCCGAAGCGCCTTTCGTATATACAATACGCCCTCCCTGATGAGCGACGACGACGGACATTCTTTTCCGCTCCGAATCAAACGGAAACTCTTTCTCCCGCTTGTAGAGCCCTTCCAGCGACTTTGCAGTGTGCCCTAGCTTGGCGGACAGCACCGCGAGCGCACCTTCCGTCGGATCGCCTTTGAGCACCCATTCCTCCTGCAGCTCCTTGCCCTTGCGTTTCTTCGAATCCTGCGCTTCGTTCCGGTCAAGCACCGCATTGTTGCACAACGCCGAAATTTGCAGCAGCCTTTTCATAGAAGTGTCATGCTTAATATCGAGCTGATTTCCATCCTCGAATATCGCCCCGCTCGGGTCGTAGCCCTCACCGCTTACTTGGAGCCGCCGTCCGCCGAGCCAAATATCCGTTACCGTCATTTTGTTTTGCGTTAGCGTGCCGGTCTTGTCGGAGCAAATGACCGAGGCGCAGCCTAGCGTTTCGACGGAAGGCAGCTTACGCACGATCGCCTTCCGCTTGATCATCCGCTGAACGCCTAGCGCCAGCGCAATCGTGACGATAGCGGGCAGCCCTTCCGGAATGGCCGCGACGGCTAGGCTGACCCCAGCCAGAAACATGCCGTATGCCGGCTGGCCGTGCAGAATACCGGCGACGACGACCATGACCGTTAAACCGATCGCGACCGCAATCAATATTTTACCGAGCTGCTCCAATCGGTGCTGAAGCGGCGTCTCCATCGCTTCCTGCTGCTCAATCAGCCCGGCGATTTTGCCCATTTCCGTCCGCATGCCCGTACGAATGACCATCCCTTTAGCTGTTCCTCGCGTCAGCATCGTGCCCATAAAGCCGATATTGCGCTGGTCGCCGAGCGGCAGCTCCTCCTCGCCGATTGCCGCCGCATGCTTGCCGACCGGTACAGACTCGCCAGTCAAAGCCGACTCTTCGATGTAACAAGTATTCGCTTCAATGAGACGCAAATCGGCAGGCACCCGGTCGCCGCTCTCTAACATCACGATGTCGCCGGCTACCAGCTCTTTTGCCGGGATCATATGAATTTGCCCGCCGCGTATCACCTTGGCGGATGGCGCGGACAATTCTTTCAACGCGCTCAGAGACTTCTCGGCACGAAACTCCTGAATGAAGCCGAGCACCGCATTGATGAAAATGATTGCGACGATCGTAATGGCGTCCATATACTCGCCCAGCAGCCCCGATATCAGCGTCGCGCCCATCAAGATGAGCACCATGAAATCTTTGAATTGGTTTAGGAATAAAACGACCGGAGAAACGCGTTTGCCTTCCGCCAGCTCGTTGCGTCCGCTTTCCGCGAGCCGCTCCTCCGCCGCCGCTGCCGACAATCCCTGCTCGGGTGAGCTGCCCAGCGCTTCCGCCAGTTCGCTTTTCCCCAGTTGATGCCACTTCCTTTGTTCCATCGTGAACTCCCTCCCGTATATGCCGAGCGCACCTCGGACAGCCTCTCAAGCCTAAATGTATTCGGACAACCGCTCAAATATCCCAGAAAGACTTAAGTTTTTGCGCCAACTATGGCATGATAGAGAAATACGAAAGCAAAGGAGCTACATAAATCATGGCTTTAGACGGCCTCGTCATTCATGCCGTAACCAGCGAATTGCAGCGCTGCATCGGCGCTCGCATTCATAAAATCCATCAGCCGACCGACCATGACATCGTCATTGGTCTCCGAGGGGCCGGCGCGCATGGCAAGCTGTTATTGTCAGCCAACCCGACTTATCCGCGCGTCCACTATACGAACGCCTCTTATACGAATCCGCTCGAAGCGCCTATGTTCTGCATGCTGCTTCGCAAGCATTGCGAAGGGGCGGTTATCGAAGCGGTTAGACAGATCGGCTCAGAACGAATCATTCATATCGACGTTCGTCACCGCGACGAACTGGGCGACGTCTCTTTCAAGACCATCGTTGTAGAGCTGATGGGCCGCCACAGCAATATTATTTTGCTCGATCCGGCCTCGGGCGTTATACACGACGGCATTCATCACGTTACGCCGGCGATCAGCAGCTACCGGATCGTCATGCCGGGCAGCCGCTACGAAGCGCCGCCGGAACAAGGGAAAACCGACCCGTTCTCCGTTAGCGACGAAGGAGCGTTTATGGAAGCGCTGCTGAAGCGCGCTGGAGAAAACGGGAATGGGGATGACCGAAAAGACAGCGAGCTGTTGCCTTCGCAGCGTCTCGTTTCCGCTTTCAGCGGCTTAAGTCCGCTCATCGCCAAAGAAATCGCCTTTCGTTCAGAGACGTCCGGCGGCGGACTATGGGCCGATTTCAAAGCCTTGTTGGACGAGCTCCGTGAGAAGCGCTTCTCGCCAAACATCGTGACCGATACAAAGGGCAAATCATTTTTTTCGATCACGCCGCTTACCCATTTAACGGCTGCTGCAGCTGCGGGTGCGTCGTCTTTCGAATCAGTCAGCGAATGCCTCGAAGCGT
The DNA here is from genome assembly GCF_042885235.1 of Paenibacillus sp. NPDC058071. NCBI lineage: Bacteria > Bacillati > Bacillota > Bacilli > Caryophanales > Paenibacillaceae > Paenibacillus > Paenibacillus sp. NPDC058071. The sequence continues at coordinate 37,801 of NZ_JBHVSK010000021.1, forward strand.
ACTACGGCGACAAAGCGGAACGTGACACCGTTAAGCAGCGGGTCGCCGATCTGATCCGGTTCGTTCACAACGAAAAGACGAAAAACGAAAAGAAGCTGGAAAAACTGAGAGAAACGCTGGATGAAGCGCATGTCGCGGACAAATACCGCGTTCTAGGCGAGTTGCTGACCGCCTATATGCACCAGATTAACCGAGGCGACAAATCGGTCCGGCTAATCAATTTTTACGACGAGAATCAGGCGGAGATTGACATCGAGCTCGATCCGCTAATGACGCCGTCAGAAAATGCGCAGCGTTATTTCCGCCGTTATACGAAGCATAAGAACAGCATCGCTTACGTTACGGAACAGATGGAACTGGCGGACGGCGAGATTGCTTACTTGGCATCGTTGATCCAGCAGCTCGACAACGCAGCGCTGTCCGACACCGAAGAAATCCGGGAAGAGCTTGTCGAGCAAGGCTATCTTCGTGACAGAGCGAAGCGCGGGCCTAAGCGTAAAAAGGCCTCTCGTCCTACACTGCTTTGCTACACGTCTTCGGAAGGCGCGCAAATCTACGTCGGCAAAAACAACACGCAAAACGAATACTTAACGAACCGGCTGGCCGCACCAAGCGATACTTGGCTGCATACGAAGGACATTCCCGGCTCGCATGTTGTCATCCGGGGCGGCGACTTCGGCGATGCGACGTTGGAGGAGGCAGCCATGCTGTCAGCCCATTACAGCCAAGCTAAGTCATCCAGCCTTGTGCCGGTCGACTACACCTACATCCGCCATGTTCGCAAACCAAGCGGCGCCAAGCCCGGCTTTGTCATTTACGACCATCAGCGCACGCTGTTCATTACGCCGGACGAGCAGCGCATCAAGCAATTGCCTTCGCGCAGCGTCAATTAATAACAAAAAGAGAAATTCCTCGCGGCCTACTGTGGGCACCCGAGGAATTTCTCTTTTTTGCATGCAAGTATGATGGTCTGTGCACGAAAATATTGCCGCATCCATCTACGTTAGTAACTGCAGGCCCCATGACCCGATGACCCCATGGCTATACCGTTTGCACAATGGGTTCTTAACCTACCTCTCGGCACACTTCGGCACGCGCTAACTGCGCTGCTACCAGCTGCTGCGTTCTTTTAGAGTTACGATGTGCGCCAGATGGTGTCGGCCGTGCCAGGAATACATGCCAAGCAAGGTCGCAAGGCTGTACGTTTGCCCATAGCCGGGGTGATAGAACGTTCGCTCGTACTGCTCCGCCGTCATAGCCCGCAGCAGCCGCACCCATCTGGAATGAAGCCCCTCAATAATGGCGAGCGACTCGGTGACCGGGGCCTCGGAGGAATCGGCCAGTTCAGCCCAAAGCTTCTCTTCATAAGCCTTGATGGTCGGATTCGCTTCCGTCAATGCCAGCTTGAATCGAAAAAAACTGTTCATATGGCTGTCCGCCACATGATGAACAACTTGGCGAACGCTCCAGCCCCCATCACGGTAAGGGGTATTTAGCTGTTCCTCTGACAACCCTTCTACAGCCTCCGCAATGAGCTTCGGCAGCGCTGCAATATCGTCCATCCACTCCGCGCGTTTACCGGCGCCGATTTCTCCTTCATGTACAAACTTGCCGATTGGATACCGCAGTTTTTCCAAATCAGAGATTCGATCCATCTCTATTCCCCCTTAGCTTGTTTCCCTAATTGCTGCAGCACCGAGACATCCACCGACCGGCTGCCCAGCTCGCCATGAAACACTTTGCCCTGCCGCTCTCCGTGGTAATCCGACCCCCCCGTTACAATTAGCCCATATCGCTCCGCCAACTGCAAATAACGGACTTCGTCCTCCTCGGTGTGATCCGAATGGTAGACTTCAATTCCTTGAATTCCGTGTTGGATGATCGTCTCGACCAGTTCGTCGTTGCGATAGAGACCCGGATGAGCAATTACACTCGTGCCTCCAGCCTCTCTGATCCATTCGATCGCCTCAAACGGATGCAGACGCGGCGGGTTGACATAAGCGGCCGCACCGGATGCCAAATAACGGTCAAACGCCTCCTTGATCGTAGATACGACGCCTTTGCGTACAAGCAGGTCGGCTATATGAGGACGTCCAATCGTTTTTCCGCTCTCTACGGGTAAGGATTGCCCGAATTTGTCCTTTACGCCCGCTATCTCCGCTACCTCGTCCATCGTGAACGGAATGCCGGTCAACTCCGTCAGCTTCTCGACAATCATCTCATTGCGACGATCGCGCAGGTCGCGGAGACTCGCCAGCCTCGACAGCCAAACCGAATTGTGACGTTCCGGATAATAAGCAAGAATATGAATGTCATTGCCTTCCGCCACCGTGCTGAGCTCGACGCCCGGCACAACCTCAATGCCGAGCTTCTCGCCTTCCGCCAATGCCTCTTCCACGCCCGCCATTGTGTCATGGTCGGTGATAGCCACCGCCGCAAGCCCTCTTTCCTTAGCAAGACGAACGTTAGAAGCTGGAGAGCCGGTCCCGTCCGACGCTGTCGTATGCGTATGGAGGTCAGCCAAATGCCCGACGCCGTTTTCGTACCCGATTATAGCCATTGCAGCAAGTCCCTTTCTCTCAAGAAGGTTAAAAACGTAACTGCCGATAAAGGCAGCACCGAAGATTTCAAATGTATGGAGTAAAATTGCCGTTTAAATGTCGTATCGACGATCGGCACGACGGCAAGAAGCCCTAACGCAACCTCATGCTTGACCGACGAAACGGAAATGATCGAGACGCCGAGTCCCGCTTCAACAGCCGATTTCACCGCGCCCGTGCTGCCCAGCTCCATGACGATTCTCAAATTTGCTGGATCGATTCCTTTGCGCTTCAACTGCTCCTCCATCACGAGACGAGTGCCAGAGCCCTGTTCTCTTAGTACAAACGGGTACTCAGCAACCTCGCTTAATGCGACATCGGTCCTACCCGCAAGCGGATGGTTCTTCGGAACGATCAGCTTCAGTTCGTCGCTCATGACCGCCTCCATATGCATATCAGGGTGACTCACCTGCGCTTCGATCAAACCAAAGTTAAGCTGATGACTCAAAATATCATCGATAATTTGCGAAGTATTGATCACTTTCATACTGATCGCGATATGCGGAAACTCGTTGCCGAAAGGCCCTAGCAGCCGGGGCAATATGTATTCGCCGATCGTCAGGCTGGCGCCGAGCTGAAGCTTGCCTTTCAACTGCTTTGTAAAAGCCGACATCGCCTGCTCTGTTTCCTGTATCAAATGAATGCTGCGGCTGGCGTAAGGCATTAGCGCCTTACCCGCTTCCGTCAGCTCGATTCGTTTTGTCGACCGCCGGAGCAGCTTCGTTCCGAAATATTCCTCCAGCGACTGCACCTGCATCGTTACGGCAGGCTGCGTCATATGAAGAGCCGCGGCGGCTGCAGAAAAGCTCCCTTTGTCCGCAACGGTGTAAAAAATATGAAGCTGATGAAAATTCAAAGCCATTCCGTCCGACCACCTTCCTCTGTTAGCGCTTATTATACACAAAAAACGCAGCTTCCTGAATACGGAAACCGCGTTTGTATGAATTGGCGGGCTTGAAGCAGCCGACACCGGCGCTTGCCCTTATCTTTTCTTTCTGCTGTTCTTTACAAGCGTCATTCTGCGCGAATGGCGCAGCCAGGAGTAATACGATTTCAAATCGCGCAATTCGATCGTCTCGGACATACGGCCAAGAAACGTGACGACAATCATTTTATGGAGCGGATTGCCCAACAAATCGGTATCGCTCTCAGACGTGGAAAATTCGGCTACGAACACAAGATCGTCATCAATCAAATAGACGTCCTGCTCGTTTCGGTAGTAAGGCTTGATCTGGTCCTTTTTCAAACAATCCCATAAGTATTCGGCGATGTCTTCGAAGCCGGTCTTCTCGTTTTCAATGCGGTCGGTCCAGCGGCTCCTTGCGTGGTTGGTAATTACGATATCTGCTACCTTTTTGTCGCCTAAATCGACATAAAACGTATCATAGGTGCTCCAGCGCTTAGTCACTTTGTCCTTCATCGTCAACCACACTCCCTCCAAAGAACCAGGTCTTTATTACTACTCTCTATGTATACCTGTTATTTTACCATGATTGTCCGATTTTTCAACAATAAAAAAACGCTAAGACATTTTTGTAAAATAATGTTATATTAACAAATTATGTTGATTTCCGCAAGCTAGGCACATCACATTTCGGAAACAAAAGAATGACAAATTGGTGTCCTTTCTGTAACAAGTAATACAAATTGAATAAAAATAAAACGGTTTGCGGCACTCTTCGCCTACAAACCGTCTATTCCATCTGTTATAAGATCATTACATACTGTAAAATCTTGTTTTGTCTTCGTTGTCTTTACTGTATTCGGTCTTGAGCTCGTTCCGATATGAACGTTCGATTTTTCGGACAAATGGAAGACGTCCGATGAGGCGGACCGCCTCTTCCGCCCGCTCCGCGTTCATGTACATGACCACGTAATGCATTTTGCGGGACAGGTAATGGACCGTTCCGTATTTATCTAACGAGCGGGCCGCTTTCAGATCGCTAACCCATATAATATATCCCGTACGTTCCGGTATCAATAGAACTTCCCTCCGTCATCTCGTCTGCATTGCCGGTCGGGCGACCGCGGCGGTCGGCGGCGATTAGCCGCAGCCGCCGCTTCCGCAGCCGCATGATCCTCCGCCGCCGCAACCGCCGGTCGCCTTCTCGTTGCTCGGCACTTTAATCGTGTCCGATACCGATTCGGCGATCAAGCGGGACACTTCGAACAGCATCGTGTCGACGGCTTGTTCAGCCAGCTTAAACTGCATAACCGACTCAATTCCGCCAAGCTCCCGCTCAATTTGCTTCACTTTATCTTTAGCGGCGTGATAGTCAGGATGGAAGCGTCCGAAACGCTGACACTCCTCGAACAGCTCTTTAGCCTTGGCGAATTGCTTTTGCACCGCAGCGACCTGCTCGTCTTTCTTAACCGCTTCTTTCCAATATAAATATTCGGCAACCTCCGCCGACTGATTGATCCAATCACCCAGTTCGTATGCGCACAGCAGCAGCGAAGCCATATCCAGCGAAGAAACACCGTTTGCGCTGAGCGGCAGTTCCGACAAAACGTCATGTGCAGTAGGCATTAATCCACCTCATCTCCTATCGCTTGCCTTCGTCCTATCATAACATACTCCTCGAACCAATTGATACAATTTTGCATAAAACCGACGCTGCCCGGCACGACAAGCCTCATTTCCTCCCACATGTCGGGCGTCAGACGAACTTCACGGCGAGCGTCCGGCTCCCTCAATAGTCCTTCGACGGACCAACCATTAACATCGCTGCTCAGCCGTAACGGTACGAACGGCTGGAGAGATCCATTCAAGCGAAGCTGCACCGGCGCTTGCCAATACAACGCTTTTTCCATCATTTCTTTTCGCGTCGAATGATGATACGGCCTTAACTGTTTAATCCAGCTGGCCGGCGTTTGACCGAGCTCGGGAAACAGCTTATCCAGCTTGTCTATACCTGACTGCTCCGGAGGTCCTACCAGCTCAAAGCTGCGAATGTCGGCAAGCGCGGGCAGCCAGCCGGCTGGCTCATGCAACTGTTGTTCGCAGAATAATAAGGAATGCAATTCGTTACCGGATACAGGCAGATCGTCAGGCATGTTCGGATAAGAGCCGGCTGTTCTTTCCATACGTTCTTGCTGTCCTGTCCTGTACATAGCTTGCCTCGCCCAGTGTTGCAGGTTTTCAGATACGACTTCCGGCAGCGGTCGTCCCCCGGAAGCGGTCTCAAGAAAACTCGCAATACGAGCCGCATCCCATTCATGTTCTACTGCCCTTGCCGAAGCAGCGGCATTCAGCCGATAAATCGCCACCGTATCGTCCGACAGCTTATCCGCAAACTGTTCGAGCGCCCAGCGAACACGCCAGCTGCAGCCGGGCAGTACGATAATATCCCCGTTAGGCTCCACCGAAACGGGCTCCTCTGCACGAGTATCGGAAGCAGCGCGGGGAAGAGTCTCTTCCCCGTCGCCGGGATAAGCGATAAGCCAGCGGAGAAGCTTACCGGACGGTGCTGCGGCCAGTTCAAGCCAGCCAAAAGCGCTAAGCAAATCCAACCAGCTTTCCCCTTCTCCAGTTGCCAGCGGCTCCATTCGAAAGCCGAAGACGCCGTCCAGCCGTTCGAGCTGCTGCTTCAAATTGCCCCGATTCTGCCATATCCCCGGCTTCGCTTCGGCCAGCCAACCGTCCAGCCATGCAGCGGCTTGCTTATCGGCCAGCAGCCATTCTCTGCAAATGCGCAGCAAGACAGCTTCCCGCCATGACGCAGCAGCTGCGAACCAAGCTGCCATTCCGTTTTCCGACCAGTCGAGCTTTCTTTTTCCCCGCTTTAAAACGCCAATTCGCTCAGATAGCTCCAGCGCGAAAGCAAGCTCTTTAGGAATGTCGATCGCATCAGGAAGTCCCACTCCATCCAGCGCCATCCGAATAGGTTTCAGCAGCTTAACCAGTTTGTCCGCTGTTCGCTTCGGTAAACGGCCTTGCGCAGTTAATCCGGTTCCGGTTCGTGCAAGCTCGGCCCATACAGCCAGCAACTGCTCTCCTAATGGTTTAGGATTCGTTTCACCTGAGTGGCTGAAGAAGTGCGGACTATCCGAATGATCTTCCGAGTACCCGGCAAACGGCCCCGGAAACAGCTGTCGCAGCCAAATCGAAAAGCTGTCCGTTGGAATAAAATAAAGCCGTTCCCCCCAAGCTTTCCGTACCGCAAATACGATCCCGGCCTGCACAAGAACGTGCAGCCCGTATCGAAACTCCGCGCCAGAAATGCCGGCAGCTGATGCTCCCTGTATCAGCATCCGTTCCTCCTCGACCGGAGCGCGTCCGAAACGGACGATCATCGCGCCGAGCGCCGTACGGGCGGCGGGCTCCAATCGATCCGCAGCGAATTTGATATATTTTTCGTCGGCCGCTGCCTCCGTCCAATTCGCTCCTTCGGACGCTGCTTCTCGCCAGATCGGCGATTCCAGCAGCCGCGCCAATGATTCTTTCGGCATTCTTTTTGCAATTTCCATTAGATACATGCCGCTCCTCCTTGTTGCTTTCGCTTTCTAGCGGATTTATCGTTTGCGGAGCGTATAAGCATAGCCCTGCTCGACCATGAACAGCTGCCGCTTGGCGGCAAAATCAGTCTCGCTCGTCTCGTCGGTTACAATCGTATAGAACCAGGCTTCATTCTTGCCCTGCTTCGGCCGTAAAATGCGACCGATTCTCTGCGCTTCCTCTTGCCGGGAACCGTAGCTGCCCGAAATTTGAATGGCGACCGCCGCATCGGGCAAATCGACGGCGAAATTGGCGACCTTCGATACAGCCAGAACTGGTATATCCCCCGATTTGAACCGATCGTATAGATTTTGGCGGTCAGATTGAGCTAACTCCCCTGTAATCACTGGAACGCCGAGCGTATCGGCAACCGAATGAAGCTGCTTTAAATATTGGCCAATAATCAGCGTCGGTGTTCCTTCGTGCTTTTCCAGCAGCTGCTTCACGACGTTAAGCTTGCCCGGATTTTCCGCCGCGAGCCGCAGCCGGGCGCGATTTTGGGCTGAACGGTACAGATCGACTGCGCCTTGATCTAGCGGTACGCGGATTTCGGTACAGGTGACGGACGCGATATGTCCTTTCGCCTCCATCGTTTTCCACATCATATCGTACTGCTTTGGTCCGATCAGCGAGAAAACGTCCTCTGCACAGCCGTCCTCTCTCACAAGCGTGGCCGTCAATCCAAGCCGCCTGGTCGCTTGGATTTCAGCTGTCATCCGAAAGACAGGCGCCGGCAGCAAATGAACCTCGTCGTAAATGATTAGTCCCCAATCGCGCTCCGAGAACAGCTTCATATGCCGAAACGGGTCCTCCTTTGATTTGCGATGCGTCAAGATTTGATAGGTAGCGATAGTCACTGGACGAACCTGTTTCACCGCACCCGTATATTCACCGACCTCCGACGGAGAAAGCGTCGTTTTATCGAGCAGCTCGTCCTTCCACTGCTTGACGGAGGTAGCGTTCGATGTCAAGATAAGCGTCGCACTGCTATGCCGGGCAAGAGCGGCCAGCCCGACGACCGTCTTGCCCGCTCCGCAAGGCAGCACGATGACGCCGCTCCCGCCTTGTATCGAACCTTCGCGATAAAACAGCTCCAGCGCCTGTCGTTGATAGTCGCGCAAATAAAAAAGCTTGCCGCGCAGCGTCGGCGATCGCAAGGACAGACGCAGCTCCTCGCCCGAATGATAGCCGGCAAGGTCGATGACTGGATAGCCCAGCCTCGTCAGCTCCTGCTTCAGCTGCCCCCGGTACTCGCCCTTCACTGCCCACTCCTCATCGCTTACCCGTTCTCCCAGCCATTCCTGCATAGCGCCGGCTCCGAACAGCTCGTTCAGCAAATCCCCGTTTCCGCGCAGCAGGAGCGTCTCGCCGCTTTTTTCTAAGACAAGCCTGCCGTAACGGTCTAGCAGCTTTCTCACGGTTGCTTCCACATAACCAGGAACGCCGTAACGGGCGTACTTCGTTAATGTTTCCGTCACCCGGTCCTCGCCGATCCCCGCACCCGCCGCGTTCCATAACGATAAGGCGGTAATCCGGTAGGTATGCCAATTTCCAGGCCTTTTCACCAACTCGGAAAAGCCGCATAGCTCCTCTCTGGCCCGCTCAGCAAGCGGATGCTCGTTATCGAGCAGCACCGTCATGTCCGATTGCACGATTAAAGGCCCGTCTTGTCGCTCCAGCATGCTCGTCCCTCCTTTTCTTGCCGTTCCCGCTCTGGGTTTGGCTCCACTTCTTAGTATGAAGAACTAGACCCCGTTTTATGCCTTCCTTGGCAAGAAAGGAAATGCTCAAAAGCCCGCTCCCCATCTTTAGGAAGGGAACGGGCTTCGGATTGTTGAGAAGAACTAGTCGATTTCTAGAAACGGGAACGGGTGCTTTTGATTTAAGCTTTAATCAATATCTATGATTTTTCGGCTCTACACCATAATCAGTGCTTGACACTCTTATTAGAGGTCTGAACCACAAGTGACCGTTATAGCAAGACTTTGCATTCGAAAAGAAGGAGTGATGGTTTGAGCCAAGCCCTGATTTTCGGTTTGGAGCCTAGTTAATGGACAGTAGTGACCGTTAGCGCCGATTATTCGAAATTTCGGCTCGCTTATGGACATTATTGTCCCTAAGCAAGGGATAAGAGCGGAGAATAGCGTGCAATCATCTTCTAACGGTCACTAGTGTCCTTAAAGAAAGGGAATAGGCTTTGTTTTTTGCTCTAACGGTTAGACTTGACCGCTTGATGGATACGATAACGCTGCTGTCCATTGTGAACCATTAAACACTCCTTTCCACAAGCTTGTCTTGTGGATCGATTGAGGCAGGTTGATCGCACAACCATCTTACGGAAGGTAAAGGACAAGCAGCTTTTCCCCTCGCTTTATGTCAAGAACTGATTTCGGTTTGGAGCCGATTTTTCACATATATTCGGCCGAATCTCCGTATGAGAGCAAAATATATATGATTTTTCGACTATATTTAGCCAAGCTTCCAATTGAGTTTAAAATGTTAATCGTTTCGTTATTCAGCTTTTCTTATGTATACATAGATGTCGTGCTCAGTCTCAATCGGAGAATCTTCCTTTAGATCTTCCTTTAAATCAGGAACCTCGCTCGCTTGGGCGGAAATCCATGCCGTTTCCAGCCGCGAGGCCAGCTCGCCGCTCTCGATATCCTTCGGCTTCACAAAGCTGGCGGACATTTGCCCCCCGTCTCCTTGAACATCAATACTGTACTCAATAAACGTGCAGCCTGCACTCAACAATCGCTGATGAACCTGCTCCAACACGTCTGTCATTTTAGACAATGACGGAGCTTGCATGTCAGCATAAATGTTCAAGCGCACGTTCAGCGGCAGGTTCGGCTCGAATTTCATATCGAGCGCCAGCTTTTCCCGAGCCTCGTCCATAGGAGTGTCCAGCATGACGAATGCTCTCGTGTTGGAAAGGCCCTCAATTGTCTCCAAGAGCGGCGTAATATGAGCAGAATATTGCTTCTCCAGACGTTCCCCAGTGTTCATTCTACCGACGACACGGCTGTCGTATTCGTCATACTGGACTTTCCCGTTCCTGTAGTACACATTGAAATAGGTGTCGGGACTTGTCTCGGACGATGCCTTGGCCCAGTACTCGTGAAATTTGAAGTTGAAGCTCGTTTTCCCAATATGAAGCGCAAGATCCGGGTAGGTTTGCTCCACATGCCGTTCAATCGCCTTTTTCGCCACCAGAGACGAGATCGGATTTCCCGTAAAGGCATTAGTCACCGCCAAGATGAGCCAAATCAGCGCTGCAGCGGCAGCAAAGCTTAATATTTTCAGAAATCGTATCCTTCGTTTCACCTTAGGTCTCCTTTCGAAATGCGTAATGAAGCAGTGCCGCGATCAGCACCCCTAGAATAGACAGCCCGCAATAACCAAGGCTGAACCATAGCGGAACGGAAAAAAAGTCAAGATGCCAACTCTTAGTCAGGCCTCCCTCTTTCAGAAGCCAGCCAATCTGCCAGATGTACGTTAACAGGAGGATGCCCCCCACCGCCAGGTACCATCTCTGCCGCAGCACCATATAGCCGAAGCCGCCGAGAAACGGCATAATCAACAGATTGTAGAACATGCCGAATGTGTTAGTGAGAGAGATGCCAAACAGTGTGCCGCAGCCAAGAAAAGCCAAAGCAATCAGAAACATATGCTTGCGGATGGATCGCATAATTTTGCCGTCGTCCAGACCCGATCCTTCGAGGACGCTTCTTGCGTCTGATATTCCACCGAATTCCAGGCTGCAGTCGGGACAGCCCGCAATGTGCGCCATGACGGCGTCCGTGCTGTCGTTGCCAGCAACGCCGTCCTGCACAAGCGGAATGAGGTCCCGGCAAATGCCGCAACTAATTGTTAACATTTCGTTTCCTTGGTTCATCTGCTTCATCGCAATCCCTCCTTCTCCAGCGTAGACTTGATCCAATTTTTCGCCCGGTGATCGATGACTCTGGCTGAACTCTCCGAAATTCCCAGCGCATTTGATATTTCAGCGAAAGCATACCCGTCGACCCGCATGAGCACGATCGTCCGGGTCCGGTCATCCCGACTGTCTAGAAGAGCCACAATACGCTCCGCCGCTTCCTGGGTTATGTAATGCTCCTCCAGACTGTTTGTCATATAAATTTGCATAAGATCGCTATGCTCCAGCTGCGGCTTCACACTGCGCAAATGCTGCAGCCACACGTTCCGGGCGATAACAAACAGCCAGGTTTTGATAGAGGATCGGCCTTGGAAGCCCGGCAATCCGCGAATCGCCTTGAGGAATGTCTCCGACAGCATATCCTCGGAAAGGGTGGGCTCGCGGGTCAGACTCAGCAAGTACCGGTAGACGTCCTGTTTGTACTGCTTATATAGTGTTTCAATTTTGTGCAAGGCTGGTCGAGCCCCCTTTCCGATAAAATGCACGGCCAAGCCAACAAACGGGGCTGAGCTTACCTTCTATTTAATGAGTCGCACAATTCGAGTGTTTTGTTACACAACTTTCGTCATTAATTCTTATTTCGACAACTGTCATTGAAATCATGTGTGCTGCTCATTTTAAATTTGATCCAAAAAAAAGAGAGCTCTTGCGCTATCTGCGCAAAAGCTCTCTTCGGCTTTGCATCGTTAATGGTGAAACGCATGCTCCTCGCTGGCGCCTTCCGAAATTTGACTGAGCGCCGCTTCCGCTTCTTGCGAAAGAATATCTCGCACCGCCAAATCGCCAATAGCCAGCACGCCCGCCAACTCGCCGTTGTCGACGACTGCCAGCCTGCGTATTTTGCGGCTAGCCATCAGCTTTGCCGCTTCGTCAGCCGACGCTTCGGGCGAAATCGTCTCGATATCAGTCGTCATCACCTGCTCTACGCTGGTCGAGCCCGGATGCTTTTCAGCATAGCCGCGCACAACCAGGTCGCGGTCCGTAACGACGCCGACGAGCTTTTTCCCGTCCACGATCGGAACAAACCCGATATCATGCTTTTTCATCAGTACCGCGAGCTCGTAAATATTATCCTGCAGCGTAGCAGTGACGGACTCTTTCGACATAATCTGTTTTACCGTTCTATTTGACAATTGGACGGCCTCCTAAGCGAAGTAATGAAGGCTAAGCTTCGCCTATAGCGTATCCAGCCCTTCGCTCGGCCATTCCGTCGAATAATGCTCGGCCATCGCCACTAGCAGACTTGCAGCATCGATCATTGCCCTCTCGTCGATGTCGAAGCGCGGATGGTGATGAGCGTAGGAAGCGCCCGTTTCCGCATTGCCCGCGCCGACGAACATAAAGCAGCCCGGCAGCTTTTCCAAATAATACGAAAAATCTTCCGCCACCATAATCGCCTCTGCTCGTACGACGCCGCCCTCAAACAACTCCGGCGCCGTCCGGAAGAAACGATCCGCTTCCGTCTCATCGTTCACGACAGGAGGATATCCGAATCGGTAATCTATCTCCCAGCTCGCTCCGTACATGCCGCAAATATGCTCAATCGTCGCCTTTAACCGCTCATGAACGTAGGCGCGTGTTTCTGCATCAAATGTACGAACCGTCCCTTTTAATTGACATCGTTCCGCAATTACGTTGTTAGCGGAACCCGCCTGAAAGGAACCGATCGTTACGACTGCAGGCTGAAGAGGATTCACGTTCCGGCTTACAATCGACTGTGCCGCCTGCACAATCGCCGAACCCACAATGATCGCATCAACTGTTTTATGAGGCATGCCGCCATGACCGCCTAAGCCGGTAATATCAATCGTAAACTCATCGGCCGCCGCCATAAACGGTCCCGGTTTGGTCGAAGCTTGTCCGTAAGGAAGCGGTGACCATAAATGAACGCCGTAAATGACGTCTGCGCCTTCGAGAGCTCCCGCTTTCATCATCGGCTCCGCGCCGCCCGGCGTCAGTTCCTCCGCCGGCTGAAACAGCAGACGGCGTTCCCCAGCAAGCTGATCTTTGCCGCCCTGATAATATTCAGCAACGGCGAGCAGCGCGGCCGTATGGCCGTCATGCCCGCACGCATGCATAATGCCTGGCACTTTGGATGCGTATTCGCATGTTTTCTCGTCCTGGATCGGGAGCGCGTCCATATCGGCACGCAGCGCGACAACCGGCCCGGGCAGATGACCTTTTATCGTTGCAACGATGCCATAGCCGCCAACCCCTTCCTGCACCTCACAGCCCATGCTGCGCAGCTCGGATGCGATCCATTGCGATGTTTTCGCTTCTTGAAAGGACAATTCGGGATGTTGATGGAGATATCTGCGCCTCCGGATCATGTCCGGATAAAGAGGCTGCAGCAGTTTTTTCAAATGGCCGCCTGTCTTCATAGGTTGCAAACCTCCCTCTCGTTCCTCGTTTCATCTATTTTAACAGAAGCGCGCCTCCTTGATAAGGCGATTCTTATCCGGTTCGTTTAACGCAAGCAAACGCCCCCAAATGTCACGAACCTGTGAAATAATCGGCGGGAGTAAGGGTTGCGAATACTGGGGAAACATACTATCATGGGAAAAGAATGTACAGCATTAGGATGCAGCTTTACTGACCCTACGCTTACGAATTTAAGGAGGAAATACGATGATTATTGAAAATAGCGGCCTGAACGGCGTTCAATCCGAGCTTCACCATTTGGACGATTCGGCGGAAAAGCTTGGCTTCGTTCGCTGGCAATGGGAATACTACCGCGCTACATACGATTTGAAAATCGAAGAATCAAATTCGGAATACTTCGTGCGCATCAACACCCGCGCCGTGGAAGGAAAGCTCGAGCAGTCGCATGCCGTTCTCGCTATTGAAGCGGTATACATCGGACGAGCTACTTTCCCTCACGGTTTGGATTACGAGTCTCCGGTTCCGCAATCGATTCTGAACACGGCTACGCAGAAGCTTGAGCAATTAAAAGAACTGCTTGCCTAGCATGGGAACACAGCAGAACGCAAGCCGCGGACGACCGGACTTTCTGCTTCTTATTTTAACGCTTCTGCTAGTCGGCTTCGGGCTCGTGATGGTATTCAGCGCGAGCTCCAGCATTGCTCTCGTTACGTCGAAGTTCAACTACGACGCGTTGTATTTTACGAGAAAGCAGCTGATCTGGGCCGGAATCGGCATCTTGTGTATGCTCTTCGTTATGAACATTCCTTACAAGGTGTTCAAGAAGGGCTTTATTTTTCTCTTTATACCGGTGCTGATCATGCTTCTTATCGTTCCGTTTTCCGAAGCGGTAAACGGCGCAAGCAGTTGGCTTGCCGTCGGTTCTCAGAGTTTACAGCCGACGGAATTCGCCAAGCTCGCTCTCATTTTATATTTGGGGTCTTTGATCGCCAAGAAGGATGAGAAGTTTCGCGATTTCAAGAAAGGCTTGCTGCCGGTCATTATAATTGTTGGCATCGTTTGCGGACTCATTATGATGCAGCCTGATCTTGGCTCCTGCATGATACTTGCGATGTGCGCCACGATCATGGTCGTCGCTGGCGGGGCCAATCTGAAGCAGGTCTTTATGACGGGAATTGTGCTTGGCCTTGTCTTGGCCGTTGCGGTGAGCATTTCGATGGCGATGGATCCCGATGCTTGGCAATACCGGGTCGACCGCTTCACCGCCTTTCAAGATCCGCTCGCCGACGCGCAAAATTCCGGCTTACAGCTCGTTTCCTCGCTTCAGGCGCTTGGGCATGGCGGGCTAACCGGAGCCGGCTTCGGGCAAAGCGTGCAGAAGCTGCACTATCTTCCTTACCCGTACAATGACTTCATCTTCTCGATTATTGCCGAGGAGTTCGGCTTTATTGGGGCCGCACTGTTCATCCTCACCTACTTGCTCTTCTTATGGAGAGGACTAATCGTTGCGCTTCGCTGCCCGGATCAGTACGGGACGATCGTCGGCGTAGGCATTATTGCCATCTTCGGTTTACAGGCGTTTATTAATATCGGAGGTGTAACCGGTACGATTCCAATGACCGGCGTTACGCTGCCGCTTATAAGCGCCGGGGGGTCCTCCTTGCTGGTCTGCCTCGTCAGCATTGGCATACTTCTTAGTATTTCGAGAGAATCCAACAAAGAAAAGCCAGCGGTAGAACGGAAGCGCACGACGACGACTACCACGACCTCGACCACGTTAAAGTCGGTGTCTACGCTCAGACAAAGCTAATCGCAGAAAGCAATAAAAAAAACAGTTCCTCAGTTGGAACTGTTTTTTCGTGTGCGCTGGCCGCCAATTATTTCAAACGGGGCGCTTCTTCGTTCACTTCTTCCTCTTTGAACGCGACGCCTTCCACTTTTATATTGACTTCCACTACGTGCAAGCCAGTCATATTCTCAACGGATTCACGTACGTTTAGCTGAAGCTGACGGCATACTTCTTGAATCGGAATGCCGTAATGGACAATAATACGAAGGTCGATAGCCGCTTCCAGCTGGCCTACTTCCACCGACACGCCCTTTTGCACGTTTTTACCGCTAAGCCGTTTGGCAAGCCCTTCGGAAATCCCGCCCGACATTGCGGCAATTCCCGGAGTCTCCAGTGCGGCGAGTCCTGCAATCGTTGCAACTACATCGTCTGAAATACGGATAATGCCTGTTTGAAGGTCCTCGGTCATGTGATCACTCCTCAATTTGCCATATATGTTCATTGTACTGGATGGCCGCCTAGGAAGCAACAATTGAGCAACACCGTTCGCACTTTATTGGAAAAGTTTACAATAATCATGTTTTCGGATATATTAGATATGTTTTCAGTCCAATCAGGCAAAGAGGTGTCTCCGTTTGAAACAGAAGTTATTTTTCGCCGTTATGATTGTCATGTTCGCGCTTAGCGCAATCGGCCATTTCGCTGGCTTCGACATGACCCTTCAATTCGTCATTTCGGCAATCGCCGTCGTGTTTGTCGCCGGTTTTCTCGGCAAAGCGACGGAAAGTGTAGCCCACTACGCGGGTCAAAGACTCGGAGGCTTCCTCAACGCCACCTTCGGCAACGCGGCAGAGCTTATTATTGCAATCTTCCTCGTTAAAGAAGGACTGTTCGATATGGTAAAAGCCAGCATCACCGGCTCCATTATCGGAAATTTGTTGCTCGTTCTAGGCCTCAGCCTGCTGGCCGGCGGGATCAAGTTTAAGCAGCAAAAGTTCAACAATCAGTTGGCCGAGCATAATTCCACACTCATGATTATGGCCGTTATCGGGCTGTTTGTACCTGCGGTATTCGTCAGCGCGGAGCATTTCTCCCTAGAGAAGGACCGCTTTCTCAGTCTAGCGGTTGCCTGCATTTTGATCATATCCTATGTGCTATGGCTTGTTTTCTCGATGATTACGCATAAAGACGTGCTGAGCGACACGGAGATGAATGCCGATCACGGTGAAGAGCCCGCTTGGTCCAAAGGCACATCGATCGTCATGCTCGTCGTAGCGACTGTCATGGTCGCTTTCGTCAGCGAATGGCTCGTCCATACGCTCGATACGTTCACGGAACGATTCGGCCTGTCTGAGTTGTTCGTCGGCGCGTTCGTCATTGCGATTGTCGGCAATGCGGCGGAGCATAGCGCGGCCGTCATGCTTGCGATGAAGAACAAAATCGGCGCAGCCGTGGAAATCGCCATTGGAAGCAGCCTGCAAATCGCGTTGTTTGTCGCTCCAGTGCTCATTCTGGTGAGCACGCTGTTCGGTCCGACGATGGACATTATTTTCACCCCAATCGAACTGACTGCCATCGGCGTGTCCGTCTTTATCGCCAAGTCGGTTACGAGAGACGGAACGACCAACTGGTATGAGGGCTTTCTGCTGCTGATGGTCTACGTCATTCTTGGCTTCGCCTTCTTTCTGGTCTAACAGGCGGCCGTTTAAAATCGATATGTACAAAAAAAAGGAGCAGGCTCCCTTGGGGCCTACTCCTTTCTATTTAACGCTTCATACAGCTGAGCCAAGTTCCTCTCCAGCCGGCTAAGCATTTCTTTCCCGCTTTGCTCCGTAACGAGTCCAGCTCGCACCGCGAAATCGATCTCGCGTGAGAATCCGTACATTTGCGTGTCCAAAACTTCCTCGTACAACGGACATTGACGGGTCGTCAAGTTCTCCATCTGGACTTCTATGAGCTTCTCGATCTTGCTGGCATCCTCCGTTAGGAGACGAAGCGCCTTTTCATGTAATTGGATCGTGACTTCCGGTGAAGACATCGTTTTCCCCCCTGTGCGATTACCCGCCGTCGTCTATATCCTTTATATTAGACGAAAAGAAAGCAATACACAAGGACAAAACAGAAAAGCGCCTTTTCAAAAATAATGAAAAAGCGCTTCTCCATTCCAATGTTCTATTATTCGCTGACTACGGTTACATTCAAGCTATGCTTCGCGAAAACTTCGGCCATCGCCGCTTTAGCTTCTTCCGCGTCCGGACCGTGAACATGCAACTCATATGCATGCCCGCCTACCAGCGTAGTGAACAGTCCAAGAATACTTTTAACATCGATATATTTATTGTCGGCTTGCAAAACAATGGACGAGCGGAATTGGCTAGCCGCCTGAGAAATTTCTACGATAGCTGCATTATTGGACATGGGGAATCCCTCCAGTGAATTAGTAAAGCTTTCCTTGCATTCATGATAACCCGAAATATCGCTTCCATCAAGAGGGAATATGAAAAACGCTTCAATTTCAATTATTTCAAATTTTCGGAATTTAGGCCCTCAAGCTCTGGCAGCACAAAATGTCCGTCTTTTCGGATCAGCACGTCGTCGAAATAAATTTCTCCGCCCCCGTATTCCGGGCGTTGAATGAGCACCAAGTCCCAGTGAATCGAGGAGCGATTGCCGTTATCGGTTTCGTCGTAAGCCTGACCCGGCGTGAAGTGAAGGCTGCCGGCGATCTTCTCGTCGAACAAAATATCATTCATCGGATGCAGGATATGCGGGTTGAAGCCGATGGCAAACTCACCGACATAGCGAGCGCCCTCGTCGGCATCCAAAATCTCGTTCAGCCGCTTCGTATCGTTGCTCGTCGCTTCGACGATTTTGCCGTCTTTGAACGTCAGCGAAATATTCTGGAACGTTACGCCGGAATATACCGTCGGCGTATTGTACGTAATCGTGCCTTGTACCGAATTGCGCACCGGCGCGGAGAATACTTCGCCGTCCGGAATATTACGGTGGCCGGAGCATTTTTTCGCCCCGATGTCTTTAATCGAAAAGGACAAATCAGTGCCTGGAGAGACGATGCGAACTTTGTCCGTCCGCTTCATCAACGCCTGCAGCGGGTCCATGGCGGCATCCATTTTCGCATAATCTAAATTGCACACGTCAAAATAAAAGTCTTCGAACGCCTCTGTGCTCATTTTCGCAAGCTGTGCCATAGAAGGATTCGGATATCTTAAAATAACCCACTTTGTCCGCTTCACCCGCTCCTCCAGATGAACCGGCGTCAAATAATGCTGGTCGTACAACCGCATTTTATCTTCCGGAACGTCGGCCAACTCGTTGGCATTCGTGCCGGAGCGTACCCCTATGTAGCCTTGCATCTGCTTCATTCGCTCCAAATCAAGCTTTGCCCACAGCTCAATCTGTTCTTTGGTCGCGTTCAGGAGCATGGTCCGGAGAACGCTGCGCTCGTTCGTTTCAACGAACGGCTTGCCGCCGCGCTTGACCACCTCTTCAATCAAACATTTCACCAGTTCACGCTCGGAGCCGATCATCTCGATCAATACATTGTCGCCGGGCTGCACGTCAATGGAATAGCCGACAAGATTGGCAGCCAGCGTCTGCAATCTAGGGTCTCGCATAATAAGCCCCTCCTTTTCTTCTTTAGCCGCCGCTTTTTCGCAGCGCATGTGCATGTATGCGGTCAGAACGCTGCGGCCAATCATATCGTATCACCTTGCCGGCCGATCGTCTATTTGCTTGTCTTGGACGTACCAGGTGTGCCGTCGAAGGAGTCGAATTCAACGGCTGTGTCCCGTTTTTCTTCTTTTTGTCCCTTATCCTTGTTGTACCGAAATACCGAATGCTCGTTTAGCGTGAGGGGGACGAGCTTTCCTTTATCAATTACAACATCGAATTCGGATTGAACCGTCAGCGTCTCCAGCATCGCGTTCAGCTCCCGTTTGGACCGTTCAAGCTCCTTCAGCCATTCGTCACGATGCGCGTTGGCTTCAATAGGCACGCTCGCCGCCACCGCTTCCATCTCTTCCGTCAGCTGTTTTTTCCATATCGCAGTCGCTGAGGCGTCGTCGAGCCTTACCCGAAGCTTCACCGTGTCGGAACGTGCGCCTTCGTCGTTGTTGCTTGCAATGCTCACCTCTTTGTTCGAATCATTTATTTTCTCTATCCATTGCGCTGGGCTCCATTCCAACGCTTTGCCGTCTTCTGTTTTCGCCATGATATGGTTGTGATCGGTTACTTTGCCCGAAAAACTGCGAGGCGTAAACGTTAATCCGCCCGCCGATACGACCGTCTTCCCCTTAAATGCATATTGATCCGTTGCCGCCAGCCCGGAGACCGACAAGCTAAGCCATTCTTCAGGCGACCGCTTGCCCATGCCCGCGCATCCGACAGCAAAGACGATGACGGCTGCAACCCCTGCCGCCGCAACCAGTTTAATCCGCCGCATTCCCGCCATGAAGCATTCCTCCATTCTTTTTTCGCCTTAAAAGGCATGCTGCTTGCACACATCTCTATCGTCTCCTGCGCGGCCCGTTCCTTATACGCGTATCCTTGAACAGCCCGATTCGGTTCCTACCGTTCGAAAATCGGTTCAAAACCGAAATCAGTGCTTGACACTTTTAGTAGTTAGGTCTGAACCACAAGTGACCGTTATAGCAAGACTTTGCATTCGAAAAGAAGGAGTGATGGTTTGAGCCAAGTACTGATTTTCGGTTTGGAGCCTAGTTAATGGACAGTAGTGACCGTTAGCGCCGATTATTCGAAAATTCGGCTCGCTTATGGACATTATTGTCCCTAAGCAAGGGATAAGGGCGGAGAATAGCGTGCAATCATCTTCTAACGGTCACTAGTGTCCTTAAAGAAAGGGAATAGGCTTTGTTTTTTGCTCTAACGGTCAGAATGGACCGCTTGATGGATACGATAACGCTGCTGTCCATTGTGAACCATTAAAAAACTCCTTTTCACAAGCTTGTCTTGTGGATCGATTGAGGCGGGTTGATCGCACAACCATCTTACGGAAGGTAAAGGACACGCAGCTTTCCCCCTCGCTTCATGTCAAGAACTGATTTCGGTTTGGAGCCAAAAAAAACTGCCGACAAAGGCATTCAGCCCTTATCGGCAGTTCGAGACAGCGGGGCATACGCCCCCTAGGATTCCATTTGAGGTTGTGAATAACTGCGATTGCACACAGTCTTGGTTCTAGCCGGTCTGTCCGACGAAGATGCAATTTCTTCCCCGATGCTTCGCTTCGTACAGCGCCATATCCGCTCGGTAAAACAGCGACTCAACGCTTATTTTATCATTCTCGTACGTCCATTCGGACACGCCGCAGGATACAGTCACGACGGGATCGGTCTCCTTCTCGACCTGCGAACGGATTCGTTCCGCAATCCGGTACGCCTGATCAGCCTTTATGCCCGGCAAATAGACGGCGAGCTCTTCGCCTCCCCATCTGGCGGCTATATCGCCGTTACGAATGGAGCTTCGTATGATGCCGCTAACCTGAACTAGTATCCGATCGCCTACTTGGTGGCCGAACGTATCGTTGATTCGTTTGAAATGGTCGATATCGACGAGTATAAGCGCGCCTAACGGGTCTTTGCGCTGCCGGCTCTGAATTTGCTCGTTCAAATAATGCCGGGCGTGCAAGCCCGTCAAATTGTCCGTAATAACCATGCGCCGCACTTCGGCATGCAGCGAGGCGTTCGTAATGGCTAGGCCGATATGCGTCGACATGACCTGCAGCAGCTTATAATTGTCGTAGGAGAAGAAATTAGCCGTCTTGTGCGTGACAAGAATGACTCCCGCCACTGCTCCGTCGACGATGATCGGGGAAGCAATCAAGGAGCGGGACCCCGTGTTGTCCATCAGCTTGGAGGTGACTATTCGCGTATTCCAATAATCAGAAATAATAAGCGGTTCTTTCGTCCGGTAGACGATGCCGCAAAAACCGTATTCCGGCGAGAATTGTTCGCTCGACATATCCGGAATGTTGCTGGACATCACAATAAATTGATTTTTTTCCCGGTTTAGCTGCAATACGCAGCAATGGTCGGCATTGAAGACGCCGAGCAGTTCCTTCGTAACAAATTGAAATATTTCCTTCAGACGAAGTGATTGATTTAATCGCTTTGTCAGTTCGTTAATGAGTCTCAGCTCGTTGATCAGCAAGTTCGACTGCTCGTACAGCTTAGCGTTCTCGAACGCTGAGCCGGCCGTATCGGCCAACAGCGTAAATGCCGGCAAATCGGCCTCGTCCCATAGTTCCTCATCCATCGTAATGCAGAGAACGCCGTAGGCCGCCTGTTTGCCTGTCATCGGCATAGCCAGCCGGATCTTTCCGCTGCGTTCCCGCTCATTAACCGGACGTCCTTCCAGAAACGCCTTGGCGACAATGTCATGCGACGTGTTCTTAAAGACAAGCGGCTTAACCCGTGGATCGCCGTTCAAATGATCCTGCGATAAGTAGAGATGAACTGCCGAATCCGGGTACAGCTGCTCCAAACTATATAGCATCTCGGTTAACACCGAGGTTACGTCGATTTGATCGTAAAGCCGTTTGACTGCGAGAAACAGTCCGTCGCGCCTGCCAAGCTCGCGCTCCGTTCTCTCCTGTTGAATAAGCAGATCCTTCACATAGACTTGCTCGAACCGGCGGTAAAAACAGCTACGGAAGTGCCTGGCGCACAGGTTAGCATACAGAGACCCGGCTTCAGTGCCTTCCGGTGTGACATAAACAAAAAATCCGAATATGCGATCATCCGAACGCTTGTGGAGCGGTACAGCGTATGCCGTAAGCGAATGGCCCGCCTTAGACACCGGCATGGCGGTATCCTTGGCCGCAGAAGCGGCCTGATCGGCAAGAAGCCGGGCAGACTCATCTCCTGCAGCAGAACAGCTTCCCGTTGCCCCTGCAAACGTTAGCTGCCAGTCGTAAACGGCGTACCATCCTTCAGACAGCAGCTGCGGGTCCGCATCTTGCGACCATAGCGCCATACTGTCATTCATAAGAGAGGCGACGTAAGGCCGATCCGCATCCGTAATGTCCTCGCGCTCGAACCAAACCGCGCCGTCCGGAACCGTCTTCGGATGAACGGCTTCGGCAGCTTCATCCCCGATTATTCGGCTATTATAGTTATCTGCCATCGACAACACCCAGCCCTTTCGCACGTGTATCAAGGAGATGAGTATCCATCCAGTTTAAAATCATCATAAAGCATCGAGCATGTCCAAGTTAGTAATAACTTTAATATACTTTATTTTTAAGAATATTGCACTAGTCAATCCACAATTCTTAGGTCTTATGGCGCATTGTTTCACTTGGCGCTGAAAGGCTTTATCTTCTTGACAATCGGACCATTTTTCATATAAAATCTATTGTTGAATGCATGGGCATCGGTTTTGTGTCACCCTCGAGAGTACGTTCACTGATATTCCAGCGGCTGAACTGTGTATCAGGCTTCGGTAAACCGAAGCGCAGAGCGTATTCCGCGAAACGCAACCCCATCCTCAAAAATTCCATTTGATGAAGGAGTTAATAGACACATGTCACGTTATACTGGTCCTAAATTTAAACTCAGCCGCCGTCTGGGTATTTCCCTGAGCGGTACTGGCAAAGAATTGAAACGCGCATTCCCTCCTGGCCAACACGGTCCTAACCAACGCAAAAAGCTGAGCGGTTATGGCGTTCAATTGCAAGAGAAACAAAAACTGCGTCACATGTACGGCTTGAACGAGAAGCAATTCCGCAACTTGTTCGACAAAGCTGCTAAACTGAAAGGTATTTCCGGCGAAAACTTCATGATCCTGCTTGAAAGCCGCCTGGACAACCTCGTTTACCGTCTTGGTTTCTCCAACTCCCGTGCAGGCGCACGTCAGTTGGTAGCTCATGGACACGTAACAGTTAACGGCAAAAAAGTCGACATCGCTTCGTACACAGTTTCGACTGGCGACGTTATCGGTCTTCGCGAGCGCAGCCGCGGTCTGAAAACAGTCAAAGAAGCGCTGGAAGGCCGTCACCACATTCCAAACTACTTGGAATTCAACGATCAAGCTGTGGAAGGCAAGTATGTTCGCCTGCCTGAGCGTGCCGAGCTGTCCCAAGAAATCGACGAAAAGCAAATTGTCGAATTCTACAGCCGTTAATAGTCGTTGCGAACAGCCGCAAGTCCATCTCGGGCTTGCGGCTTTCTTTTGTTCGCTTATAGGTTGTAACTATAAAGTTGATATCATTTATATATTTAACTTATTCGTTTTCCTATGCCACAATAACGTTATTCTACAATATTGCAAACGGCAAAGGAGAGAATCCCTATGGAAAATGAACAAACCTGGAAGCCTGAAACGTATGACCGGCATTTAGCATTCGTCTCGCAGCTTGGCCAAGGAGCACTGGAACTTCTGGCCCCCAAGAAAGGCGAACGCATTCTCGATCTGGGTTGCGGAACGGGCGATCTGACCAAGCAAATCGCCGAGTCTGGCGCCATCGTCTCCGGCATGGATTATTCCGAGTCCATGATCGCCGCCGCCCGCTCCAAATTCCCGGGATTGCCGTTTCACGTCGGCAACGGCGAACAGTTTCAGACGGATGAACCTTTCGACGCGGTGTTTTCCAATGCGGCGCTGCATTGGATGAAGGGCGCCGACGGTGCAATTGCTTCGGTATGGAACAGTCTTCGGCCAGGCGGGCGCTTCGTTGGCGAATTCGGCGGCAAAGGAAACGTAGATTTGATCGTTCGTTCTATTTTGGATGTGCTGCCGGAGTACGGTGTCACAGCGCCAAGCGATCGAAATCCGTGGTTCTTCCCTTCGGCGGGCGAATATGCATCGAAGCTGGAACGCCAAGGCTTCTGGGTTCGCTCGATCGAGCATTTCCCGCGGCCTACGGCGCTGCCGGACGGAGAGATCGGCTTCATTCATTGGCTCGATCAATTCGCCGATGTCTTCTTTGCCGGCTTCACAGCCCCCGAACGACAGGCGGCACAAAAGGAAATCGCCGCCTTGATTCAAAGCCGCCGCAAGGCGCAAGGAGCCGCTCCGGAATCGGCTGTCGCCGACTATGTCCGGCTGAGATTTGTAGCGATAAAGCCTTAATCGAAGGTTAGACTATGGTTTTGACAGTAGCGAGCGGGAAACGATATGTTCCATCTCCGTTTCAGCTTTAGATTGAATTTGGGCCAGATCTGATTTAGAAGCATCTTAAATGAAAAAAGAGGCCTGCTGCCTTGCCGGCAGCGGGCCTCTTGCCATTTGTTCGCATTATCCTTCGTTCTTGTTTTCGTCCAAGCGGATTTCCGCCGCTACCGGCAGCTGCACCGTCTCTGCGGTTGCCGCAACCGGAGGCGCTTTCGGCGAATCCGTTACTTTCGAAGTCAGTCCTCGAATGACTTGATTGACATCGATGCCCGAGATACCTTTCAGCATTTCCGGAGCGGTCGCCATCAGCGAAGTAACGTAATTGCTAAGACGCGCAGCGCCTTCGCCGTTGCCTGTGTCGACAACCGTCAACTTGTCGATGCCTTTGATCGGCTCGGCTACTTTTCCAGCCAGTTCCGGCAGCATTTTCACGATGATATCGAGAACGGCAGCCTCGCCGAATTTCTCGAACGCCTCCGCCAGCTTCTCCTTCGCTTCTGCTTCGGCCAAACCGCGCAATCGGATAACTTCCGCTTCCGCCGTACCTTTCGCCTTCTCTGCTTCCGCGATCGCCAAACCATCAAGCCGCTTCTGCTCGGCAAGCGCCTTCGCTTCCGCTTCGATCCGATATTGCACAGCGTCGGCTTCGCGCAGACGCTTCGTTTTGTCCGCTTCCGCCGCTTGTTCAACCGCGTAACGGTCTGCTTCCGCTTTCTTCTTCACCTCGGCGTCATACTGCTTCTCGCGGCGCAGTATTTCCTTCGCTTCCAAATCGATCTCGCGATCCTTCCGAACGAGCTCGACTTTCATTTGTTCCTCAACAACGCTCTGCTTGGAACGCGCTTCCTGAACCGAGTAGGCCTGATCCGCTTCCGCTTTCGCCATATCCTGCTCGCGTTTAAAGGATGCGACCTTCAGTTCTTTCTCCTTCTCTGCTTCAGCGATATTCGTATCCCGCAGCAGCTCCGCCTTCTGTCCCTCTTCCTCAGCATGCGCTTTCTTAATCCGCGAGTCCCTTACAGCTTCGGCTTCTGCGATGTCTGCATCCCGTTTTACAGCAGCGATACGCGGCTTACCGAGCGCTTCCAAATAACCGTGCTTATCACGTACATCCTTGATCGTGAACGAGACGATTTGCAAGCCCATCTTTTTCAAATCTCTAGCCGCGACTCCTTGCACCTCTTGCGCGAATTTATCGCGGTTCCGATACACTTCCTCTACAGTCATCGATCCAAGAATAGCCCGGAGATGGCCTTCCAGCACTTCCTGCGCTTCACCCTTGAGCGCGTCGATCGGCTTGCCCATGAACTGCTCGGCCGCCGTCGCCACATCCTCTACGACGCTGCCGATTTTAATAATCGCTACGCCGTCGGCCATAACCGGAACGCCTTGCTCCGTGTATACTTCTGGGGTCGAAACATCGAGCTTGTGAGAGAGCAACGACAAAAACTCGGCTCTTTGAAAGATCGGTAAAATGAAGGCGCCTCCGCCGCGAACGATTTTAATTTTACGCCCCGATTCGTCCACCAACGCGTTGCGGCTGCCGAGGAAAGAACCAGTGACGACCATCGCCTCGTCCGGGCTGACCGTTTTATAACGGGCCCAAAAAGCAAGACCTAATACGACAAATACAGCGATAACAATAACGGGAATCGTAATATACTCCTCCATGTGTGACAATCAATCTCCTCTCTTTTTGTACCTGGTTAATTGATTGAGAACATTCGTTTAAAGCACATCCAGTCTCGAAACGTAAAGCGCGCTGTCTTTGACTTCAACAACGACAACTCTGGCGCCGCCCTCGATCTGTTCCCCGTCAAAGCTCGCGGCTATTTGGTTCGTGTTCCCCGTGCCGGATTGAACCAGCACCTCGCCGAATCCCGAAGGCGGGATCGACACGCTCACCTCCGCCAGCTTCCCGACCAAATCGTGGACGGAAAATGCTACCGAATTTTCGCTTTGCTCCATCGGCCTGACATAAAGGAAATAAACGCCTCCGCCTGCGGCTACCGCAATCACAAGCGCCAGAATAATTACAGCACCTTGCCCAAGCGCGGTATATTGCGTCAGCAGCAATCCGGCGCCGCCAAAAGCGGTTACGCCGCCGATGAGCGTCATCGGCTGAAACCAGTCGTGACCGTCCAGGGACAGAAAGTCGAGCGCGCCGTCCATCGCCTGGCCGATCCAATCGCCAAAAATGACGCTTACAACGGCATACAGGACTCCAACGATCAAACAGCCCCAAAATAACCCTTCCATTCCTTCCTCCCTTCTCTCTAACCAGATGTTGTTAGAACTGTTGATATTTATTACGCAAGTGTGTCTATTTTGTTTCATTTTTCGCAAAATTAGCTGTTCGTCGGACAAGTTCCGCGATTATTTTCATGCATTATCATTCATGCTAGTTAGGGCGATAGCGGATATTTTTAGCCGAAAACAGAACCTTTTGCTCCCCGCTCGCGTCTATTTAACGTTGCCCGGCTGTTCGACGAATGCGTTAGGACTGTTCGTAAGCGGAGGAGAACGTGGAGAGCTGTTCATACTTCCTCTAAAGGGGTTTTATGCTATAATAGAGTTTGGTAATTTGGAGGGGGAGAGTATAATTATATGCAAGAAGAAAGTAAATCAGCGGATTACCGGGGGAACGGCTGGCGCACCTTCGGGATCGTAACCTTCATAACGATAAAATGGCTAATCTACTTCGCCATCTTTATCGCATTGCTTGCGGGGGGCGCCGTAACCGGTTATGTCGCGTCACTCGTAAAAGGTGAGGAAGTTCGTCCGCGAGCGGTCATAGAAGAGAAAATGAACGAGAACTCGGTAACGGGCTTCGTCTATTTCAATGACGAATCGCTGGTCGGCCAGCTCCGGACCGAGGAAGACCGGATTTTGATCGATTACGAAGAATTGCCGCAGCATGTCATCGACGCGGTACTCGCCATCGAGGACAATAAGTTCCTTTCCCATCACGGCGTCGACATTAACGGCGTTGGACGGGCCGTTAAGCAAAAGCTCCTTAACGAAGATACGCAGACAGGCGGCAGTACGCTCACGCAACAGCTCGCGCGCCGCGTATTCTTGAGCCTCGACAAGACCGACAGCCGCAAGGTAAAGGAAATTTTCCTCGCGCTGCGGATGGAGCGTTACTTGACGAAAGAGGAAATTCTCGCTGCTTATTTGAATAAAGTGCCATTCGGCAACGGTTCAAGCGGCTACAACCTATTCGGCATCAAAGCGGCCGCGAAGGGCATTTTCAATATTACCGACTTGAATCAGCTTAATATTGCGCAAGCGGCTTATTTGGCCGGCCTTCCGCAGCGGCCTTCCGCTTATACGGCCTTTAACGGCAAAGGCCAATTCAATGAAAAAGGCTTCGGCTATGCTACGGAACGCCAAGCAACCGTCCTGATGCGTATGCGCGATACCGGTCGAATTACGCAGCAGCAATACGACGAAGCGAAGGCTTTCGATATCCGGAAGTCGCTCGCCCCGCCGACAGAGAAAGCCTATACGACTTATCCGTATCTGATGCTGGAAGCGGAACGTCAAGCGGCAGAAGTGATGCTGCTGCAGCAAGACCCTACATTAACGAAGCAGGATCTGCGTAAGAAAGAAAATGCGCCGTTAATTGAAGAAGCTCGCGAGCATTTGCTGCGAGGCGGCTATCATATTTATACGACGATTGACAAAGATATTTATCAAATTATGCGCGAGATCGGCTCCAACGAGAAAAACTTTACGCCTTTGAGCAAGACGAAGGGCATGGAGCAAATCGCCGCGGTCATGCTTAACCATAAAACGGGCGCCATTGTCGGCATGCTCGAAGGCCGGGATTTCTATGAGGAGCAAATGAACTTTGCGACGCAAATGACCCGCCAGCCGGGCTCGACGATGAAGACGATCGCTGCTTATTTGCCGGCGATTGATAAAGGACTCGTTCAGCCGGCAAGCATTTTGGACGACGCTCCAATCGTGCTGAAGGACGGTCAAAAGGGCTTCCATATTCCGAAGAATGCCAACAACAGCTACGCTGGCCTCGTGACCGCACGAGAAGCGTTGAATCGCTCGCTCAACTTGCCAGCCCTGAAAATTTTCCTCGACGACGTTACCATTAAGCACGCGTGGGAATTCACTCGGGAGCTGGGCATTACGACGCTGCAGCCGCAGGACGACGGCGCGCAAACAGGCGTTATCGGCGGCTTGAGCATCGGTGTATCGGTCGAGGAGCTGACGAACGCGTACGGTTCTATTCCGAATAAAGGCGTCTTCAATGACGCTTATATGATCGAGAAAATTACCGATGCCTATGGCAAAACTGTCTATGAGCATAAAGCGGAGCCAAAGCAGGTCTTCTCCGAGCAAACAGCGTTTCTCGTTACCGACATGCTCAGAACCGTTATTTCGAGCGGCAGCGGTACGGCTCACGCGCTCACTTCGCAATTTAAACAGTACGGCAAAATTCCGGTCGCCGGCAAAACCGGATCGACGCAAAGCTACGGCGACGTTTGGTTTATGGGCTTCACGCCGGACATTACGCTTGGCGTCTGGGCGGGATACGAGAAGCCGATTAATACCCTCTCTAAAGAGGGACAGAAGCGCGCTCGCTCGATCTGGGCGCTCATTATGAATGAAACAACAGCGAAACGGCCAGAGCTGTTCCAAACCAAAGAGTTTACCAAACCAGACGGCATCGTCAAGGCGACCGTATCAAGTGCAAGCGGAAAGCTCCCGAGCCAGCTGACAAGCGAGGCCGGCATGCTTGTGTCCGACTGGTTCAACAAAAAGTTTTTACCGAAGGAAACCGACGACACGCTCGTTAAAATGTCGTATATTCCTTACCAAGGCGTCAATTACGTGCCAAACGAAGCAACGCCTTCTGATATGGTTCGCCAGCAAATCGTAATCAAACGCAAACGTCCGCTGGACGCATTGATGGACGAAATCACGAAAGCGCAGGGAAGGCTGCCGGCAGGAAGCCGGAGACCTCTCTCCTACTATTTGCCGAAGGATGCAGGCAAAGACGCTCCTTCCAAGGTCGACCCTCGCGTCGACGACGGCAAAGCGCCTAACGCGCCAGGCGGCGTGGAGCTTTCTTCGATCGGCAACAATGTCATTATGCTTACGTTTGCCGGCAACAGCGAGAAGGACGTCGTCGGCTATCGGATTTATCAATCCTTAAACGACGCGCCGTTCCAAAAGCTAGAACCGTCTATTTTGACCGGCGAGGAATATAAGATGAAATTGAACGTTAACTCCGGACAAAACTATAAGTTTTACGTGGCAGCCGTCGATGTCGTCGGCCATGAATCGGCGTCGAGCGTGCAAGTGACATTCGGCAAATCGACGACGCCTCCAGAGACGCCGGGAGAAGGCGGAGAATTACCTGGCGAGCTCCCTGGCGAATTACCTACCGAGACTCCGATAGAAACGCCAAGCCCGCCGGAGCTTGCTCTTCCGTCGGCTCCATCCGGCATTAGCGGCACGAAAAACGATGTCAGTGTGCAGCTTTCCTGGTCGGCTAATGCCACAGGCGAGAAAGTGAAAGCCTATCATGTATACGTCAGCGCCAATAACGACGCCAATTACATCGAGATCGGCACAACATCGGATACGTTCTTCGAATATCCGATGACAATCGTCTCCGGTACGTTTTATGTCGTAGCAGAGAACGACACCGGCCTGTCCTCGCCTTCCCAGAAGGTCAAGGTCAGCAGCTAAACGAAACCGTAAAAAAGCGGCAGTTCCTGATTAAGGAACTACCGCTTTTTTTTGTTGATGAGCGTTAATCTTCAATTGTTGAGAGATCGCCAGTTGGCAAATTCAACTCCCAAGCCTTCAATACCCTGCGCATAATTTTACCGCTGCGCGTCTTCGGCAGCTTATCCTTAAATTCGATCTCGCGAGGAGCGGCATGCGCCGACAAGCCGACCTTTACGAATTGAGCAATTTCCTGCTTCAGCTCGTCGGATGGCGTGAAACCTTCGCGAAGCGCAATAAACGCCTTAATAATCTCGCCGCGCATCGGATCGGGCTTGCCGATAACGCCCGCTTCGGCGACAGCCGGATGCTCGACCAGCTTGCTCTCCACTTCGAACGGCCCTACGCGCTCGCCTGCCGTGTTGATTACATCATCGATTCGGCCTTGGAACCAGAAATAGCCGTCCTCATCCATATAAGCGGAATCGCCAGACACGTACCATCCTTCCAAACGGAAGTACTCCTCGTACTTGGCCGGATTGTTCCAGATTTTACGCATCATCGACGGCCACGGCGTGCGTACGGCCAGATTGCCCATCCGGTACGGCGGCAATTCATTGCCCTGATCGTCTATAATTGCCGCTTGGACGCCCGGAATTGGCTTGCCCATCGAACCCGGCTTGATCGTCATCGAAGGGTAATTGCAAATGAGCTGGCCGCCCGTTTCTGTCATCCACCACGTATCGTGAATGCGCTGGTTGTAAATTTTAAGCCCCCACCGGACAACTTCCGGATTAAGCGGCTCCCCAACGCTAAGCACATGGCGGAGACTGGACAGATCGAAGTTCGCTACGGTGTCGTCTCCGGCTCCCATGAGCATACGGAAAGCGGTAGGCGCGCTGTACCAGACGGTGACGCCATACTTTTGAATCGTACCGTACCAGTCGCTTGGGCTGAACCGGCCCCCGCGAATGACATTAGTGGCTCCGTTCAGCCATGGAGCGAAAATACCGTACGAGGTGCCGGTGACCCATCCCGGGTCGGCGGTGCACCAATAAATGTCGTCTTCCTTCAAATCAAGCACAATTTTGCCGGTATAATAATGTTGGATCATTGCATTCTGAACGTGAAAAACGCCTTTCGGCTTGCCGGTCGAGCCGGATGTGTAATGAAGAATTAGACCGTCTTCCCTGCCGAGCCATTCAATCTCGGCTTCTTCCGACGCCTCGCTCATCGCGGCGAGGAAATCGACAACTTCCCCATCCGTTTGGACGTCGTCACCGAATACAAAAATATGTTTGAGAGCCGGAAGCTCGTCGCGTTTAATGCGCGAAAGCAGCGCGGGCGTTGTTACGATCGCAGTCGCTTCACTGTCTTGCAGACGATCTTTGACGGCCGTCTCCATAAACGCTTCGAACAGCGGACCTACGACCGCTCCGATTTTAAGCGCGCCTAGTATGCTGAAATATAACTCGGGTGTGCGCGGCATAAATATAAAAATGCGCTCCCCTTTTCCGATACCGCGGTCTCTTAAAACGTTCGCAAAACGGTTCGATTGCTTGCTAAGCTGTTCGTATGTGTATGATTCGTCACGGGTACTATCGCTATAATACAGCGCGACCTTGGAGCCTTTGCCGTTGTCCACGTGACGGTCGATGGCTTCGTACGCCATATTGACTTTACCGGTTTCGTACCAGCTGAACTGGCGCTCGATGTCTTCCCAGTTAAAGGAGGCGGCCGCCTCTTCATAATTTGCGAGGTTTGAATTTAATGCCACTGCCGAAATACGCTCTTGATGCAAGTTGGTCATTCCTATCACTCTCCCATCGAATCTGGTAAACCGACCATAAAGAATCCGCTTACATAGCAACCAACGCTTGCAGGCAAACAAGCAAAGTTGATCATCGGCGCAATCCAAATGGTCACACAACCGCCACAACCATTATAACATATCCTTTTTCCGTTCGACTATGCTTTTCAATTCCTGCTATATTTGTTATAAACTTAATATATGGACAGGACAGGCACCGCCACGCAGAAAGGGGAGCATGCCTTGGAGCACCGGAAAAAGTTTCAACAGCAGCGTATCGCCATTCAAGACGACCGCGAGCTGATTATTGAAGGTCCGATCGATCCAAACATACTGAGGTCGTATGAGATGCATTCCGATTTGGATGCGTTTCGCAGGCCGAGAGACCAGCACGAAGCGTTGGTCGAAATCGCCGGGTTACCGGAAGGACGGCTTATTTCGGCTCGCGAGGGCAATCTCATTATCGGTTATGTCACCTTCCATTATCCCGATGAAATGGAACGATGGTCGGAAGGTAATATGGCCGATCTCATCGAATTGGGAGCGATCGAGGTGGCCGACGACTATCGGGGCTACGGTCTTGGGAAAAAGATGATTCAGCTCGCTTTTGCAGACGAACAGCTGGAGAATATGATCGTATTCACGACGGAATATTATTGGCACTGGGATCTAGAAGGAACAAAACTTAATGTTTGGGACTACCGCAGAATGATGGAGAAGCTGATGAAATCGGTAGAGATGGAGTGGTTCGCAACGGATGATCCGGAAATTTGTTCACATCCGGCTAACTGCTTAATGGTTAAGATCGGCAAAGAAGTGCCGCTGCAGTCCGTCGAGCAATTTGATCGCGTCCGATTCCGACGACGGTTCATGTACTAATCTGATCGGGTTGAACCGAAAGATATTTTGAACTTCAATTGGATTAATTCGAAGCGCTTCAATAGCTTGTTACGCTGCTGAGGAGGGATATGAAGTAACATGTCGTCAAATGCTGTATTCATTCATCATCCGGATTCGGCCAGGTATAAATTTGGGGAAGAGCATCCGTTCGACCCTCTTCGCCTGACGCTGACCGTCGATCTGCTTCGCGAAATGGGAGCGCTTACGACTGAGCAGTGGATCGCTCCTGCCCAAACGGCAAGCAATGAACTGCTGTCGCTCGTTCACCGCGCCGATTATTTGGAAGCGGTCCTCCGTCTTAGCGAGGAGCAACCCGCGCAAGACGCGGTCCGAACGGCCGGCAAATATGGGCTCGATACCGAGGATACTCCCTTTTTCTCAGGCATGCACATAGCCGCCTCCGCTATCGTCGCCGGTTCCGTGGAAGCGGCGGAAGCCGTCATGAGCGGCCGAGCGCTCCACGCCTATCATATGGCCGGAGGCTTGCACCATGCATTCCCAGAGCGAGGCGCCGGGTTTTGCGTCTACAACGACGCAGCTGTAGCGATTCGCCATATCAGACAAACCTATGGCGCTCGCGTCTTGTACATCGATACGGACGTGCATCATGGCGACGGCGTACAGTGGGTTTTCTACGGAGATGCCGACGTTTGTACATACTCCATACATGAGACAGGCAAATTTCTGTTTCCAGGCACCGGATTCGTCCAAGAGAAAGGCGCCGACAGCGGCTTTGGAGCCTGCTTTAACGTGCCGATGGAGCCTTATACGGAAGACGATTCCTGGCTGAGCAGCTTTGCCGGTTCTATTGAAAAAGTAGCAGCAGCCTTTAAGCCCGACATCATTATAAGCCAGCACGGCTGCGACGCGCATGCCTTCGATCCGCTTTCGCATATCCACTGCAGCATGCGCACCTATAGCGAAATGCCTCGGATCATTCATAAACTGGCTCACGACTATGCGGGCGGGCGCTGGGTAGCTGTTGGCGGAGGCGGCTATGACATCTGGCGCGTCGTGCCCAGAGCCTGGTCGCTCGTATGGCTGACGATGATCGATCATCCGTTAGCGGAATCATTGGCTGCGAATGCCGGCTCCTCGGAGCGCTTGCCGCAGAGTTGGCTCGATAAATGGCAAGCAGCCAGTCCCGATATGCTCCCGCAGTTTTGGCTCGACGACCCAACCGACATCCCTTCTATTCCTCGGCGTGCGGAAATCGAAAGCAAGAACGAAAAAACGCGTCAAATCGCCGTTCAAGACTTGGAATAACCGATATTCATTTCCTCCTTCTATAACGAAAAGAGCCGTCCTTGCCGGACGGCTCTTTTCGTTATTTCTATTCATATACTACTCAAGCATGACGCAAGCAACTGCTACAGATGCGCCAGCATATCGTCAATAATCAAATAGGAATTATTAGCGGCTGTAACCGTAAACTCCGGGAAATTGACATGCGCCGAACCGTCAGCTTTATCCGACATGGAACGAATGATAACAAATGGAATGCCATTCATGTCGCATACTTGGGCAACCGAAGCGCCTTCCATTTCCGCGCATGCGCCGTTCATCGTCTCATACAGCGATTGCACCGTCTCCCGGCTGGCGATAAATTGATCGCCCGACAGCACTACGCCGATGACGCTGCGGTCTTCAAACAAGCGGCTGCTCGCTTCCGAAGCTAGCTTCACCAGCCGATCGTCCGCAAAAAACTCAGACCTGGGGTGGAACGGAATGACGCCCTTCTCGAAGCCGAGCGGCGAGCAATCCATGTCATGCTGTACGCAGCTGGACGAAACGACGATATCGCCGATATTTAGCTGCGGATCAACAGCGCCAGCGACGCCGGTAAACAAGACGCAATCAACGCCTTGATCAAGCAGCAGCTGCGTGCAAACCGCCGCATTAACTTTCCCTACGCCCGATTTGCAATAAATGATGTCTTTCCCGTGAAGCTGGCCCTCGTAATACGTAATGCCCGCTTTAACGGACTGCCCTGATACTTGCACATGACGATGAAGAAGCTCGATCTCCTCGGCCATCGCCCCGATAATGCCAATCTTGCCGAAACTCATAAAGCTTACAAACCTCCAACCGAATTGCGCACAATAATTTCATGCGGCAGCGTTACTTTCGAATGATCGACGCTTTCCTTCTTCATCAGCTTCGTCAGAAGACGCATCGATACCGCACCGATATCATACATCGGCTGAGCGACGGTTGTCAGCTGCGGTCGAACCATCGAAGCCATACGGCTATTGTCCACGCTGATCACCGAGAAGTCTTCCGGCACTTTCAAGCCCGAATCCTGAATCGCATGAATCGCGCCAATCGCCATTTCGTCCGTCGCGGAGAAAACCGCAGTCGGACGCTCGTCCAGCTCGATGAAGTATTTCATTGCGTCCGCGCCCGATTCGTAGCGATAGTTGCCGATACGAACAAGCGACTCGTCGTAGGCGATGCCTGCTTCGGACAAGGCGCGCTTGTACCCTTGGAAACGGGAGTAACCGTTTGCCGGGTCCTGCAGCGTGCCGCTGATCATAGCGATGCGCGTATGGCCCTGGTCGAGCAGCTTGCGTACAGCGTCGTAGGCTGCATGCTCGTGATCGATGTCAACCGACGGAATTTCGCCGTTCTCATCAGTTGTCGCGCAAAGGACGATCGGCACATTCGCCGTCTTGAAAGCTTGCAAGTGCTCGTCCGTTACGGCGCCGCCCATGAATAGCAAGCCATCAACCTGCTTCTCCAACAACGTATTGATAACGCGAATTTCTTTGTCTTTGCGTTTATCTGCGTTGCACAAAATAATATTATAATGATACATATTCGCAATATCTTCGATGCCCCGCGCAACTTCCGCGTAAATCGAATTCGATATGTCCGGAATAACAACGCCTACCGTCGTCGTCTTCTTGCTGGCCAAGCCTCTCGCAACCGCATTCGGACGATATCCCAGCCGTTCAATAGCTTCATACACCTTTTTGCGCGTTGCCGGTTTCACGTTCGGATTGTTGTTAACGACCCGGGAAACCGTAGCCATCGATACTCCTGCTTCTCTTGCTACATCATAAATGGTTACCGTCACGGTGCTTCTCTCCATTATCTCAAATTTTTACTTTACGATTGGAAGATGCAGCCAGTATGTACCGTATCTTCCATCTTTTTTTGCTGTACGTTCACGGCATATTAAGGTAATCATACGACAAAATACGGCTTTTCGCAATGTTCGCACCCGTTCTGCTGGTTCTACGGCAAGTAAAGTAACAATGGGGAGCACGCCAATTCGAATTGCTTATGTAAGCATCGGCTTCCGGCTAATTTGCGCCAGACGTTTCGTTATGTCCGCGATCCAATCTCGATCGCCTAACCGCTGGGCTAACAGCAGCAGGTCGAGCAGCGAATTGACGCGTTCTTCTATAAGCCTTTCAACCGAAGCTTCGTCGGGCTGCTTTTTATTGGCGGATGCTTCTACTAGCAAATCTGCCCATTCGTTGCATTCGTTAAACAAAAAAGTTTGTTTTCCGGGCTCTGCGCCCAGTTGTGCGATAAGTCCCGTTAGATCGGGCTTCACCTCTTTAAGCACCTCACTCCGGTTGCAAGCCGGACAAGAGTAGATCGGAACATTATCAATTTCGACTTTGCCCGAGTAAATGACGGTTCGCAGTTTCATCTTCATGATGTGACCGCAATGACACCGTTTCTGCACGTTGGCCAACTCCTTCACGCCGGCGGTTGTCCGCCGAATCATCACGTTCCCACAAACATAATGAGATGCGTAAGTTATTCGACCTATTTCGCAAAAAATCCTGCTAATTCGTCCTATGCAATTTTTACTATACGGCAATCTTTCTCCAGCGCCGTTTCAGAGGCGGAATGGCAATGATCAACGTCCAAACCAATGCGCCGATCATATCGTTGCGGATATCCATGATGTCCGGCATCCGGCCTGGGATAAACGATTGATGATATTCGTCGGTTACGCCGTACAGACCGCACAACAGCACAATTAGCGCTTTATACGGCAATCGGTCAGCCTTCGCTCCGATGCCAAAGTCGATGGCTGCGGCAAGTACAAAATACGACACGTAGTGGCCCCAGTCGAAGCTGCTCATTGCAGGAAAAAAGCGTTGAAAGAAAGGTAGGATTTCGTCGACGTCGTCGCCCGTATTGGACGAGAGAGTAAAGATAACGACCATAATGGCAACAGCCGGAATAAAACGGGCCGCTCTGCGCAGCTTGCTCTTGCTCGGATTCGATTGCTTCATCTTTTCTCCTTCGTTACAATATTAGGATAAGGAACTGTAGCGGAAAACTTGGGGGATTATCCCGCGCCGCTATAATACAAGGAGGCATTCTCTATGAGTTTGAATGGAAAAACGATTATTTGCTTGCTGGATGACGAATTCGAAGATTTAGAGCTGTGGTATCCCGTCTACCGTGTTCGGGAAGCAGGCGCAACTGTGCTATTCGCTGGTCCTCAGAAGGGAAAGCAGCATATCGGCAAATACGGCGTGCCGGCCGTCGCCGACTTAAGCTTTGACGAGGTTGACGGGGGCGAAATTGCCGGACTGCTCGTACCGGGCGGCTGGGCGCCTGATAAGCTTCGCCGATATCCGAAGGTACTGGAGCTCGTGCGCGAGCTGGATGCAGCAGGCAAGCCGATCGGACAAATCTGCCATGCCGGCTGGGTGCTCATTTCGGCGAAAATACTGCAAGGCCGCAAAGTAACCTCCACACCAGGCATCCGCGACGACATGGAAAACGCAGGCGCGGAATGGTTCGACGAAGCGGTCGTCGTCGACGGCAACCTCATTTCGGCGAGACGTCCGCCGGATCTCCCGCCGTACGCTAAAGCCTTCGTCGATGCCTTGGAGCAACAAGCGTAAGCTTGCAACGCTTGCTTGAGGCTTCAAAGCTTTTACGTTGTTTGTTTAATGCTTGTTTAATGCTTGTTCTATGCTTGCTCTAGCTTTGTTAAATGCTTGTTTTGAGCTTGTTCTGGGCTTGTTCTGAGTTTGTTCTGAGTTTGTTCTGAGTTTGTTCTGAGCTTCTTCTGAGCTTGTTCAATTCTTGCTCTATGATTATTCAGGCTGACGAGCTTGTCTCGACAGCCTGAATTTTTTTATAGAGTAGATTCCGATAATATGGGTTCACTCGCAATGGAGATTTATTTCTGCGAATTGGACTTCTTTTGTGGACCACTCTGCCGCCACACAATAAATATCGCCCTATCCCCCGGTGCTTACCCTACCCTCGAATCAATAGCTTCAGCTTAACAGTTTGGCAGTTTGGCAGTTATTTCGAACTCCGACCAGCCGTTCACGCTTCCGCCTTAAGCAATAACTGCCTTTTTGCAGTTATTTCCTCCGTTTTTGCTCGACAAGAGACAAATAACTGCAGTTTGGCAGTTATTTCGAGCTCCAACCGGCCATTCACGCTTCCGCCTTAAGCAATAACTGCCTTTTTGCAGTTATTTCCTCCGTTTTTGCTCGACAGAGGTCAAATAACTGCCGTTTGGCACTTATTTCGAGCTCCAACCGGCCATTCACGCTTCCGCCTTAAGCAATAACTGCCTTTTTGCAGGTATTTCCTCCATTTTTGCTCGACAGAGGCCAAATAACTGCAGTTTGGCAGTTATTTCGAGCTCCAATCAGCCATTCACGCTTCCGCCTTGGTAGCGTCAAGAAGTTTGTGTAAGACGGTAGGAATATCCATGGAGACAACGGATATGAGTTACTGAACGGACTGAGGATAACGTTGCTCGAACATCTCGGCAAGCTTCTGTTTAACTTCAGGCACAGCAAATCCCGGTATGATGCGTTCCGCATACGTTTCGTTATATTCGATGCATTGCAAGTACACAATTTTCTCAGCAGCATCTATGCTCGTTAAGCTGTTCATGGGCTTGAGACGCTTGCGAAATTCTTTGTTCATGCGCTCGATCGCATTCGAAGTGTGAATTGCCTTTTTAATGGCCTCCGGGTAATTGTAGAACGTCAGCAAGGTCGACAGTTGGTTTTCCCATGACTTCATTTCTTTCGGGTAAAGCTTACCCCACTTGGCTTTTACCGTGTCAAAGGCGGCAAGCGCCATGTCATGGTCGGCCGCGTTGTAGATCGTCTTCAGGTCATTGATGACGTCGGTTTTGTGCTCGAGCCGAATCTTAGGGAAGGTGGAGCGGACCTTGTGCACGATGCAGTGTTGAACATCCGCCTTCGGATAAGTCTCCCGAAAAGCTTCATCCAGTCCAGGGAGTCCGTCGAATACGCCGAGCAACACTTCCTGAACCCCGCGGCTGTATAGATCCTTCAGGACTTCACGCCAGCCATTCGAGCTCTCTTGGCCTCCCACGTAGAATCCGAGGATCTGCCGGCGTCCTTCTTCGTCGATGCCCATGGCGAAGTAGATGACCTCACCGCTCACCTTGCTGCGCTTGAGTTTGACGTACAACCCATCTAAATAGATGACGGAATAGCGCTTCGAGAGCGGACGTTCCTGCCAGTTCGTAATGTCTTCAAGCACCGTAGCCGTGATGTTGCTGACCGTGGTCGGGGAGTAATGACTGCCAAACATGCTTTCGATGAAGCGAGCCACGTCACGGGTTCCCATGCCGCTCTTGTACATTTGAATGACAGCCTCCTCTAACCAGCCGTCACGGCGTTGATACGGTTCGAAAACTTGCGTTTGGAACTGACCGTTGCGGTCCCGTGGGACTGACAAATCCTCGATATTGCCGTATTTCGTGTGCAAGGTTCGCTTGTAGTAGCCGTTGCGGCTATTGTGCCGGTCTCCCTCGTCCGATTCCATGAAGGCTGCGATCTCAGCACGCATGATTCGTTCGAGATTGTCCTGTACGAACTCGGTAACAAGATTTTCAAATAGATTAGTGAGCATGTTTTCGGGTATATTAGTCATGAGTAGGGTCCTTTCTCTGGTGGCTTAGACACCCCCGAGGATACCCTACTTTTTTTGTGCCCGGCTAGGCCACAAATTTTGGTACACAAACTATTTTACGCTGCCTCCGCCGCCTTAAGCAATAACTGCCTTTTTGCAGTTATTTCCTCCATTTTGCTCGACAGAGGTCAAATAACTGCCGTTTGGCAGTTATTTCGAGCTCCAATCACTCCAACCAGCCGTTTGCGTGCACGAGCCGGGCATTTCAGGCAATACTGCTGCCTTCTCCTACGTATTCCAATCACCGCAACCATCAACTGCAAACGCATAAGCTAAGCAGTAACCATCCGCCGTCTAGGAAGTCGAAGCTTCACCCTTCGCAATCCGAGCCGAGAAGCTTTCCAGCCGCTCATGAATTTCTTTGCTTGTCATGCAGCCGATTAGCTCCGGCAGCAGTTCGCGGCTTTCATCCTGCCTCGTCACCAGCAGCCGCTCTTTGACTTGCAAAATGGAATGCGACGACATGCTCAATTCATCGACATCCAGGCTCAGCCAAATCGGCAGCGCGCGCAGATCGCCAGCCAGCTCCCCGCATACGCCGACTTTAATGCCGTTTCGCTTTGCGGCCTCCGCCGTCAGCTTCAGCATCCTTAAAATAGCTGGATGGAACGGTTCGTATAAATGCGATATTTCTTCGTTCATCCGATCGACCGCAAGCGTAAACTGAACGAGATCGTTCGTGCCGATACTGAAGAAATCGACTTCTTTGGCAAGCAAATCGGCGATAAGAACCGCAGCCGGCACTTCGATCATTATGCCAACCTTCATTCCCTCGTCAAACGGGAGGCCCTCCTGCCTAAGCTCGCGCTTTGCCTCCTCAAGCAGAGCGTTGGCCGCCCGCACCTCCTCCACCGAGGAGATAAGCGGATACATCAGACTGACTTGCCCGTAATGACTCGCCCTCAACACAGCGCGCAGCTGCACCTTAAACAAGTCTTTCCGATCCAAGGAGATGCGAATAGCGCGGTAGCCAAGAAACGGGTTATCCTCTTCCTGCATGCTAAAATAATCAAGCTGCTTGTCGCCGCCAATATCGAGCGTACGGATAATAAGCGGCTCGCCATCCAGCCTCTCGGCTACACTGCGGTACACTTCGAATTGCTCCTCTTCCTTCGGGAAACGATTGCGGTCCATGTATAAAAACTCTGTACGGAACAATCCGACGCCATGCGCCCCGCTCGACATCGCAATTTCCAGTTCCTTATAGGAACTGATATTGGCCGCAAGCTCGAGCCGCTTTCCATCCGGCGTTACCGATTGGTGGCCAGCAATGCTGCTTAGCTGCTCGCGTGCTCTCTGCTGCTGCGACTGCAGCTCCGTATAACGGTCGATCAGCGTTTGATCCGGCTCGAGATATAGCGAGCCGTCAGTGCCGTTGATTACAATCGTTTGACCGGTCACGATCGGTTCATCCAGCTTCGCCTCAACGCCTACGACAAGCGGGATGCCCAGCGCGCGGGC
Source organism: Paenibacillus sp. NPDC058071 (assembly GCF_042885235.1). Taxonomy (NCBI): domain Bacteria; kingdom Bacillati; phylum Bacillota; class Bacilli; order Caryophanales; family Paenibacillaceae; genus Paenibacillus; species Paenibacillus sp. NPDC058071. The sequence goes on from NZ_JBHVSK010000021.1 coordinate 78,976, forward strand.
CATGATTGCGGAATGAGAAGTAGCGCTGCCGACGAGCGTCACAATGCCAAGCACGTTATGCGGATTGATATGCGCCAGCTGCGAAGGCGAAAGCTCACGGGCAACCAGAATAAAAGGCAGAGTATCAGAAGGCAGCGTTATTTCTGGAGCGCCCAGCAAATGCTTGAGCAGCCGGTTCCCGACATCCTTGATATCAAGCGCGCGTTCCTTCATATACTCGTCGTCAAGCAGGTCGAACATAGTGACGAAATGATCGATCGCTTCTTTGACGGCGACTTCGGCCGCTTTATATTGACGTTGGATAATGCCTTGAACTTCGTTCATGAACACCGGATCATCCAATATAGCCAAATGAGCGTCGAAAATTTGCGTTTCACTCGCGCCGACCACTTCGCGGAGCTCATCCTTCATTTGCTCGATCTCATGCTTCGACGTGCGAATTCCCTCGTAAACCCTCTCGAATTCACGGGCGAAGTCGGCGACGTCGACCCGCTGCTCGGGAAACTCCCATTCCCAGCTTGGCAGCACGAACGATTTGCCGATCGCAATGCCCGAAGACGCTCCTATTCCTTGAATCATGGCCCTTCCCCTCCACTATTTCTCTCTTTTAGCACAACGGACATGACCGACGCCTGGCCCCTCTTCACCGCTTTATACGGCGCAAATCGCCAGGAACGAACCATATCCGGATTCGTAATAAGCATCGGCGTTGCCAGCGATTTGCCTTCTTTTCGTATACGCTGCAAATCGAAGCGAATCAGCATCGCGCCCGGAAGCACGTCATCGCCTTCCTTCACCATCGCATGAAAGAAGCCTTTCCCCTCTAGCTGAGACGTATCGATGCCGACATGCAGCAGCACGTCCAGCCCTTCCGGCGTCCGAATGCCTAGCGCATGCATCGTCGGATAGATATGAACGATCTTGCCTTTTACCGGCGACACAAGCTCGCCCTTATCCGGGATAAAAGCAACCCCTTGTCCAACAATCTTTCCGGCAAAAATCGGATCTGGCACTTCCTCGAGCGGAATCATCCGCCCCTGCATCGGCGAGCTGAACAACACCTGCTCCTGGTCACGCTGAATTGTCTTGATCATCTCGGCGCGAATGAGCTCCGAATAAGTACCAAATACGACCTGCACGTTGCCGCCGCCGAGCCGAATAACCCCCGCCGCCCCCAAATTGCGCAAGGCATTCGTATCAAGAAGCTTCTCATTGCTAACCTTCAACCGCAGCCGTGTTATACAGGACTCCATTTGCACAATATTGTCCTTGCCGCCAATCGCCTGCAAAATTAAAGGCGCACGGTAAGGAATATCGCCCGCCCACTCGTCGAGCTGCGAGCCTTCTTCCCTGCCCGGCGTTGGAATACGGAAACGGTTGATCGCCCAACGGAATAAGACGTAGTAAACGATGCCGACTACGATTCCGATCGGAATAAGCAGCCAGCCTCTCGTCGCCAAATGCTCGTTAATGATAAAGTCGATCGCGCCTCCCGAGAACGAGAAGCCGTGCCGAATGCCGAGCTCGTAGGTGATCCACATTACGATACCAGACAAAAAGGCATGGAAGACGAACAAATAAGGCGCGACGAACAGAAATGCAAACTCCACCGGCTCCGTTACGCCCGTCAGAAACGAAGCAAGCGCGGCGTACAGGAACGTTTTCCGGATCTTCGGCTTCAAATCCTCGCGGGCTTCATGGATGATTGCAAATGCGATCGCCGGAAGCGCGAACATCATCGTCGGATACATCCCGCTCATGAAATAGCCTGCGGTCGGGTCTCCGGCGAAAAAGCGCGGCAAATCGCCGTACACCATCGAGCCATCCGCTGTCTCATAGCCGCCGATCTGGAACCAGAACACATGGCTGACCAAATGATGCAGGCCAAATACGACTAGAATGCGATGAACAAATCCGTAGAGAAAAACGCCGAAGCCGCCTCCCGACGCCACGACGTCGCCCAGTTCGACAAGCATTTTCTCAATAAACGGCGCGATGCCGATCATGGCGATAGATAAAAGCACCGATAGCGAGCTGACAAACAGCGGCACAAACCGCGGACCACCAAAAAACTGAATATATTCGGGGAGCCGCAAATTTTTAAACCGCTCATAGCTGAAACCGGATACAATCCCAATCAGCGATCCGATAAAAACGGTCGGCTCAATGCGTGCGTCCGCCATGCCGGTAATCGCCGTATATATGACCAGCCCGACCATCGCGGCCATGCCTGCGGCAAGCGCGTTGCCGGTCAGACCAAGCGAAATGCCGAGCGCAAATATGTAAGGCAAGTAGTCAAAAATTGCTTGGCTGGCCGCTTCCAAATAACCCGACATCGCCGGCAATCCAATATAATCCCAAGGAAGCTGGCTGAGAAACAAAAATATAGCCGCTCCCGGAAGCACAATCATCGGCAGCATGAACGCTCTTCCGAGCTGCTGCAGGCTTCCTAAAAAATTCAATGCTGCACCCCCTGACAACCCAATATCTATATTGATGGTAAGGGTTCCCCGCCGTTTTGTCAAAAAGGAAAGACGGGCGCTGTCGCCCGTCCTTTCGTTTTACCGATTCGATTTGCCCGCAGGCAGGAGAATGGAATCCTCCACTTTAATACAGCGGTCCATAATGACATGAAGTCCGCCTGCTGCTGCAGTCGCAGCCGCTTCGTCGTTCGCGATGCCAAGCTGCAGCCACAGCGTCTTGGCGCCGATGGCGACCGCTTCCTCCGCAACCGGAGGCGTATGCTCCGGACGGCGGAATACGTTGACGATGTCGACCTTAAACGGAATGTCGGCCAGCGTCTTATAGCTCTTTTCACCCAATATTTCATCGGCATTCGGATTGACCGGCACGATTTTATAGCCTTTCGCCTGCATCGCTTCCGATACCATGTACGATGTCCGGTCGGGCTTGTCGGACAAGCCGACGACGGCAATAACGTCGCTTTGCTCCAAAATGATTTTAATGTCGTCGCGGGACGGGTTTACAAATGTCATCTTGCTTCTCCTCCTTCGCCGCTTCCACTAGCCGGCTTCGTTTATTCTACCCATTCTACGTTCGCGCCGAGCGCTTTGAGATGGTCGAAATAAATCGGGTACGACTTGGCAACGTGATGCGCGTCGCGAATGCGGATTGGCTGCTTAGCGCGCAAGCCAACAACCGTCAGCGCCATAATGACGCGGTGATCGTAATGGGCATTAATCTCGACGCCGCCTTCGACGCCTTCCGGACGGCCGTGGACAATAATTTCCGCCTGCCGCTCTTCAACGTTCGCGCCTGCTTTACGCAGCTCGTTCAGGTAATCGGTAATGCGGTCGCATTCCTTGTAACGCAAGTTCTCGACATTATAGAAACGGGAAGTGCCTTCTGCGAACACCGCCGCAGCCACCATCGCGAGCACGGCGTCTGTTGCTTGGTCGCCGTCGAACTCGACTGCCTTCAGCTTGCCGTTGCCTTTAACATGTACAATACCGCCCTCATGCGTAAGCGGCGTCTCCATCATGCGCAGCACGTCGACAACTGCACGCTCGCCCTGCTTGCTTTTCTCTTCAAGCCGATTGACGATAACGTCCGATTGGGTAACAGCCGCAGCAGCCAATATAGCCGCCGATCCCGGATAGTCTCCCTGAACGATATAGGTTTTCGCAGCATAGCTCTGGTTGCCCGGTACGCGGTAATGCATTAGATCTTCGCTGGCATGGATGACGATGCCCGCTTGCTCCAGCACTTCGAGCGTTTGGCCGACAACGACCTTCGATTTCAAGTCGTGCAGCACTTCAATCTCGCTGTCCTCCGCCAGTAGCGGCGTCAGGAACAGCAGCGCACTCAAAAATTGCGAGCTGACATTGCCGGATACTTGAATCTTGCCGCCCTTAGCCTGACCGCCTTGAATGCGGATCGGCAGTTTGCCTTCGTTATGTTCGATCTTTACGCCCATTTGCTCAAGCGAATCGATCAAATCCTGATGAGGACGCTTGCCGAGCGAATCCGGGTACCGGTTAATAAACGTAACGTCCGGGCACAAGGAAGCGATAGCCATCAGAAAGCGCAATACCGCGCCCGCATTGCCGACGTCGAGCTGATTGGCCGGCTTCGGATTGCGGCCGAAACCAGTGATGACGATTTTCTCGTCGTCCTCTTCTACAACCGCTCCCAAGTCGCGGATGCAACGGCGCATGGCGTCGCTGTCTTCGCTGTGCGCAGGATAATAGATCGTGCTAGTACCTTCGGCCAAAGCAGCGACGAGCAAGTAGCGCGTCGTATAGTTTTTGGAGGAAAGCGCCTGAATATTGCCCTTCAGCTCGGGCGTAGGGGTAACGATAACGTCCATTGTGCAGCATGTCTCCTTCATATTCACCGTAAAAGGCCGCTTGCCGGTCCGGTTATTTAGTAGTTAATTCGTTCCATGATCGCGTCTGCCGCTTCGAAAGCCGACATTCCGCTCGTATCGAGCTTCAGGTGGGCGAAGTCGTAGGCGTGTTTGCGCTGCTCCATAATGCGGTGCACGTTGGCAGCCACATCTCCTTGCAGCAGCGGACGGGATGTATCCGACTTCACGCGAGTGATAATTCGCTCGGCCGACGCCGTCAAAGCGACGACATAGCTGTTCGCCAGCATCCGTTCGCGATTGCGCTCGAGCAGCACCGCCCCGCCGCCGGTAGCGATGACCGCATCATTCGGTCCGCTAAGCAGCGTATCGATGACGCTGCTTTCGATCTCCCGAAAGCCCGCTTCTCCGACGGTCTCGAACAGCTGCGGGATCTGCTTGCGCTCGCGGCGCTCGATCTCCTCGTCCGAGTCGAAGCGTTCCCAGCCGAGCCGTTCGGCGATCAGCTTGCTCACTGTCGATTTGCCGGTGCCCATAAATCCCACCAATACAATTTTGCGATGCGCTTGCCGTTCCATCTCTTCCAATGTGAAGCTCCTTTGTTTTCCGAAACTTTATCCCTCACATCATATCATTTTTTAGAAGGAATAGGGTATAAAAAAGTTGCATATGCCGTAAGCATGTTATTAATGCTAGAGCCGATATAGAGGAGGGAGAAACACATGCCAAGCGAACGCGATTGGGGCAGCCCGCATCCGACAGAGCGGCGGGTCAACCAAATTTTAAACCCGGATCATCCGCTCTGCCGCGAAGATGTCATCTGGATGCTCGGCTACATTAAAAAAAAGGCGGCTGACGAAGATCCCGCTTTCCTGAATCTGTCGCCGCCGCGCTTATTGAAAAACTATTACTACTTCGCCGAAGCCGCCATGGCGCTCATCCACCGCAGACATTGCACCGCTCATGAAGCGGACAGGCTGCGGAGCTGCCTCCTGGAAGCGTCGTACGGCTTGTTCGTGCAGGAAGAAGCCGGGACCGCCGGACAAACCGAACGGTAAGCCCCCTTCGCTCCCCCCAGCCGATTAGGATTGCAGCCAGTTGTAGTGGAACGAGCCTTCTTTGTCCACGCGTTTGAACGTATGGGCGCCGAAGTAATCGCGCTGCGCTTGCAGCAGGTTCGCTGGAAGACGCTCGGAGCGGTAGCTGTCGAAGTACGCCAGCGCGCTTGCGAATGCCGGAACCGGAACGCCGTTCGCCACCGCCGTGCCAACCACTTCGCGCCATGCGCCTTGGTAAGACTCGACGATATTTTGGAAGTAAGGGTCAAGCAGCAGGTTGCGCAGGTTCGCGTCGCGGTCATACGCATCCTTGATGTTTTGCAGGAAGCCGGCGCGAATAATGCAGCCGCCGCGGAAGATCATCGCGATGTCGCCGTAACGCAGGTTCCAGCCGTACTCGTCGGAAGCTGCGCGCATTTGCGCGAAGCCTTGCGCGTAGGAGCAAATTTTGCTCGCGAACAGCGCTTTGCGAACCGACTCGATGAAAGCCGCTTTGTCGCCTTGGAAGGCAACCTTTTCCGGTCCGTTCAGCACTTTGCTTGCCGCAACGCGTTCTTCTTTCATTGCGGAAAGGAAGCGCGTAAATACGGATTCCGTAATGATCGAAAGCGGAACGCCCAGGTCGAGCGAGCTTTGGCTTGTCCATTTGCCTGTGCCTTTTTGGCCGGCGGAGTCGAGAATAACGTCTACCATCGACTTGCCTGTTTCTTCGTCGTATTTCGAGAAAATGTCGGCAGTAATCTCGATCAGGTAGCTGTCGAGCTCGCCTTTGTTCCATTCGGAGAAAATGCTGTGCAGTTCTTCCGTACTTACGTCAAGCACGTTTTTGAGCAGATCGTACGCTTCGCAGATCAGCTGCATATCGCCGTACTCGATGCCGTTGTGCACCATTTTCACATAGTGGCCTGCGCCGTCTGGACCGATATACGTACAGCAAGCGTCTTCGCCCACTTTTGCAGAAATAGCTGTCAAAATAGGCTCGACCAGCTTGTAGGCCGACTCTTGTCCGCCCGGCATGATGGAAGGGCCTTTCAGCGCGCCTTCTTCGCCGCCGGAAACGCCGGTGCCGATGAAGCGGAACCCTTTTTCCTCAAGCGCTTTGCTGCGGCGCTGCGTATCTGGGAAGTAAGCGTTGCCGCCGTCGATAATGATGTCGCCTTGATCCAGGTAAGGAAGCAGCGAGTCGATTGTAGCATCCGTACCTGCGCCAGCTTGTACCATGATCAAAATTTTGCGAGGCACTTCGAGCGAGTTAACAAAATCTTCGACCGAATAGTATGGAACGAGGTTTTTGTCTGCCGCTTCTTTAACGAGATCATCCGTTTTCTCACGGGAACGGTTGTATACCGATACCGTGAATCCTCTGCTTTCAATATTAAGGGCCAGGTTTTTGCCCATTACCGCCAATCCAATAACGCCAATTTGCTGTTTAGACATCAGGGTTCTTCCATCCTTCTTCATTGAATTTGGTAAACCAATAGCTATATATTACTCTTTTTAGGGTGAGATGAAAACTATTTCCGAACATTTTATAATCGTTTGATCTGCGTTTTATGAAGGTTTGCCGATTGGCCGGCAAGTACGTAAGTCTGCGCTCAAGTATGTAAGCGCATACAATAAAATGAAGGCAGACACGCGAAAGGACGGCCTATACGTGTCGCATAGACCGTTCTCCTTTTACTCGCAAGTGAGGCAGACTGGCCGGCAAGACGTTACAATTCAAGCTGCAGCATTTCCGAACGAAGCGCCGACAGCTTCTCCTTGGACGCCAAAGCGGCTTCCTCGTTCTGCTGCTCCATCGCTTCGAACAGGACAGACAGCTCGTAATCGAGCTCATAACGGAGCACCGCCGCCCGCTCCTCTGCCCGCTTCGATTGAAAAGCTTTAATCATTTCCTCTATTGTGACAAATGGCTTCTTCTGATAAATAATCCGATGTTCCATACCGGACACCTCCACAAGTCGAATAATCTCGCCGAACATAATGCTCTCGATGACAATTTGACGATCCTTGATCCGCTTGACGACCGCGTGGCCCCGCGTATCGTTGATCAGCTTCTCAAGCAGCTCCGACAGCTTTTCATCCTTAATGGTGTAATCCCCGACGATTTTGTAGCGGTTCTTCATCCGCTGAAATCTAAGCTTGACTAGCTTGCGGCCGGTACGTATCGATACAAGAAACTGCCCCTCCGTTTCGCTCCAGTACAAGGAGTACCCTTCCTGAATGAGATCGCGGATGAGGTTTTGGATTTGCCGGCGTTCAAATCGCAGCTCCAAATTGCAGTATTCGACTTCGTAGCTCTTATTCACGGCAATCCCTCCTTAAAGCAGTTGACGAAATGTTCTGACAATTTGTTCTTATCCCTATCTTATACTCCATCTTATGTTCTGGCAACTTGGATTATTGACTAATTTTAAGCCCAAACGGGCTCAAATGAAAAAAAAGGGACCAAGCCCTAAAATCTCAAGAGCTTGATCCCCGTACATATATCTCGGTTACCTTCCGTAAAGACCGCGAACGGCGGCAAGCGCCTCCTCAACTGTCGCAACGGCGGCTACACCGGTCGCACCACGGCGTTTCCATTCGACTTTGCCTTCAGCCGCCAGCTTGCCGACAACGATCCGAATCGGAATGCCGATCAAGTCGGCATCCTTGAACTTGACGCCAGGGCGTTCGTCGCGGTCGTCCAGAAGCGTCTCGAAGCCTTCCGCCTCCAGCCTTCTGCTGATCTCCTCGGCTAGAACCGATTGCGTCTCATCCTTGATTGAGACCGGTACGACGTGAACGTCATAAGGCGCTATGGCAGGCGGCCAAACGATGCCATCCCCATCGTGATGCTGCTCAAGCGCCGCCGACAGCAGCCGTGATACGCCTATGCCGTAACAGCCCATAATAAACGGCTGATTCACGCCGGACATATCGGCGAACTGGGCGCCGAGCGACTCGCTGTATTTCGTGCCCAGCTTGAATACATGTCCGATCTCGATTCCACGCCGGAAGCCGAGCTTGCCTTCTTGGCAGCGAGGACAGCCGTCGCCCTCCATCGCCTCGCGAAGATCGCCTTGGTAGTCGATGCGGAAGTCGATTCCCGGCCGTATGCCAGTTAGATGGAAGTCTCGCTCGTTGGCCCCGACAACGCCTTCCTTCATGAGCGCCACCGCTTCATCGACTACAATCGGCACATCCAGCCCGACAGGTCCGGCGAAGCCAGCCTGCGCGCCTGTTACGCGCGCAACGGTCTCATCGTCGGCCAGCTCAACCTCGGCCGCCGCCAGCGTATGACGCAATTTGATTTCGTTGACCTCATGATCGCCGCGCACCAGTACAGCTACCGGTTTGCCGTCCGCTTTGTAAATCATTGTCTTGATGAAATCGGATGCCGGAATGCCGAGCGCATCAGACAGTTCGGCGATTTTTCTTAAATCCGGCGTATGGAGACGGCTTGGCCCCGCCCCGGCGGCTTCATCTGGATGCACGCCGCTGGAACCTGCCGATCGCGCATACTCCGCCTTTTCCAGATTGGCCGCATAACCGCAGCTATCGCATACGGCAATCGTATCCTCTCCGATATCGGCCAGCGCCATAAACTCATGCGTGCCTCCTTCTCCGCCAATCGAACCGGCATCGGCCTCAACCGCTCTGAACGTCAATCCCACCCGTTCAAAAATATGGTGATACGCATCGTACATCGCCCGGTAGCTGCGATCAAGGCTTTCCAAGTCGGCATCAAAGGAATAGGCGTCCTTCATCAAAAACTCTCTGCCTCGCAGCAGTCCGTATCTCGGCCGCCGCTCGTCTCTGAATTTGGTTTGGATTTGATAAAAAATGGCCGGCAGCTGCCGATACGAGGAAATTTCGTCACGGATTAGGCTTGTAATGACCTCTTCATGGGTCGGACCGAGCGCGAATTCTCTTTCATGCCGATCCTGCAAACGGATCAGCTCCGGTCCATATACGCCGTATCGGCCCGATTCTTTCCACAGCTCCGCAGGCTGCATCGCTGGCATAAGCACCTCCTGAGCGCCAGCCCTGTCCATCTCCTCTCGTATAATCGTCTCCAGCTTACGCAATACCTTCCTTCCAAGCGGCAAATACGTATAAATGCCTGCCGCCAATTGTCTGATCAGCCCGGCGCGAAGCATGAGGCGATGACTGGCAGCCTCCGCTTCGGCTGGCGCTTCGCGCAGCGTCGGCAGCAGCAATTTGCTTTGTCTCATCTTGCATTCCTCCTTTATATCGTTGAACAACAAAAAGAGCGCACTCGTCAGGGACGAATGCGCTCGCGGTACCACCCTAATTATCGCCTGCCGCAGGACGGCCAGGCTCTTCATTATCATAACGGAACTGTCCGTTCCGGCGACAAACCGGACATGCGCTCTCCGGTTTCGCAGCTCGCAAGGCAGGGAAACCTTCAACCGCACATGAAAGCTTTCCAGCCTAGAGCTTTCTCTCTGTGACGGACGCGGGTGAACGTCATAACCTTGGTCATAGCTTTTGTTTATTTAAGCTCAAAACCGAAATCAGTGCTTGACTTCAAGCGAGAGGTAGCGCTATGGGGCAGAGGGTTCTTCCGATCGCCATTAAAGCCTGATTCCTTTATTAGAAAAAGGTTTGCGGTAGGAATCTGGCTTTAAAAGCGACCACTGTCGTTTCTCCAGAATCCCTCTGCCCCTCCGCTTACTCACCTTTTCCGTCAAGTACTGATTAAAAGTTTGAGCCGTTATTTTATTGTAATTTACTGCTTGAAGGCGGAATTGTCAATGCTGTCCGCTACGCTTAGGCCGTACGGTTCGGCCGCAGTACTGCCGCTCCGAAAGCGAGCAAGACGGCTGCAAACAGCAGCAAAATACCGAGCTGAGGAGCTATGTCGATAATCGAGCCGCCGCCGCTGAGACGGTCGGCCGCTTGAATTGCCCATTTTTGCGGCGTGAAGTTGGCCAGCTTTTGCATAAAATCAGGCATAATCGACAGCGGCCAGAAGCAGCCGCCCAGCATGCTCGTCGGCACGATGATCAAGGTGTTCATCTGGCTCAGCTGGCTGCTGTTGCGGACGAGTCCGCCGACCATCGTCGCCAAACCGACAGCGGCAAGCAGGAAGCATTCCATAACAAGCATGAGCGGCCAGAACGGGACACCTTTCAGCAGGCCAGACATCTGATGCATAACCGTAAACATGATGGAGATCTGCAGCGTGCCCACGATGACGCTCCCCAGGAAATTGCCCGCTGCAATATGAAGCGATTTGACCGGTGCTGCGTAAACGCGCGCCATCGTCCGTTGATCGCGATCCTCCAGCATAATGCCGACCGTCTGGCCGACCAGCATCAGAACAAACATCAGCATAATGCCGATCATCTCCGGATTGGAGAGCATCGTGCCCAGGTGCATAGGTTCCTCCTTCAGCTGAGCCGAGTGTCCGTTCAATCTGTTCAGCAGCTCCTTCAGCTGCTGCGGATCGGTTGCTCCGTCGTCATGACGAAGCAGTGCAGCGGCTTGATCCAGTTTTTTCGTTTCGTTAAGCAGAGCCGTCTCCAGCGCTGCATTCCAGATTTGCACGTTCATGCGATACATCCTTACTTGAGGACGTTCGCCAGCGAGCAGCTTTTCTGTGAAATTGGCAGGGATAAACAGAGCGCCATCGTATTTCCCGTCCACAACCGCCGACTTGATACCCTCTTCGCTCTCCTCTGCTGCCGGAACAAATCGATAGGCTTCATTCTGCGCCAACGAATCGACCATATACGCCCCCAAGTAGCCTGTGTCCTTATTGCCGACCACTACGTTCGGAACACCACTGCCCGAACCGACGAACAGCGAGGATAATAGCGAAAGCACCGCAACCGGCAAAAGGACGTTCAGCAGCAGTCCGCGTCTTGAGCCTAAAGTCCGGCGAACAAGAAGCCATGCAATCGGTAAAATGCTACGCATCGTATTTCACCACCCTTGGCATACAAACGGCCGCAATAATGAGCAGGACGGCTGCAATGGCGCCTAGTATGCCGATATTCATTCCAATTTGATCCGTATTTCCGTTCATCAGCATGCGAAGCGAATCGTTGGCCCAATAATTGATCGTATATTTGCCAGCGTCGCCAACCAGCTTGTCGATATCGGGAATCATCCCCCCGCTCAGAAACGTCATGACAAAGGCAGCCAGCACGAACAAACTTTGCAGAGTCTTGGCGTTTCGGGCAAATGAGGCGAGGATCATCGCCATTCCGGAACCGGCCGCAGCTGTCAGGAAGCACACAATCGCCATATAGCCAAAATGGCTGCCCCAGTGAACGCCGTATACAACGGAGGTAAAGCCAATGATGACGGCCGCTTGCAGCATGCCGAGCAGCAATCCGCCTGTTACGATGCCGAGGACAACGGCTCTGAGCGACGTCGGCAGTGAATAGACGCGGGCCAGCGTCCCTTCCCGCTTCTGATTAATTAAAGAAAGCGCAGCAGCCATGCTGCTGTACAACAGGAACATGTTCAAATAAGCGACCGCGAAATATTGAACGGCAGAAAACGATTGAAAAGGATCGCTGTCACCTGTCCCTAAGTTGCCGGCAATCGCAAGGGGCTGACCATCTTCCGATGGTCTGGCGGCTCGCAGACCGGCCTCTTCCGGGCCGAGGACGGCCGCGGCTGCAGAGTGTACATTAAACTCGTTTAAATACCCTTCCGCGATCGTTTTTGCAGCTATGTTTTTATTCGCATATCTTCCCGGATAAGCGAGCCAGTTTGTTTCCTGCCCCGTTTGCGCGCGGGCGGTGAAATCGGCTGGCACGACTACGCCGTAATCGACGGCCCCTTCCTGTACCGAATCAATAACCTCTCGCTCTGAGACCGTCTCAACTATCGTCACATAGCGCTTTATGTCCGGGCTGTTCCAGTATTCGCTGGCCGCCGTGCCCAATTCGCCCTGATCCGCTACATACAGCGCAACCTTTACCGGCTTCGCATCCGTATCGAACGCGCCACCGAGCAGCACAATCAAGACAAGAGGCAAAACAAGCAGAACGACCAGCACCCATCTCATGCGACTGTACTTCACCAGCTCGGCACAGGCTGTGATCCACCAGGTTCTCATAGTCGTTCCCCCCCTATTCGTCGCGCAGCGTGCGTCCGGTTAATTGCAGAAACAGCGACTCCAAATTCGGCTCCCGACGCGTCAGCCGTCGAAGCGCTACGCCGTGTTTTTGCAAAATAAAAAGTAAATCCTGCAAAACGGTCGTCGATTCCTTAACCGTTACCGCGATAGCGTCGCTGTTGCCGGGTTCAGCGGCAACGCGCTGCACGCTTGGATGCTCCTCTATTTCCACGAGCGCACCAGACGGCTGCCGATCGAGCTCGAATATAAGCTCCTCGCCCCGTTCGGATTGGCGCTTCAGCTGCTCCTTCGTCCCGCAAGCGATCAGCTTCCCGTTATCGAGGATGCCTACGCGCGAACATACGGCTTCGATTTCCTCCATGTAATGACTGGTATACAGAACGGTCGAGCCGAGCCGATTCAATTCCTTGACGGACTCTAAAATATGATTGCGTGACTGCGGATCGATGCCGACCGTTGGTTCGTCCATAATAATTAGCTTCGGCCGATGCATAATGGCGCAAGCAATATTGAGCCGGCGCTTCATGCCGCCGGAAAAGGCAGCCGGCATCTGCTTGGCATGCTCCAGCAGGCCGACGAACCGCAGCGCTTCATCAACGCGTTCCTTTAACAGATTGCCCCGCAAGCCGTATAGCTTAGCGAAAAAGGCAACGTTCTCCCTCGCGCTTAACGTCTCATAGATCGCCAGCTCCTGCGGCACCAGCCCGATTCTGCGCTTCACTTCGAGCGGATTTTTCCGCACGGAATAGCCTTCCACCGTAATATAGCCGCCGCTCGGCTCAAGCAGGCCGGAAAGCATCCGGATCGTCGTGCTTTTACCCGCTCCGTTAGGTCCGAGCAAGCAGAAAATTTCTCCTTCTTCAATGTCCATCGTCAAATGATTGACCGTCAAAGCGGTATCGTACTTTTTCACAACCTCGCGAAATTTCACGAAACTCATCGGTGTTCATCTCCTGTCTTTATTCCATGCATTTATTGTACCAACCGCTTCGCAAGGCCGCAGGTATCGAAAGTCATTCGCCAAGGTGACAAAAGTCATCTTCTGCACCGTTAGGCCAGCACTTGCCTGACAGCCACGGTGGTAAATGCTATAATGGAGCAAAATTGCACTCGGAGATCCTGTTCTATGAATGTGCTTCTCGAGCGAACCCGAAGCCTGCTGATCGCCGTTCCGGCGGTCGCTACCGCGCTGACGCTGCCGGCGGGCTCCTATTTCGAATACACGGCGCTAGCGCTGCTCGCTTTGCTGCTGACCCGGATTGGCGACTTGTTTCCGAAAGCGGCAACAGTCTTGCTTATAGCCGAATGGATTTATTTCGGCTGGTTCGCGAGCCTTTATGAAGGGATGCTGTTTCTGCTGCCGTTTGCCTCGCTGCTGAAGGTCAATACTTTGAAGCTTTCGCCCGCAGCAGCCGGTGCATGGACGATTGCGGGAACAGCCTCCCTGCTGCTCGCCCTTCACGACCGCGAACGCTTCCTCATCGCTGCGGTGCTGTTGATCTGGGCGATGACGGCGTCTATTTTGTATATCGTAAACCGCTATGAGCGGAAACGACTCCACGTCGAGATGCTTTACGAGGAGCTTGCGGAAAGCCATGAACAACTGCAAGCGGCGAGGCGGCGGCTGCTCGACTATGCGTCGCAAATTGAGCAGTACGCGCAGGTCGAGGAACGCAACCGGATCGGCAAACAGATTCATGACGACCTCGGCCATCAGCTCATACGGCTGAAAATGATGTCGGAGGCTTCTTTGCAGCTGTTCGATATCGATCCCTCAAAAGCGAAAGCAACGCTGACGCAAATTCGCGATCAGTTGGGAGACAGCATGGATCGGATGCGCCGAACGGTGCGCAGGTTGGCCGACACCGACGATCGGGATGCTCGCCGCTATGCGCTGGACCGTCTTGTCGCGGAATCCGGCGAGGCATTCGGCATTCCGGTCCGTTTCGAAGCGCGCGGCATCCCGAGGCCCCTCTATCCAAGCATTGAGTTTATGTTGTACAACAATGCCCGCGAAGCGATTACGAATGCCGTCAGGCACGGAGGAGCAACCGCCATTGACGTCGTGCTCGATTATCGGGAAAATGAAGCCTCCCTTACTGTATCCAACAACGGCAAACTGCCCGAAGGGGAAATCGAGGCCGGACTCGGTATTCGGGGCATGAAAGAGCGGCTTGCTTTGATCGGCGGAAAGCTGGAGTGGCGGCTAGACGATCGATTCGCGATAACGAGCATCGTGCCGTTAACAGGCGAGACGACGGAGACCCGGACCAAGACGCGGGAGGAGAGATAAACACGATGCTGCAAGTATTAATCGTCGACGACGATCCTTTTATTCGCGAAAGTATGAAGGTCATATTGGAGCTGGACCCCGCGCTGATCGTAGCTGGAACTTGCGGCAATGGCAGCGAAGCAGCCCGCTTTGCCGCTGAACGGCCGATCGACGTCGTGCTGATGGATATCCGCATGCCCGTATGCGACGGCGTCGAAGGGACGAAGCTGCTGCGGGAGCTGCCCGTTCCGCCGAAGGTGCTCATCTTAACGACCTTCGACGACGATGAATATATCGCCCAGGCGATCCGCAACGGCGCTAGCGGCTACCTGCTGAAAAACGTTCCCCCGGCTCAAATCATTAGCGGCATAAAGACGGTTCACGAAGGCTCGTTCCTCATTCACCCGGACATTGCGCGCAAGCTGGCGGGTTTCATCGACCAGCCGCGCTACGCGCCGCGACCGCCGGAGAAAACGTTGGACGGCTACGGGCTGACCGCAGCCGAACAGCAGATTGTCAAACATATTGCGGACGGGCAATCGAATAAGGAAATTGCGGCCTCTCTTTTTCTTAGCGAGGGGACCGTCAAAACTATATTACCGAAATTCTTGGCAAGCTATCGCTCCGCGACCGAACCCAAATTGCCATTTTCTATTTAAAGCTGACGCAATAGATCCATCCAATTCATCCCGCAAAGGAGAAACTCGTCATGACGACAAACACACCGACTGCAACAAACGGATCGTCCTCACCGTCTTTCGCTGGCTTCGAGCAAGCTGATTTCGACGTATTTCATATTGAAGGATTAGAGGAGCGGATGGCCGCCATTCAGCAGCTCATTCGGCCGAAATTCCAACAAATCGGCGAAGCGCTTGCGACAGACCTGGCTGTGCACGCCGGCAACGAAATGTTTCTGCACGTCGCCAAGCACGCCCGCCGCACCGTTAATCCGCCGAAGGACACCTGGCTTGCTGTTTGTGCCAACAAACGCGGCTATAAAGCGCATCCCCATTTTCAGCTTGGGCTGTTCGACGACCATTTGTTCCTCTGGTTTGCGCTTATTTATGAAGCGCCGAACAAGAAAACGATCGCCCAGGCTTACTTGAACCAGATCGACGACGTCATAGCTTCGATTCCAGCCGGTTACCGGATTTCGCTCGATCATACGAAGAAAGAATCGCTGTCTGTAGATCAAATGGATGAGCAGGCTTGGAAGGACGCGCTTACCCGTTTCCGCGACGTGCAAAAAGCCGAGCTTCTCGTCGGCCGCCATATTCCGGTAGGCGATCCGTTGTTGAAGGACGGCAAGGCGCTGTATGAAATGGCCGCTTCCACATTCGAGGCGCTTATGCCGCTTTACCGGCTCTCCCTCGTATAGCAAATAATAGACAATTTAACCGGCCTGTGCTTGACCGCATAGGCCGGTTTTTTCATGTGTAAAATGGTTCAAACTTATAAATCAGTTGTCGACTGACAAGGAGAGAGCAGCGGAGGGTCAGAGGGATTCTAGAGAAACGATAGTGGTCGCTTTTAAAGCCAGATTCCTACCACAAACATCCGTATAGTAAAGGAATCAGGCTTTAATGGCATCGGAAGAACCCTCTGACCCGCAGCGCTTGCCCTCGCTTAATGTCAAACACAGATTTCAGTATTGAACCGTAAAATCGCTCTTCAATCCTGCGCCTCATTTTTGTATATTGGAATAAAAGATGCTTTTTCCTCTCCATTCCAAATGAAGGAGCGTGACGTCTATGCCCGCCGCTGCACCGCCGCCAGCCGTCGAAGCTGCCGGACTTGTCCGCCGACATGGGGGCCGAACCATTATCGATCATGTCGAGCTGTCTATTCCGGCCGGACAATTGTTCGGATTGCTTGGACCTTCCGGTTCCGGAAAAACGACACTGATTAAGCTTCTCACTGGCATTGATCGGGCCGATGCCGGTCAAGCCGCTGTTTTCGGCAGCCCCGTACCCGATTTGAGCGTCCTGAAGGAAATCGGCTATATGGCGCAATCCGACGCGTTGTATAACGAGCTGACCGGCAAGCAAAATATGGCCTTTTTCGGAGCGCTGTACGGCTTGAAGGGCAAGCGGCTGCAGGAGCGAATCGCCTCCTCCGCCGGGCTAGTCGCCTTGACCGGTGAACTTGGCAAACAAGTCGGAGCTTACTCCGGCGGCATGAAGCGGCGCCTGTCGCTCGCAATCGCGCTTCTGCACGAGCCTAAGCTGCTCGTGCTTGATGAGCCGACAGTCGGCATCGACCCGCTGCTGCGGCAGTCGATCTGGCAGGAGCTGGCGGCGCTGCGCACAAGCGGCGTTACGTTAATCGTTACGACGCATGTGATGGATGAGGCGGAGAAGTGCGACCGGCTCGGCATGCTGCGAGATGGCCGGCTCATTGCCGCAGGCTCGCCTGCCGAACTGCTGAAGCGTACCGGATCCGTTACGCTTGAAGAAGCCTTTATCGCGTTCGGAGAAAACGGAGGCGAAACCTTATGAACATTCGCGCATTGGCGATTCGCATCGTTCAGCAGTTCATCCGCGACAAAAGAACGCTGGCGCTGCTGTTTCTTGCTCCCCTTCTGATCCTGACGCTGATGAAGTTCGTCTTCGCCGGCCAAGCCGTGCAGCCAATCATCGGCATCACCTCTCTTCCTCCTACGGCGGAAGAGAAGCTGGCTCAGGTAGGCGACGGTGCTGAGCTAGTCGCTTACGACAATGAGCAGGATGGCCGACAGGCGCTCGCCGAAGGCAAGATCGACGCGCTGCTCCTGTGGACGGACGGAGGTCCGTCACTGACGCTGGAGGGCAGCGATCCATCCAAAAGCCGGGCCGTGCTGCTAACGCTGCAGACAGCGCTCCAATCCGGCTCGCCGCTAGCCGATTTCAAGCCGAATTACTTGCACGGCGGTCCCGATATGGCTCCGTTTGATTCCTTCGGACCGGTGCTGATCGGCTTCTTCTCCTTTTTCTTCGTCTTCTTGCTGGCTGGCGTCTCCTTTCTGCGCGAGCGAACGAGCGGCACACTGGAACGACTGCTGGCCTCGCCGATTCGGCGCAGTGAAATCGTGCTCGGCTACTTGGCCGGTTTCGGCCTGTTCACGCTGTTGCAAGCATCTCTGATCGCCTGGTACTCCGTCGATGTGCTTGGGATGCATATGGTCGGCAGCATCGCAGCCATGCTTGCCGTCAATTTGCTGCTGTCGCTGACAGCGCTGACGCTGGGCACGCTGCTCTCCTCCTTCGCAGGAAGCGAGTTTCAAATTATTCAGTTCATTCCAATTGTTATCGTGCCGCAGGCGTTCTTCTCGGGCTTATTCAATCTGGATGCGATGCATCCGCTGCTGCAGAAATTAAGCTACATCATGCCTCTTTACTACGGCGCGGATGCAATGCGAGGCATCATGATCCGCGGAGAAGGCTGGAGTGACCTAACGCTCGATATTGCCGTGCTGGCCGGCTTTTCACTTGCGTTCGCTCTGCTGAATATCGTCGCATTAAAGAAACATCGCGCAGTCTAAGTTTGGCAAATAGGAGCGCCGCAAAGAAAAGAAGCCTGTCCGAAGGAAGCAAGCGCAAGCTTGATGATCCTTCGAACAGGCTCTTTTTTTCGAACACTAGGAAATGAATGAACAAGTTTAAACTTCCTGGGCAGCCGTTTGTTCCGATTCCGATTGATCGACTAAACGGCGGAATCTTGCTAACAGCAGCAGCGCGGCTATACAGAGCACGCCTCCCGAAATATAAGGCAAGCCCATGCTGACTGTGAACAAGAAGGTGCCGAACAGCGGACCTGCGATGCGTCCGAGGCTGTCCATCGACGAGCTTAAACCGGAAGCAACACCTTGTCCGACCGTCGTTTTTTGCGTAATAAGCGATGTGACGCAAGGACGGATCATCGCGTTGCCGGCGCCGAATACGGCAAGCGACAGCGTCGCCCACCATAAGGAATGAGCGGCTAGCAGCATGAAAAAGCCCGCGGCCGATAAGATCAGCCCAATCGCGATATATTTCGGCTCCTCGCCCTTCTTGACGCGCCGGCGCACGACGCCGCCTTGAATAAGAGCGCCGACGAGGCCGCAGACGAAGAATAGAATGCCGACCTGCAGAGGCGTTACCGCGAACCGCTGCATACCGAAAATTTGCAGCGTTGCCTCCAGTCCCGCCAGCGTAAACGTTACAAAAAACGCTAAGATATACAAATATTTAAGCGGACCGGTAAAGGCCGTCCAACGCGAGACACGCGGACCCGCTTTTGCCGTTCTCCGCTGCTCTGGCTTGAGCGATTCCTTCAGCTTCAGCAAAGCCAGCAAGAATGTAATAAGAGCGAGAATCGATGCCGCAAAAAACGGCGCTTCAAGCGAAATAAGGCTTAGGAAGCCGCCGAACGCAGGGCCGAACGTAAAGCCCATGCCGATCGACATGCCGACAACGGCCATCCCTTTCGTCCGCTCTTCCTTCGCTGTAATATCGGCGACGTAAGCGACGATAACGGACGTTACCGCCCCCGAGAACAACCCTCCCAAAACGCGGGAAAGATACATTAGCGTTATATTGCCCGAGGCGAGACCGAACAACAAAAAACTGGCTGCAAAGCCGACTACGCCGATCAAAATGATCGGACGCCGGCCAATTCGGTCAGACAAACCGCCCCAGTACGGAGACAGAACAAAAGAAACCGCCGAATAGACGGCCAACATATAGCCGGTATGCTTCTCGAATCCGACAGGATCGGTTGCCTTAATAATTTCCGGCATTACCGGGATAATGATCCCGAATCCCAGAAACGTGGTCATTAAAATGGCTGCAACAATGAGTAGTCGTTTATCACGCATGTAAAATCCCTCCATCCGTTATCGTACCATAACGGACCCTCGCTTAGTTATGAACAAATGAAGAACAAAATACCGCCGCAAATCATCTGAATAGGGTTCTAACATTTGGCTGCAAAAATGAAGCTTGCAATCCGACTTGTTTTTGCTATACTCAACTTTGTTTGTACATTTGACGAGACCGAAAGGCAGGGATGTAAGGGATGGATCACAACCAAACCCCGCTCTTCAGCGCACTCCGCCGCCATGCGGAGCAGAACCCGGTACAATTTCATATTCCCGGACATAAGAAAGGACTCGGCAGCGACGCTGAATTTCGCGATTTTATCGGCGATAACGCGTTGTCGATCGATTTGATCAATATAGCTCCGCTAGACGATCTGCATCAGCCGACGGGTGTTATTGAAGAAGCTCAGAAGCTGGCAGCCGATGCGTTTGGCGCGGATTATACGTATTTTTCCGTGCAGGGAACGAGCGGTGCGATCATTACGATGATCATGTCGGTATGCGCCCCGGGCGATAAAGTTATCGTTCCGCGCAACGTGCATAAATCGATTATGGCAGCCATCATATTTGCCGGCGCCCGGCCAGTATTTATTAGCCCTGCGCGCGACGCCAACCTCGGCATCGACCACGGCATTACGACCCGTTCGGTGAAACGGGCGTTGGACAGGCATCCCGACGCGAAAGCGGTATTGGTCATTAACCCGACCTATTTCGGCGTATGCACCAATTTGAAAGAAATCGTCGACCTTGTCCACAGCTACGACATTCCGGTCCTTGTCGACGAAGCGCATGGCGTACTTATTCATTTCCATGAAAAGCTCCCGATGTCCGCTATGCAAGCCGGCGCGGATATGGCGGCGACCAGCGTGCACAAGCTTGGCGGTTCGATGACGCAATCGTCGGTGCTGAATGTGCGAGGCAACCGGATTAATCCGCATCGCATCCAAACAATTTTGAGCATGCTGACGACGACGTCCACTTCCTATATTTTGCTGGCTTCACTCGACACTTCGCGCCGCAATTTGGCGATCAACGGCCATGAAATAGCTGAGCGGACCATTGAGCTGGCACAATATGCACGAACAGAAATCAATAAAATCCCAGGCCTCCACAGCTTTGGAGAAGAGATTCTCGGCACGGAGGCAACCTACGACTATGATCCTACCAAAGTTTCCGTTCATATCCGGCATCTTGGACTTACCGGCTACGATACGGAGAATTGGCTGCGCGAGCATTACAACGTCGAAATTGAAATGAGCGACATGTATAACATTCTTTGCCTAGTTACGCCGGGAGATACGTACGATTCGGTGCAAAAATTGCTCGAAGCGCTCCGCGGCTTATCCGATGCCTTCCACGAAGGTGCGGAAGCACGTGAGTTGATCGTAAAAATTCCCGACATTCCGCAGCTCAGCTTGTCGCCTCGCGATGCCTTTTACGGCGAGACCGAGGTAGTGCCGTTCAAGGAATCGGCCGGACGTATCATTGCAGAATTCATCTACGTATATCCGCCGGGTATTCCAATTCTGCTTCCGGGCGAGGTTATCTCTCAAAACAATATTGACTATATCGTCGACCACGTCGAAGTGGGTCTGCCAGTGAAAGGTCCTGAAGACCGCACTATCGAATTCGTGAAAGTCATCGTTGAGGAAACGGCTATTTCCTAATAAAAAGACTTCATGTTCCATTAGAATAATAGACAAGCTAAAACGCCGATTGAAAGGGCTCTATCAGTCCTTCAGTCGGCGTTTGTCTTTTCCTCCATCCTCCCCCATTCCACTTATTGTAAATGAAACGCTCGCCATGCTATGATGGGGATGGAGGTGGGACGATTGAGTCAAAGCGCTTTCATTAAGCTTGTGCAAGGCTCCTCCCGGCAGGAATTGTCGCTGTCGGAGTTGAAAGAAAATCTGCTGCATTACCGCGATCAAACCGATCTGACCGGTCGGCAGCTAGATTGGGATTACGCAGGCGCCGCTTTTCCGTACACGATCGAAACAAAGCAGGACGATCGCTGGTTTTACTTGAAAGGGACTCATCCGTCATATAAATATATTATTTTTGGCACCACCGAGGAAGGCAGAGCCGTTCAAGTCGTCCTACCGGACGAATCTACCCACGGCGACAAATCGAAAGCAAACGAGCTGTGCAAATATTTGGCCAAGCAATGGCAAGCCGAGCTAAAGCTCTTTAACGGCCGCACTATCTACTATAATCCACGCAAATAAAAAACCGCTTATCCGGCGCAGAACGCTCACAGAGCGCTCCGCCGGACAAGCGGTTTTCGCGATTAATCGGGCTAGGCGCCGATTAACCTTCTTGGGATTCGTTCTCCACGCGGGCGATTTCTTCGTAAATCGCCGTAACGCGATCCCACTCGGCGTCGTCTTCGATACCAACGAGGAACGACTCTCCGTCTTCTTCTTCAAAACGGAAAATAACGCCGTCCGCTTCCGGATCGTTGCGGTCCAACAGAACCGCGTATGCGTTGTTTTCCGATTCAAACGTATAGACCATCACCATTTCGCGCTCTTGGCCTTCGTCATCGGCCACTATGAATACATGCTCTTCGTGGTCATGATCGTGATCATGCCCGCAGCCACAGTTCTCATCATGTTGATGCTCGCTCATGCAGAAATACCCCATTTCAGTAATAGATACATACCTTCGTATCGTACCATGCGGAATGTATGTGGTCAAACGAAAACGCCCCATTATTCGCTGGCGAATAACGGGGCGTTGACCGATTATTGCGAGGTGATAAGCTTCTCCGATACGACGGTCCATTCGTCTGCCGCGCTAAGCTTCATATAGAAGCGGACGGAGTATTTGCCTGCCAAATCGAAGTTGTACTTGAAATCCTCGGTACGGTACCAGAAATTATCCTTCTTAATGTCAACCGTTTGCGATTGAATCACTTTTTCCGTACCGTTCGGGTCGAAAATCGATACTTTGACTGCCGCAACCTCGGTCGTCAAGTTGTCGATCTGAGCCAGTACGTTAAACGTATAACGGCCCTTCGTCACATTACCGAACACCTTGTTGTCTTGAAACAATACCATATGAACGTTCGGTTTATATAGAGTCGCTTTTTTGCTTTGATTGTCCCAAGCCACAACGGCCTGCAGCCCGCTCGCCACTTGACGGAGAGGCAAATACGTCTTGCCGTCGACCATAATCCCGCCTTCGTCGATATCGCTTCCATTCAAAATAACCCGTATCTTCTGAACCGCCGAGTCCGCATACAACAGCGTGCCTCCGCACAGCGACAGCAGGACGAGCAGAATGGCTACCTTTCTGAACTTCATCGTTGAGAACCCTCCATCCGGTTTGTCTGGATGTTTGGTTATACTCGACTAGCGGGCTAAAGTTTCGGTCGAAAATGATTTTTTTTAGATTAGCCGTACGTACGCGTCAGAATGCAAGGCACGCCTTTGCCGACAGCTCCCGGCTGCTGCATTTTAGCCCAGTACGACATTCCCCTCGCGCATGGCGTTTTGCATACGGCGCAGGTATCCGATAGTACAAGCTTGTAATGGAATTGCTTGCGTTCCGACGCCGGCTTTTTTTTGGCAACCTTGCCTTTTCCTTTGACCATTTCACTTCTGCCTCCCTGCCGTTCTAACTGATGCATTATATGTCGACTTGGGCAAAAGTGTATCTGGCGTTTGTCAGTCAGGTTCGCTTTTGATACATTGAAAGAAAGCCGGCGCATTTATCTTTTAACTCGCAATTGCGCGGACACAAAACGGGAGGCTTGTGAGATGGATATTACAATGCTTGGAACAGGCAGCGCTTTTGCCAAAAAATATAATAACAATAACGCTTTGATCGAGCATGAGGGCTTTAAACTGCTAGTCGATTGCGGCATCACATTGCCAAGAGCGCTGCACGAGGCGGAAATTTCTTTTTCCGAGCTGGACGCGGTGCTGATCAGCCATATTCACGGCGACCATGTCGGAGGGCTTGAAGAATATGCTTTTCAGATGATGTTCGTATACGGCCGGAAGCCGGTGCTGTACATAGCGGAGACGTTGATTGAGCCTTTGTGGGAGCAGACGCTTCGCGGCGGATTGACGCAAGAGCCGCTTGTGGCACTGGATGATTTTTTTGAAGTACGACCGCTTAAGGAAGGTGTAACGAACGAGCTGCATCCAGGCGTGACGGTGCGACTGCTCCAGACCGACCACATTCCCGGAAAACAGAGCTACTCGTTTATTTTCAACGACCGATTTTTCTACTCGGCCGATATGAAATTCAATGGAGAGCTGCTGCAGAGGCTGGAAAGCGAAGGGATTGAAACGTTTTTCCACGACTGTCAGCTCCTATCGCCGGGCGCCGTTCACGCCAGTCTCGACGAGCTGCTAACACTGCCGGAATCGCTGCAGTCGAAGGTTTTCCTCATGCATTACGGTGACAATATGGAAGATTATATCGGGCGAACCGGCAAAATGACATTTGTTCGGCAAGGACAAACGTACACGGTATAACGAAAAAAAGGATGCGTCCGCTGTTCATCACGGCTGCGCATCCATAATGCATAAATAGAATTGGAGGAGTTCAGGTGAGTGTTAGTGAGGATAAAACCGTTATAAAAAATAAAAGAAAACAATTGATTCTTTCGTTATTACCTCTGATTCTTTTAGCTTTTCTTATAGTAGTGTTCCTCCTAGGAAAAGACTAAGGATAAAAACATTGTTATAGGTTACTCAAAGGGTGTCTTTCCAAACTATAAAAAAAGGATGCGTTCCGCTGTTCATCGCGGCTGCGCATCCTTTTTCCTGTTAAAATAGCGGAAGCTGATCGAGATTGTTCGTCGGATCGCCGTCCGCGTCACCGCGAATGTACGTTTCGCCGTCTCTGCCCTTAAAGGCATTTACGCCCGCGATGTTGCCGGCCTGCACTTCATTCAGCGCCGTGTCGTAATCCAGCGTTCGGCCCGAAGACGTTTTGAACGCCGTCAAATCTCCGTCTCCATTTTTTTGCACCGCTACAAAATGCTCGCGTTCCTCGCTTGATGGACTCATCGATATGGCACGCTCCTTTGGTTTGGCCGTTCCGGGCGCCGGCCCGGACGAAGCCTTTTTTCAATACCAAAAAATAGCATGCCCATTCCTTCGTCACCTTATGACGTGACGTGTTGTAAAATGCGGAGGCCGACTGATTACCTTTTTTTCTTCCCGTCCCCCGGCACTTTTCTGAACCATAAGTATTGCTGGTCATAATTTAACGAATCGGTCATAACGAACTTCGCCACAAAAGCGCTTACCGTTACGACGATACCAAAAAGGCCAATTAACCAAATGGCCAAATGGGCATACTCCGCCGCCAAACGAACGCCTCCCTGCGCTTCCCGGCCCTGGGGCCCGCAAGCTCCGTATTCTGTATAGTATTGTAGATGTATGCGCCGACTGCGGCGAATATGAGTCTCTGCTGCCAATTCTGGTGAAATGTCACGCAAGAGGCGACGGTGAATACCATACCTTAGGGAAGGAATACATTTTCGACGAGGTGTGTAGTGATGGCAACGTCCTATATGGACTATACAAAACCGGACGTCCAATATTTTTTCGACGTCAACGGGAACCGAATTATGACCCGAAATGCCCAAAATTACATTAACGAACTAGGCCGCAACAATCTCAATACGCTTGGGAATGTATCGCTGCTCGATATTTATTTAAGCAGAGGGCGTGTAGTGGAGCCGCATTACCATCAAAATGCTTCTGAGCTGGTCTACTGCATTTCCGGTTCCGCCGCCGTCTCGTTTATCAATCCTTTTAACAACCAGTTGCTGCATGTCAATATCGCTCCCGGACAAGTGGCGAATATTCCGCAAGGCTGGTGGCACTGGGAGATCGCTACATCCGAAAATACCCATTTGCTGGCCATTTTCGATGCGCCTTATCCGGAATATATTTTCGGGTCTGACATTTTGACGAAGACACCGATCGAAGTGTTGGCCCATACGTATTGCCTCAATCCGGAGCAGCTAAAGCAAACGCTCAAGCCTTTAAACAACGAAACAATCATTATCGGCCCTACCGACGAATGCATTGCTCAAACGCATAGGTGGCATTCGGCCTCATCTCACTCCTCGGCTCATCAAACGGTTGTGTCGCCTCCATGCATTCCCGTTCCGGCCCCGGTACGTCCAACGGTTATGAGGTCGGCTATCCGGGTTATTACTATAGGCCTTAAAAAACAGCAGATTGTAACGTTGATAGAAGCGACTTCCGCCTCTTTTTTCATTTTTTCTTCACAAAAAGGGTCGACAACTGGGTCAAACGAAGCGATACTAGAGGAGTAATCCTATTAGGAGAAAGGAATGATTCCTTTATGAAACAAATCCGCGCTCTGCTGGTCGGCGTCGTAGCCGGCGCGCTGCTCGCTACATCAGCAACGGCTTTCGCAGCTGGAGGCTTTACTAAAATCTCCGCGCTGCTCCGTCCTGACTACACCGTTAAGGTGGATGGCAAAAAAGTCGATATGAAAAATGCACCGATCACTTATAACAACAATACATACATTCCATTGCGCGAAGCCGGAAACGTGCTTGGGTACAAAGTAGGCTTCAACAACGGCACGATTACACTTGACTCTGGCAGCGGCGGTTCAACTGGCGAAGCTGCTACATCGTTGATCTCGCTAAAAGAGCTGGCCTTTGATTACAATGTGGAAGTTGTCATCAAAGAGCATATTGAAATCGGCGACACGATTTATTTTAATAAACCGGATACCACTAAGGATCGTTCGGAAACGATTTATTTCAGCGGCAAAAAGTTCACGCTCGTTATTAAAAACGGCAATTTCTATGTCTACTTGGATGAAATGAAAAAACTGGGCATTATACCAGAAAAATAATAGCCTCTAGTAAGCTGGATACCTCCTTGCGTGGTATCCTTTTTTTGTGCAAACTTACGGATGTTAGCTGCTGCAGTTGCAACCTGATCCATAGCGCCACCGTCTAATCTCATACAAGACATACATAAATAAGGAGCTGTCAGCATGAAAGCGTCCAAAATAGTGGTTATCGCTCTTTTGATTATCATTGTTCTGTTTGTGATGGGTACGGTTGCTTTAGCAAACATTTTAAGTAAGGTTTAATCATAAGCAGTTCGGTTCGGATTTTGTATTGTGATCTCCGCCCACTCCTAAACCTAGGCAACTACATATAATGCTTAAAACATCAGGGAGTGATCCAAGTTTTGTATTCATACAATTACAATCAGCTAAGTCCAAGCCAGACTAATCCTAATCAAATTATTACGGTTTCGGCTATTGATCCTTACGTCGTAGAGGCCCTTTGCCGCTTAATTGGCCGATGCGTCCTACTCGAAACAACGCGAGGCGCTATTGAAGGGAGCATCGTAGACGTAAAGCCGGACCATGTACTTTTACAGCTGCACAGCCGCCAGGCGTGTGTAAGGATTGCAGAGATTGTATGGACGATGCCTTTATAGACCCGATTAATGAAGCCGCGAAGAACAAGGGCATCTATATTGATATAGAGTGTTATTGTAATATTTGAATAACCGAGCCCGGCTTAGCTTATTTCAGTTCGGCTGCCGGGTTCTTTGAAATAATTCTCTTTAGCTTTTTAATGGTTTTATTTTTTTCTTCAGTTCCTTACTGCTCAATGCAAATGTCTCTTGTCACATAGTGACATTAGCTCAGATCAGTTATAGGGTGACATTATCACAGACGAACAACACAGAACAAAAAATACATTGACTTCTTTTCTGGTTGTTGATATATTATTACTTGTCGCTGCAACGTGATCTGATAGCTCAGCTGGGAGAGCACCATCTTGACAGGGTGGGGGTCACAGGTTCGAACCCTGTTCAGATCATAGAGTAAAGAAACCCGCAAAGCTGAACTGTAACCCGTAAGATGGACACTTTGAAAAAAGTGACCTCTTATGGGTTTTTGTGTTTTAATCATACTATCGAGAATACACGGGGAATGAACATCATGAGGAAA